>CAZRPZ010000110.1:0-16833 GCA_964602215.1 uncultured Isosphaeraceae bacterium | reverse complement strand
GCTGTCGCGGGTGGGATGGCTGGTATTTCACTGACCAATAATTACCCAAATCTTGCTTGGCCTCTTGGCATCATTGGGTTCATTGCAACCATCGTAGTGTATTTCATGATTATGCGAAATCCACTTCGAGCCAAACAAACTGCTTGGATATACGCAGTAATTCAAGGTGCATTCTTGGGTGTTTTGACGAAGGCGCTCGATTCAACACTCGCACAAATGGAAATAACTGCCACTGGTGGGCTCGCTCTACAGGCCTTCGTAGTCACGATTAGCATTCTTATTTCAATGCTTGCGTTGTACTACTTCCGTATTCTAAAACCTACTCGAATTTTTACTAGCGTAGTTGGGGTACTCACACTTGGGATTTTTGTGACATACTTGATTTCGTTTTGTATGCAACTATTTTTCAGTGCTGAGATGCCATTCCTGTCACTAAATTCCGCTTTCCAAGGAGGAACTGCTGGTTGGATTGGGGTTGGAATTAATGTGTTGATTCTTGGGGTTGCATCTCTCTGGTTAATTATTGATTTCGGAATGATTGAAAAACAAATTCAGTCGGGTGCACCGAAGCAGATGGAGTGGTTCTGTGGATTTATTTTGATGGTCACCCTCGTTTGGATTTACCTAGAATCAGTAAAACTCTGTTTTCGACTTGCCGTGTTACTGAATAACCGAAATTAACCGTTCTCTTCAAACTCAATGGGGATTTGCTCATCAATATCGATTCCAAATCCGTGTAATGCGGTAAGGTGTTTTGGATGATTTGTAAGTAACTTTAATTTTTTGAGACCTAAATCTCGAATAATTTGTACACCTGTCCCATAGTCCCGCCGATCCATCGGTTTCTTTGTATCTGTTAAGTCTGGAACGTTGACATCAGTGGTTGGGCGGTGGATTCTTTGTAACCTGTCGATGAATTCATCCCCATACTGTTCTGGACGAAGATATATCAGTGCACCGCTTCCTTCTTCAGCAATCATTCGAAGCGAAGCGCGGAGCTCTTTGCCTGATGGGTGATTCGTTGCATCAAAAATATCACCGAGCAAATTTCTTCGATGCACTCTAACAAGTGTTGGATTTTCAATAGGTTTAGCAACGCCATATTCATCAAGTTCGCCTACGCCGCCAACCGTCAATGCAAGATGAGGAACAGCGTCAATTGCGCTGTGGTATGCGATTAAATTAAAGATGCCAAATGGAGTCTCGATTGGTGTTCCATAGACCGGTTCTATTCGTTCTATTAAACTTTCTCGCTCAAGACGATATTCAATAATTTGCTCGACAGAACACATTTTTAAATCATATTTCTTACAGATGACCTCTAAATCTGGAACGCGAGCCATTTCCCCATCATCTTTCACAATTTCAATAATGGCAGCGATTGGATGTAAACCAGCGAGCTTGCATAAATCGACTGAACCCTCGGTTTGTCCGGTTCTTGCAAGAACACCACCATCTCGAGCCCTCAGCGGATTTATATGTCCGGGACGTACAAAATCCGTTGGGCTAGAATTAGGATCAACGAGTAATTCAATCGTCTTTACTCTATCTGCTGCTGAAATTCCAGTCGTGATGTTATGACGGGGATGCCCGTCTACACTGATTGTAAAGGGCGTTCCTCGAACACTTGTGTTCTCCCTTACTTGAGGGCTCAATTCAAGTCGTTCACAATCCTCTCCAGTCATCGCAATACACAAATACCCTCCGCCTATTCTCGTAAAAAAATTAATCAAGTCAGAGGTTACGTACTGAGCAGCTACGACAAAATCGCCTTCATTTTCTCGATTTTCATCGTCAATGAGCACAATAATTTTGCCAAGTTGCAGATCTTCCAAAATCTCCTCAATTGTCGCTAATGCCATCACTATATTCTATGGTGTCAGACACCCGGTGTCAGACACCATAGAATGGATGAGATGAAGAGACATGTAAAATGGTTGATGGAACTCACGGCAATTCCTACTGCTGCAGGGCAAGAATGGCGGGTTGTTGACTGGATTGAGCAGTGGGTCAACAGGCAAAAGAATATTCGGATGAAGAAAGACAAATTTGGGAATCTGCTGTTAACGCAGGTTCGGAAATCGTCAAAGAAGCCGATTTACATCACAGCACATCTTGATCACCCAGCGTTTGTAGTCAGAAAACAAATTGACCAGCGGCGACTTGAAATGGAGTTCCGAGGTGGAGTGAACGATGCGTATTTTGTTGGAACATTGGTTGAAGTCTTCGATAATGAGGGAAATGGATACATTGGAACTATTGAATCCCTTCACCAAAAGTCGAAACCATTTAAACGAGTCATCGTAAAATTGAGAAAAAGCGTTGCTGGATTTTTGATTCAGGATGATGTTGCTCGGTGGAAATTTCCGCCGCCAGTTATCAAGAATGGTTTACTCCACGCACCAGCTTGCGATGATTTAGCGGGTGTTGCCTCTGCTATCGCAGCACTCGACACCATTAAGAAGATGCCAAGACTCGGTCATGTTGGTGTTCTACTTACTCGTGCTGAAGAAATAGGATTTGTTGGAGCAATCGCCGCAGCAAAACACAACACTGTCCCAAAATCATCTCGCTTACTTTGTCTTGAAACATCGAGAAGTTTTCCAGAATCGCCCATCGGGAGCGGTCCAATTCTTCGAGTTGGCGACAAAACAAGTGTTTTTGGACCCGAACTTACTAATAGGATTGCAGAGATTATGGGTACTCAAAAGAAAGTTCGTTGGCAACGTAAACTTATGCCTGGCGGTACGTGTGAATCAACGGCGTTTTGTTCATACGGGTATCTTTCGACTTGCTTATGTCTACCGCTCGGCAATTATCACAACATGAAAAACATCGACGGTGTATTACATCAAAAGAAACCTGCGCGGGTTGCTCCAGAAATAATATCTATCGAAGATTTCCATGGCCTCGTAAACATGCTTGCTGTTGTTTGCGACAAACTTGATTCAGGGGAAAAAATGTCGATAAAAAGCGGGTTAGAAAAGCGGCTTAAAAAATACGAGTACCTGCTCAGTTAGAAAGAACTAACTCGACCATCAAATCAGCTGCAGCTTCTTCATCACCCTCTTCTTGCATCGTTTGAATTGCGACAATAATTGCTGCGTTGCGAGCTGGAGTGCCAGATGCGCTTTCTTCTATAATTGCTTCAAGAGCACCCATTCGTACATCACCTTCAAGTTCATCGCGAATCATGTGTATCCCAAGAAGTGCCACAGCATCATTATTATGAAGTTGCATTGCAATTTCGTTCAAGATTCCCAATTCGTCCATAAATTGATGTTCTTCAGGAATATCGTGGTCATGCATTCTCCACTCGCCGTGCGGTGCCCCTCCTCTTTGCATTTGCATCATGTGTGAGGGGTGTGGCATTTTGCCATCGTTATCACTAAACGCCATCACTGAAACACTCACTTCACCATCAATATTTTCAAAACCAACACCGCTCATTACTTCTTCTAAATCGAGTACTTGTTCTTCTCCATCAATCATCACAATTATCTCGCCCCCTTCAACTTGAACATCAACGTCAAGGTGTTCGGGCTCTGCAGATGCCATCGTTTTTGCATTTTCTGTTTTGTTACAGCCAATCAGCATGAATGTTGAGGTGAGTGCAAGGGATGTGATTATGTGTTTCATATGAGTTTCCTTCATTGTGGGTTTAAACAGAATAACGTAAAAAAATAGTATTTAATTGCGTTTTAGTCTTCGGTCGGTAAAATTTCAATCGACAACCTAATTATTTGGGTTTCAGAGACTTGGATGGCAGTAATTCTCATCCCATGCGATTCAATGGCCTCCCCCTGTAGTGGAACGTGCCCGATTGTCGCGAGGATAAAACCCGCAATCGTGTCGTACTCTTCGTCTTCTGGTAACTCAAGCCCGAGTTCATCGTTGAAATCATCAAGGTTAAATCGTCCATCAACTTCTACGGTTTGGCCATCTATTCGCTTCAACTCTGGCTTATCTGCTTCCGAATCATCGTGCTCATCACGAATTTCGCCAACGATTTCTTCAAGAACATCTTCAATCGTAACAAGCCCAGCAGTTCCGCCATACTCATCAATCACGACAGCCATGTGTACTTCACTCGTTTGAAAATCTGCAAGAAGTTCTTGCACTGGCTTTGTGTCTGGAACAACGATTGGTTTCCGTAGAATATTTTTCAACTCAAAACCGTTTACATCAGAACCCAAAAATTCAATCATGTCTTTCACGTACAAAATTCCCAAAATTTGATCGAGACTATCCTTAAAGATTGGAATTCTAGATCGTCCAGATTCCAGTGCAAATGATCTAATTTCATCCAAGTTGTTTGTAATTTCAATTCCTTCAATATCCGTTCGCGGTGTCATAATTTCGCCAACATCTGTGTCGCTTAAATCAACAACATTCTCCATCATTTCTGCAGCTTCAGCTGGAATGCCGCCCTCTCTCTGAGAATGCTCGATGGATAACAAAAGTTGTTCTTCAATCGAATTTAATCCATTCGTTTGTTTTAAATTTGCGCCTGTTAACCTTTGGGCAATTTCTGAAACTCCGCCAACCCACCACTTAATCAGTGGATTAAAAAGTGACACCAATCTCAGGAAATACCAACTCAATTTTACTGTTCCTAGTGGGACTGCCCGTGCAATTGCGCTGGCTAGTACAGATGCAGCAATCCAATAGAGCGCTGTTGCAATTGCCGAACCAAAAATGAATTCCATCAGAGTTGGTTGATTTGTGAAGAGCAGTGTGAACCCAAATATACTCGCTAGATAGAACAGAATCTTCAAAAGTGAAATTGATTGCAGCGTAGATTCATACTGTTTTTCAATCCATAATCCGCGTTGTGGTGTTCCGTGGATTTCCAATTCGTGCCTAAGCACAAGCGGAGATGTCATCATCATCGCACGTTCAATCGTTGACAACCATGTGTAAAGAAACACAATAAAAACAAGAATGATCCAGATTGTTCCAATCATGAGTCCTTACTCCAAACTGATCCAACCCCAATTGCTTCTAACACTCGATCTTCTTCGTTATGCATTTCTCGATGCGAATTTTCATCGCCATCATCAAATCCACAACAGTGCAATATTCCATGCATGATGTACAACAGCAGTTCTTCGTCCAAAGAATGTCCGCGTTGTCCTGCTTCTCGATTGGCCTCATCAACACAACAAGCAATGTCTGCACACACAGAATGTTCATTGCTTCCGTTATCAAAAGTTAATACGTCCGTTGTGCCGTTTACACCAGAGTGTTTACGGTGGAGTTCTGACATCGTTGCGTCATCCACAACTCGTATTGTGATTTCTGATTCCTCTTTAGATAAAAATGTCAACGCTGCAATTGTGTGCTCTATCAACCAGTCGTAGCGAACATCGGCGTCTCCTTGGATGGAGACACTCGGCGGAGGTTGGTCGGATTGTTCTAATGACTCTTCCATTTTGTGTGTACAGGATACAACTATCTGGGGAAATAACAAATTATGCCGTAGATTTCGCTGTTATCGGAACGATATGGGGTTTACAGCGTGCTTCAAACTCACTTCGATACTTATTCACGATTGTGCGAACAGCCCAACTATTGCCATCCGATAAACCGCATATTGTTGTTCCGGGAATGACGCCCATTGAATTTGCTACTTCAAGTAATTGGTCAAGGTCTTTCAGCGAACCATCGCCTCGTTCTATCCGAACAAGCAATTTATATATCCAGTCAGCACCCTCACGGCACGGAGTGCATTGACCGCATGATTCGTTCTTAAAGAAGCGCGCTGCATTTCGTGCAACTGCAACCATGTCTGTATTTTCGTCAAAGATCGTTGGGCAAGCGGTGCCAAGACCCATCACTTCGTATTTTGTGCCAATGTCAAAATCCATTCCCGCATCGAATTGATCGGGACCAAGTACCCCCATGCTTATCCCGCCAGCAATTGCCCCTTTGAATGCGCGTCCATTTTTCATTCCACCAGCATACTTTTCAACAAGTTCGCGTAACGGAATGCCAAGTGGAGCTTCAAACACATCCGGATTGTTCACGTGTCCAGAAACACCCATTAGTTTTAAACCAAAACTTGCTGGTGCTCCAATAGTTGATTCGCACCCAAAAGATTTCCACCAATCTGCACCATGTTCGATAATCAATGGCACTGCTGCAAGTGTCTCGACATTGTTAATAATTGTTGGTCGACCAAACAAGCCACTTGCCGCTGGGAAGGGGGGTTTAATTCGTGGCCACCCGCGTTTTCCTTCAACCGCTTCAAGTAATGCGGTCTCTTCGCCACAAATATATGCGCCTGCGCCTCGATGCAATGTGCATTCCACAGCGAAATCGGAAGCCCCATTCAATATGCCTTGCTTTCCAAAAATACCATGCTCATATGCCTCGTTGATTGCGTCTTGTATAATTTTTGCTTGTGCTGCCCATTCGCCACGCATAAAAAAGAAAACCGTATCAAGTTTGCATGCATAACACGCAATTGCAATTCCTTCGATGACTGAATGAGGGTCAAAATCAACAAGCAATCTATCTTTGAATGTTCCGGGTTCTGCTTCATCACAGTTCACACAAAGATACCGTTGGTTACCGTCTGGTTCTGGTAAGAATGTCCACTTCACTCCACAGGGGAAGCCCGCACCACCTCGTCCTCGCAATTCTGCTGCTTTGACAATTTCAACAATTTCTTCTGGTGTTTTCAGAAGTGATTGTTTTAGTGTTTCATATCCCCCCCTTGAAACATACTCTTGGAAAGAAATAGTTTTGCGTTCATTACGATTCGCAGGAATGTTTCTGGTTAAAAATCGCTCAGTCACCTTGAATTTCCTTTGGAGTAACTTCTATTTCATCTATGGTTGTCCGCCGCAGGGTTACATTCCCATCTGTTTTTTCTTCAACGGTTCGATTCACTTCTCGTGTTGAGGGGTTAGACGTAACTGCACGAACAATGTGCCCAACAAATTCGCCAAGGCAACGCATTAAAGGTTTGTTGTTATTTGTTGACATCATCCCTCTTCTTTACACTTACTAACGAGTTCATCTATTTTTGAAATTGTTAATTTGTTGTACTGTGTGCCACTCACTAATGCACATGGCGCCATATCGCATGCTCCGATACACTCCATCCCAAGCAACGAAAACATTCCGTCTTCAGTTGTTTCGTGAACATCAATATCTAATTTTTGTTTCAGGTGATCAATAATTGCTTGGTGACCACATACTTCACAAGCCACAGATTGACAAATACCAAAAATATATTTTCCCATTGGTTCACTGTGATAATCCTCATAGAACGATACAACGTCTGCAACTTGAGCTGGAGTAATTCCAAGCACATCTGCAATTTCTACCATCGCTTGCCATGGAACGTAACCGTATTCGTGTTGAACCTCATGTAGCGTTGTCATCAAAGCGCCCTTGGTCGTTGCATACCGTGGCATAATCTCCTTCGTAATTTTTTCGATCAGGAGTGGAGTAAGGTATGGTTCTGAGCGTTGCTCAATGGTCAGTGCTGCAGATTGTTTTGAATTCCAAGCCATAAATTTCCTTATCGATCCAGTTCCGCTGCAATGATGTTTAGAGATCCAAGTATTGCAACAAGATCAGCAAGCTGATGACCTTCAAACATTTTTGCAAAAGTTTGGAAGTTTATAAAAGAACACGGCCTTGGTGTTGCTCTCCAAGCACATGGTCCTCCATCAGACACAATGTAAAATCCATATTCTCCATTTGGTCCTTCAATTGCTCCGTAACATTCACCAACTGGCGACTTCCATCCACGATTAGGCATAACTAATTCAAATTGCTGAATCGTGCCCTGAATTGAATTGTACACCTGTTCTTTTGGAGGCAGGTGTATTCCGCCGCTTGGTAATACATTCAGTGGACCGCTTGGGATGCAATCGATGAGTTGTCGAATAATGTGGCAAGACTGTTTGATTTCTTCAAGACGGACGTGATACCTTGCAAGGCAATCACCTGTTGTTGCAATTGGAACATCAAACTCAACTGGCGTAGCACCTTGGTCGTCCCAATTATCTTCAAAACAAAGATAGGGGTCATCCTTTCGTAAATCACGAGTAACGCCAGAAGCGCGAGCAAGTGGACCCGTTAAAGACCATGCCGTTGCATCTTCTTTAGAAATTGTTCCAATTCCTTGAACGCGGTCAATAAAAATTCGATTTGTGTTTAAAAGAGATGTAATATCACCAATTGCTTTTGGCATTCTGACATCAATAAATTTGTGCACCATCTTCTGAAACGTCGCTTCGCATGGAAGGTCATTCTTCAATCCACCTACGCGTGTGTAGTCAGGGTGGAATCGTTGCCCCGACACATAATCCATGATGTCATAGACATGTTCCCGCTCATTAAACCCATACAAGAATCCTGTGAATGCACCAAGGTCGAGCGCGGCAGCTCCAACACAAAGAAGATGGTTTTGAATTCGTCCTAATTCGCAAAGAATCGTTCTAAGTACTTTGCAACGAGGGGTGAGATCAATATCTAGAAGTTTTTCAACAGCATGATGCCATGCAATGTCATTCACAATTGGGCTAATGTAATCCATCCGGCTAACAGTACAAACGTACTGGTCAAAATTATGGTGTTCCGCTAATTTTTCAAACCCACTATGAAGATATCCAATATGGGGTGTTGCGCGAACAACTCGTTCCCCATCGAGTTCAAGAATCAACCGAAGTGTGGTGTGGGTTGCTGGATGCTGTGGACCAAAATTCAGAATCCATCTGTCATCATATTCTGCTCGATCTTGTAATTCGTCGAGTGTTTCAATTTCAAGATCGTAAGCGTCTGTAATTGGTGAGAGGGTGTAGGGCATTTAGACAGGGCATTATAGTGATGCTGGTACGCTTTTGGTGTCTGACACAGGGTGGCAGACACAAGGTGGCAGACACCCTGTGTCAGACACGAAAAATTGCGCCCATTTTCTTCCCCATAAGAACGCTTGCGCCTATCAACGTGACTGCAAGGAGCGCCATACCCCAGACACCCATGGCGCTCGCAATGTATGGTCCATCACCGAGCCGTTCAAAGAGCGTGTAAATTGCCTTCGTTATTGGGTAATGAGATTCCCGTTGAGCCAGAATCAATGAATCTGAAACTTCTAGCATCGCAAAACTAAATGCAAGAAGTCCACCAGCAATGATATTCGCCATGATGAGTGGAATAATGATGGTGCGCACTGCGCGAACGCGACCCGCTCCAAGATTCATCGCTGCCTCTTCCAATTCTCCACTCGTTTGTTCAAGCCCTGCAACAGTTGACCGAACA
This sequence comes from uncultured Isosphaeraceae bacterium, assembly GCA_964602215.1. Taxonomy (GTDB): domain Bacteria; phylum Planctomycetota; class Phycisphaerae; order Phycisphaerales; family SM1A02. The sequence continues at coordinate 7,554 of CAZRPZ010000110.1, read as the reverse complement.
ACGTATGGAAGTCGGCGAACTCCGTACGCAATAACAAGAAGGAGGATAGGATTTGGATTTGCTCCAAGCACATCAATCACCCCTTCAAGAGGGTCTCCCTCTCCAAAAGGCCAGCGTAGTGTCATCGCGACATATCCAAATGCCATTACAAGTCCCGGAACAGCGAGTGGCAACATCGAGAGTGCGTCAAGTAAACTTCGACCCCGAATTTTTGTGCGCACAATAATGTAACCAATCAGTATTCCAATCCCTATGTCCATCACCACCGCAAGTGTCGAATAAAGCAAACTATTCTTAATCGATCCCACAGCAAGTTTATGGCTCAACGCTCCTTCGTAATGGTCAAAGGTGAAACTCGTCGGCAACACCGACTTGTACCAAGAACCCTCAACTGACAGTGAAGTAAAAATAACAGAAATATGTGGCAAAATTGCTAGCCCAATCACAATCGTAAACGCGATCATCGCAAGCAATCCTTTAAATTTGGAAAGTTTTTCCATAGATGCCTGAACAGACGCTTTGGAGTACATGGCATATGCCTTCCCACCAAAGACCAACTTTCCAAGGATATAAAAGAGAATTGCAGCAAACAACATGACAGCAGTCAAGGCGAAGGGTTGTTGCGAGGTGTCCATTTCCTTAATGCCGTTGAAAATTTGTACTGGTGTAACTGTTTGGTAATCAAACATCAACGGTGTACCTAATTCCGTAAACGACCAAATAAATACAATTGTTGCGCCTGCAAATAGACCGGGTCGAATCAGGGGCAACACAATTTGTCTAAACCGTCTCCAAGGCGATGCGCCAAGATTTTGTGCTGCCTCTTCAAGCGCTGGATCCAGATTAGCAAGCGCTGCAGTTGCATTAAGATATAGAATTGGATACAGGTGCAGAGCTTCAATAAAGACAATAGCCCAAAACCCGCCATTCCCAATAAAATCATATCCTTCTGAAATCCATCCAAAATCTACAAGTAGCGTATTGACTGCACCATATTTTCCTAGCAAATGGTGCAATCCAATAGCACCGACAAATGGCGGAAGAATCAGGGGAACCAACACCATCGCAGAAAATATCCCCTTACATGGGAATGTGTATTTCGCTGCAATTGTCGCGAGCGGGAGCGCAATAATAAAGCAAAGAAGCGTCGTCCCAATCGCAATTCCCACTGCATTGAAAAAACCATCTCGCAACATGGGATCTTCAAAAACTGTCCATACGTGGTGGAATGTGAATCCGCCAGCTCTACTTTCAAACCCACCCTGAACTGTTAACCAAATTGGGTAGAGGAGAAATGCCGCGAAAAACGCAAACAAGCCAACCATAATACATATCGGAGTAAGGTTCCTCCTTCGCATCTTCACAGTGTACCTGTGGTGTCTGACACTTGGTGTCGGACACCAAAAATTATGACCAGAATGAGAGGAGGATCAGGATGTCATTTACTTCGACAACTCCGTCACCACTTAAATCAGCAGGACACTCTCCTGTACACGTTCCCCAAGAAGAAATAATAACGAGAAGGTCGTTCACATCAACCAGACCATTGCCATCAATGTCGCCCGGAACACCTTCTTCATCTGGGAACAGCCATCCAACGCCAAACACTCTTGAGCCAGATGCGCTGTCGGCTCTGTGAATCTTCAACACATAATCTCCGACAGCAAGATTTTGGATATACAGATGTTCGACATTATCAACTTCGCTCTCACTGATTACATTCCCTGCCAAAAAAACATCAACACCTGCATCACCAATAAGGGAGGTTGGTTTGCCGTTGTTGTACTGCATTAATTCCAAATCCATATCAGCAAAGGAGTAACTTCCAAATCCTGTGTTTGCAACTTGGTGCCATGTCAACAAAATAGACACTTCACTTGCAAGTGAATCAACGTTGAACCGAATGTATTTACTTTGATTGTTTGAAAGAGTTGTTGTGTCCCAACCAGCAGTAGGTGCAATTTTTAACTTGCCAAGAGTCGTGCTTGAGGGATGTTGCCCACCAGTTAACACTCGGTATGAACGGTCGATGTTTGCTGTTCCGACACCAACCACAGCATCAATCGGTTGGTTTGTGCGCCCACGGTTTACGCCACTTGTAATTGGATTGTTTGTCCACCCATCAAGATGGTTTCCACCAGTAAGAAGTACCGCTTTCATTGTTTCAGAGAAGCCAGCAAAAAAATTATCGCTTGTGTTTGGGTGTGTATCTCTTGCTTCAATGAGCAACGCAGTCACGGCTGAGACTACACCTGTAGCATTGCTTGTAGTACTTTGTTCTGCAACGATGAGGGGAATTTGCCTGCCCGGTAATTCATATCCCGAAGGGACTGCATCTGCTACATGAGTACCGTCTTGCATACCAACACTTACACAATTAAACCCGAATGACATGAGCGGGGAATGTTCGCCAGAATTGTTCACGCCATTCAAAATCATAATATTGCGTGTATCAATGGACCAATCGGCGCGGCGAAGTGCTTGGTTGTCGCTGGCGATGCTACCGAACGTGGCAATCCAACTATTGTTAAAGAGTTCAACATTACTCGGAGGGGAGGATGGATTACTTCCGGTTCCAGTTTGCAAAAAATCGCCAAGTACCCAACCCTCTGCTGAATACACAAAAATCTCCGTAATACCGGGTGCTATCCCAGCAGACCCTGCACCGTACATGCGCTTCCCAACTTGAGTTGCGTGCCCAGAGTTTCCAGTACTGCCACTTAGAAATGTAAATGTTTTCCCAACAAAATCAACATTCGTTGTATTTGGACCATAATTTCCACCAGCACTATCTGCTTCAACTTGTGCAACTTCAACATTCGCACCGGTAGGAATATTTTCGATTCCAATCCTCGCAATTAAATCGTCAAGTCCATGATCTGAACTCACGTCAGCAAGAGCAACCGCAGAACTAAGTAGTGCAGATGCTGTTAGCGCATGTATAGCAAGTATTCGTAACATATCTCCAAAGCAAGGGTAGCAGTTCAATGGTCTGAAACAACGTCCAATATGTAATTTACGGTACGTTGCCGGAATATTCCGACTTTCTATCGAATTATCGCATTCTCAATTGTTGCAAGAAGTGCTCTTTCGCGTGCAACATCACGATTTATTGGCGTCCAAAACGTACCCGCAATTTGCTCCCACGGCTCATGAGTAGGCATGATTATTGTCACTGACTCACTTTGCAGGGTCCACGTTCCTCGCCTAATTCCCTGCGTGTATTCACGATCAACATACACCCACACACGCAATTCAAGGGGTCCTTCATATTGTGAGATATCCTCTCCTGAACTTGAAAGTAGGTCTGGACCGCTTAAATCCCCTTCTTTAATCGCTTGAATTGGCTGAATTGCAGCGGGTGTGAATTCAAAACGTGCAATTCGCCTTTGAAGAGAAAGCGTGTTTTCTAGCCCTTGACGGGGGGTTGATGGAGATGGCTTCCATGGTTCTACAAAACTCCCTGCAACCACGGGTTTTGTTGTGATGACACCACTTCGCCTATCCAAAAGGACTGGTTTCATTCCATCGTTGTTGGCAGCAACAACTACAGCATCAAAAACCGATGGATATTGGCTTGAATCAAGGAATAGGACATCTGGACCTTGGCTTGTTGTACAGCCAAAAAACATGGTAAAAAGGGTAAGTACAAACAGTCGCATCAAGCGTAGGATACCGATAACTACATAAAAAGTACGGTTTTGATAGATTCTCTTGGAGAATTCAATCAATTGGGTTATATTTCAATGACGAACTTTCGTTGCATCCACCCCCCGTATTCGACGAAAAGAAGCAGTAGAGAACTTAATGCACATCTGTAGAACCATCTTGATTGCGACGCTATCGCTGACAACTATAGCGGTTGCTAAACCGCCGCGTGGTGGTGGTCAAAATCAGGTACCAACAACAGAGCATGACTTTTACCATGAGGGTTCTCAGCCAGATCCTGTTGGATATGACTACATCACTGTCAGCCGATTTAATTGCATCAATTGCCATCAATTTGATGATGACCAAAATGAAGATGAGGTTGTACCTCCCTATAACAACTGGGTGACAAGCATGATGGCGCAATCTTCAAGGGATCCTGTTTTTCATGCGGCAATGACAATCGCGAACCAAGATGCCAACGATGCTGGCACACTTTGTATTCGTTGCCACATGCCGGGTGGATTTATTCATGGCAGAGCGATGCCAAGCGATGGTTCAGCGTTAATTGAAGATGACTTTGATGGAGTAAGTTGTGATTTCTGCCACCGAATGGTTGACCCCGTAGCAAGTGCATCGAATCCACTTGAAGATGTTGATATTCTTGCAGACCTTGCCAACAGTGGAGATCTTCCGTGGCAGGCAGGGAATGCGAGTTACATCATCGATCCTGTTGATTCTCGTCGTAGCCCTCTTGACGACGATGTTGTTCAAAACATGCACGGTGTTGATATGTTGCAATCTCCTCACCACGAAGAAGCTGCATTCTGTGGTGCATGTCATGATTTATCAAACCCTGTTTTGTCCTTGCAGGAAGATGGAACATTTATGCCAAATGCAATGGATGCTGCACATCCCACTGGTGACATTCATCAGATGATGCCCGAGCAACGAACGTATAGCGAGTGGTTAAACTCTACCTTTGCACAACCTGAGGGTGTTGTTTTTGCAGACGGTCGATTTACAGATAACAATGGTGGGGTTGCCGTAAACAGTTGCCAAGATTGCCATATGCCAGATAGCCCTGGTGCGATCTGCGTCTTCTGGGAAATGGATAACGTTGGTTTGCGAGATCATGTTCCTGAGCACAGTTTTGTTGGCTCAAACAGTTGGGTCTTGGGCGCTGTTCGGAATCTGTATAGCGATAACGAAACGGGTTTAACCGATGGGGGCATTGCACTCGCACATGCCCGAACAGAAACATTGCTGCAAAAAGCTTCCGATATGGAATTATCTCAAGAGGGTAACCAACTCAACGTACGGATTACGAATATGTCGGGACACAGTTTGCCAACTGGCTATCCTGAGGGTCGTCGTATATGGCTGAATATCAAGTTCATTGATAACAGTGGGCAAACAATTGAAGAACGTGGTGAATATGACTTCTCGACCGCCGAACTTGTTACAGACGATACAAAAGTCTATGAAGTAAAGGTTGGTATGACACCCGAAATGGCGAAGATTACAAACTTGCCAGCGGGTGAATCGTTCCACCTTGTGTTGAACAACGAAGTTGTCTCGGATAACCGTATTCCACCAATGGGATTCACCAACGAAAATTTTGAAGCGATTCAATCCGCGCCTGTGAATTACAGTTATGACGATGGGCAATATTGGGATGACACGTTGTTCGACATTCCAGAGGGTGCGGTGCAAGCGGTTGCGACGTTGTACCACCAAACAACGAGCAAGGAATACATCGAGTTTTTGCGCGATGCAAACGTTACAAACGACAACGGTCAAATCGCATACGACCAGTGGGTGCTTGGTGGAATGAGCGTTCCGATTGTGATGGACAGTTCCATGATTGATGTATCACCGACCGAGCCAATTGAGGGTGATGTGAATGGCGATGGTGTTGTGAATGTGAGTGACCTTCTCATTATTATTAGCGAATGGGGGATGTGTACAATCCCAAGCGATTGCCCAGCCGATGTAAACGGCGACGGGTTTGTAAATGTCACCGATCTTCTGATTGCCATTGGCAATTGGGGTTAACTAACTGCACGAAAAAGGGCAGTTATTCGAAGAGTTGCGTAATTCCAAATTAGCATACGGGGGTGGAAGAAAAGAACGATATCGAATTGTTTGCAGCGGACTTGGTTGAGTCCTCAATTGTGCTTTTGCGAGGGCAAAAAGTGCTTTTGGATGAACAACTTGCGAGTTTTTATGGTGTGGAGACAAAGCGGCTCGTGCGACAAGTTAAACGTAACAATGGTCGGTTCCCAAGTGATTTTATGTTTCAGTTAACAGATGAAGAGTGGGAAAACTTGAAGTGCCAAATTGGCACCTCAAGATTATCGGACCACGGTGGTCGTCGAACGTTGCCCTACGCATTCACCGAACTTGGCGTGGCGATGCTTTCGAGTGTTATTCGCTCGAGCCGCGCTATTGAGGTCAATATCCAAATCATGCGGGCGTTTGTGCGATTGCGGCACTTGCTTTCGATGAACCAAGACCTTGCAGAGCGAATTCTGAAACTTGAGCAAGAAATGAATGAGCAGGGCGCTGAAACCGGAAAGCAGATTCAGAAGATTTTTGGCTTGCTACAGCAATTGTTTAACCCGCCCCCGACACCACCCCAGCCACCAAAATCAAAAATCGGGTTTCGGCCAACACAATAAAGGTACAATGGGCACTCTATGGCGTGGAAAGGACGACATTTTTTGAGTTTGGCGGATTTAAACCGCGAGGACATGGTTGGCTTGATGCAGCGAGCATCGCACTTTTTAGATGCGGGCGATCGGTATGAACCAGACGAGCCGCTTGCTGGAAAAATAATCGCCAACCTCTTTATGGAAAACTCAACGCGAACGCGGTGCAGTTTCACCATCGCAACCAAACGACTCGGGGGCGACTACATTGACTTGCTCGGCGAAACATCAAGCGCATCAAAGGGTGAAACCCTTGTCGACACGGCACTTAATCTAGAAGCGATGGGTGTCGCAGGAATCGTTGTGCGGTGTTCAGAAGAAAATGGCCCAAGGGAAATTGCGCAACAAGTTGGTATTCCCGTCATCAACGCTGGCTCTGGCACAACGGCCCACCCAACCCAAGCGCTGCTTGATGCCGTAACTTTAACTCGGTACTTTGGAAAAGACGACCTTTCTGGGGAACACATTGCAATCGTTGGCGACATTGCGCATAGCAGAGTCGCGCGTTCAAACATTATTGGTCTTACCAAACTTGGTGCGAAGGTCACGCTTGTTGGACCACCGGAATTGCTACCACCACCGGAACTACTTCCAGATGATGTAGATTGCGAAACTTCGAGTGACTTCGATACTGTACTTTCGGGGGTGTCAGCATGCATGATGCTTCGCGTGCAATTTGAACGCAACGCAACGGTTGGCGAAGATTATCGAGACAAGTTTGGATTAACTGAAGAACGGTTCGCCGAATTTCGGGGGCGGGGGGCAATTATGCACCCGGGACCTATCAATCGCGGTTTAGAAATAGATGACAGTGTTGCAAACATTGAAAGTTCACCACACAATTTAATTCTTTCGCAAGTAACAAGCGGTGTTGCAACCCGCATGGCGATCCTTGAACACCTTATTGGATAAGAAGAGAAACAGAAGAGAAAAAATGGAATTCAAAACAATTATTGAACCCTTTCGTATTCGTCAGGTGCAGCCGATTCGCTCGACAACGAGAGAGGAACGCGCCAATGCGCTTGAAAAAGCGGGCAACAATGTTTTTCTGCTCCGAGCTGAAGATGTTTTGATTGATTTGCTCACCGACTCGGGCACTGGTGCAATGTCAAACGAGCAGTGGGCGGGGATGATGCGGAGCGACGAAAGTTACGCGGGTGCCGATTCGTATTATCGTTTTGAAAAAGCGGTC
>CAZRPZ010000109.1:0-17745 GCA_964602215.1 uncultured Isosphaeraceae bacterium | reverse complement strand
TAGCGTTGCCAACTAAAAATTGTGCATCCTTTTTACGTGGCAAGGATGCTCCACGTTACGCAATGTATTGCCTTCCCTGTCCGGTCGAAACCAGGTCGGCCCCAAGTTTTCAAAGAGCAGAACTCAGTATAAGGGAAACTTTTGTAGATTCCAAGTAAAACTGCGGTTTGGCAATAAAGAGTGACAGTCACTAGGTGGTGACAGTCACCACCTAGTGACTGTCACTTTTCGAGATGAGAGCCGGAACAACGGCGTTTAAGATGCGTTGAAGCACCTCAACCTGTGTTCCTAGTGCATCGATATTGGAAATGATGGATTCGTCATAGCAAGCAAGAACGGGTGCGGTTTGCTCGCTGTACACCTCGAATCGTTTTCGGATGACGGATTCATCAGCATCATCTGGTCGCCCCTGTTCGATTGCTCGTTTCTGCATCCTTTTGACCATCGCATCAATATCTGTACATACAAGGTGAATAACCATGAAGGGGTTGATGTACTCCTCCATCATTTCAGCTTGAGGCTCACTACGGGGAACACCATCAAGGAGTAAGACGTCCGAATCTGGGTTGTACATTTCCTTGGCGATGAGTTGTGCAACGTGCTCTTGCCAAAGTCGAACAGTCAAAAAGTCAGGAACGAGGAGTCCTTTTGAGGAATATCTTGCAAATTCCATTCCCATTTCAGATTCTTTATCAAGCGAGCGGAACATGTCACCAGTTGCGAGGTGAAAAAAACCAGGGATTGATCCCAAAATTTTGCCTTGCGTTCCCTTCCCGACTCCGGGAGGACCAATAAGTAACATGGATGGATATGAAGTGGGTGGCATAATGAGAAATGTCTCGAACTCGCGAATGATAGCCAAATTTGGGTAGGATGTGAGCATGAAGGGAATGACTAGGAAATGGATTTCACCGCCTGCGACAAATCCAGCAGGCAATCTATGCACACGCATCCTTGAAGCTCGTGGAATTTCAAGTCAAAATGAGTGTGATGCTTTTCTTGACTCTAAACTGCTCGATTTAGAAGATCCAAGTGAACTTCATGGGGCAGTCCAAGCAGCGCAACTTATCGCAGATGCTCTTGCCGAGGAAAAGAAGATCATTATCTTTGGTGATTACGATGCTGATGGCATTACCGCCGCAACAGTACTTCACCACACAATCGCAGCGGCTACAGGCAAGCAAGGACCACCAATCTATATCCCCGATCGACTTCAAGAAGGATATGGCATAGGTGTTAAAGCGATTGAAAATTTCGCAGAGAATGGCATAGACCTTGTTGTCTCAGTGGATTGCGGAATTACAGCAATCGAAGCAGCAAATCGAGCGAAGGAACTTGGGCTTTCGCTCATCATTACTGACCACCACAAACCACAGGACGATGGAATGCTTCCAGATTGTGATGCAATTGTCCATCCTGCTCTCGAGGGTGAGGCAACAACGCCATTTGCAGGAGTAGGCGTTGCGTACCAAGTTGCATGGGCGCTTGCGCGTATTTGGTCAGACAGCCCAACCGTCAATGACCGATTAAAACAAACATTGCTTGACATGATTCCGTTCGTTGCAATTGGAACCATCGCTGACATGGTCCCGCTGATTAATAGCAACAGAATTTTCGCTCGATGGGGTTTGCAACTGATGCCCATCACAACAAATTCTGGCTTGCGTGCGATTATGACGGAACTGGATACCCCAAGTAAGAAGCTGAACTCCGCTCACATCAGTTTTGGCATCGCGCCTCTCATCAATGCAGTTGGTCGATTGTCACAAGCAGCAGAAGTGGTTGATTTATTGACCCATTTGGAGGGCGACTTAGCGACAGGAGCAGCAAAACATCTTGTAGTAATAAATAGAGAACGACAAAAAGTACAGCGAGATATTCTGGACGACGCGCTATCGCAAATTGAAGAGAAAAATTTAACAAATGAGCCAATCATCGTTTTACAAGATGACAATTGGGCGCGAGGAGTTGTTGGGGTTGCTGCTGGGAAATGTATTGAACATGTATACCGCCCAACTATACTACTTTCAGGTCAAGATGATGAACTCGTCGGGTCAGCAAGAAGCATTGCAGGATTCTCAATCTACGATGCTCTTGCCGCTTGTCAGGAACACCTCATTTCATTTGGAGGTCATTTTCCAGCAGCGGGTTTGGCGCTGAAGAGAGAGTCCTTAAACGATTTTATTGCCGCGATTACAACATACACCTCAAACACGCTCAAGGAAGAGCAACTAATACGGACAGCGAAGCCAGATGTCATTGCAGATCTTCATGAAATTACATATACATCTGCAGTTGATCTCGAAAAAATGGGACCATTCGGAATTGGCAACTCGGTTCCAGTTGTTCAAGTAATGAATGTAAAAGTAAGCAATGTGATTGCAATGGGAGCAAAGGGAGCCCACCTTTCATTCAAGGTGGGAAAAGAGAGAGTCCGTTGTGTGTGGTGGAATCACGGGGATGTCATAGAAAAAATAGCAAACGGTTCTTACATCAGTCTTGTTGGAAAAATCAAAGTGAATGAGTTTCGTGGTCATCGATCTGCTGAACTTGACATTATTGATATTAGTATTGAATAAAAACAATACGCTGTTTACCAAGCAGCCAATTCGCCAACGATTGGTTCAACTAAATCTTTTAGGGTGACGATTCCAATTGGAGTGATTCCATCTCTAGAAACAATCGCCATGTGTTTGCCACTTTTTCGAAGTTGATTTAGCGCTTCTTGCACTTTAATATCGGGTGAAATATACAAGGGCTCGATGAGTAATTGTTTGGTTGGAGCGTTTGGTTCAAGCAAGACAGAGAGTACAGGCAAAATGCCATCAACAGTTCCCTTTGAATTGACAACGGGAAATCTTGTATGAGAAGTTCCACTAAGTGAAATCAGTCTTCGATGCACAGGGATGTTTATACCAATGCAGGAAACACGCGTCCAAGGGACCATCTCGCTTTGCACAGTAAGCGATTGCATCGAAAGGACTCGGTCAGCAAGTGTAATTTGCTCGTCACTAAGTACGCCACCTTCAAGACCCTCTTTGAACAACAAACCAAAACGCCTCCGAGGAGATGGTTCTATTGATGATTCGGTACCGAGTATACTTCGAGCAACTCGGCCGATACCAGCGACGAGTGGAACGACACCTGTCCACCACAGCACCCTGTCCGTTAGAGAAAGCACGAGACTACATTTATAAGTCCAAGTATCTGTGTGTGTTCGGAACAAGTCTTTTGGCAGTACCTCACCAAAAATAAACAGAAGTGGAATCATAATCACTGCATTCACCAAAATTGCAAGCCACGGACCAATGGCGGTCTCTTCAAGTAAAAGTGCAGCGCCATAACTTGCAAAGTAATTTGCGATGTTGTTGCAGACCAGAAGAACAGCAAGCATTCTTGTCGGTCTGTCAATCAGATTTCTCAGGCGCAACGCAGAGGATAAAGCCGACTGGGCACGGACGTCAAGCCGAATTTGATTAATGGTGTAGAGTCCAGTTTCAAGACCAGAGTACAGGGCACTCAAAAAGAGACCAATCAACGTTATTGCAATTGCAAAGTAAACCTCGGTCATGTGGACTCTCCTGCATGTTGAAGAGACACAATTACAGTAGCGACACGGTATTCTTCCATCGTGTCAACTTCAATTCGCAGATTGCCAAGATCTACACGATCACCAACAGATGGGATGCGCCCAAGTCTGGCAGCGACAAGTCCCCCCATTGTTGCCGCGGGGCATCGTTCTAAGAACACGCCGGTTGCTAGTGCCCATTCACGAACACCAGTGTTTGCATCGATGAGCCATTTGCCTGTATCAATTTCTTTTGGTTCGAGCGTATCTCGCAACGGGTTATCGCCAATTTCTCCAATCAACTCTTCAAGAACATCTTCCAATGTGACAAGCCCAGCAGTTCCACCAAATTCATCGACAACAATTGCTAGACGAGTTTTTGTTTCCCGAAAATGTGTAAGAAGTTGATCGAGCGTAGCAAGTTGAGGAATGAATTGAGGTCTCGTCATACTCGCTTGCATCATCGAAGATGATTCATGGCACCGTTGCAAATAGCGCTTTGTGTGCAACATGCCAACGATGTCATCAAGATCATCACCGTAAATTGGAAGTTGCGTGAGGCGACTTTTGGAAATGATTTCACGAATCTCATCTTCTGTTGAAGTTGATGTTGCTGCAATCATGTGTACCCGAGGTGTCATCGCTTCACGCACCCGTATACGACTAAGTTCTACAACTTCAAATAACGCTCGCTGTTCGCTTTGATCAATAACCCCCTGTGATGTGGAAAGTTCAACAAGGGTTGCAAGTTCCTCTGCATTTAAGGGCTCAGGAACGGATGAGGCAATCCTCGATAGGGGAGTAATAATTAAGAAGTCGACTAATTTTCTTAGCGGAGCAACACCTCGGTGTATTAAAACAAGTGGTGGCGCAAGTAATGATGCAATCCCAATTGGTCTGGCAGTTGCAGCCATCTTTGGGAGTACCTCACCAAAGATGATGATCGAAAAGAGTGTTCCAAGTGCAATCCCAATTTCTATAATACCACTCGTCATGTGAAGCATCAGAACTGACCCCACAATGAAGTACAACACATTCGCAGTCATATTGCCAATCAATATTGTGATGAGTACATTCCGGCGATGTCGAACAAGGTACAGAACAGCGTTTGCCGGAGGAGTTTTACGTTGGCGCAACTCTACAAGTTGCGATTGGTTTATACGAAAGAACGCTGTCTCACTACAACTGAAAAATGCACTTAGAATCAATAAAGGAAGAAGCGTGACAAGCAACGCAATATCAAGACCCGACCATAGAGTTGGCTCAACTTGTTCAATCATTGGTTGGATGCCATCGTGCGAACAGCTGTTTCAACACGAGCCATGAAGTCTGCAGAGCTTTCATCTTGTTGGAAGTGTAACGGTTCTCCAAATGAAATTCGCATTTTCCCTGAGCGTGGAATATAGGTCGCTTCTGGAAGGACTTTTAATCCCCCTTGAACAGACACAGGAATCACGGGTCTGTTGCTTTTCTTTGCAACTACCGCTAGCCCTGGTTTAAATTGAGCAATCTCCCCAGTGCGACTTCGAGTTCCTTCAGGATAAATCACAATAGACCAATCTTTACCCAACAAATTTTGCATTGTCCGTATCGATGAGATTGGTGAACGGACACGTTCGATGCTGAAAGCATGCCAAGTGGCTGCGACAAGAAATTGAACAATACGTTTTTTCTTTGACGTACCATCGTTATCTGCAAAATGATCAAATGCCGCTGCAACGGCTGTTTGTTTTCGGATATGTTTTGGAAGGACATCTAGGATAGCGTGTGTATCGACATGGCTCTGGTGGTTTGAAGCAAAAATCACTGGTAGTTCATCTAAGCCAAGATGTTTTAATCCATCGGCCTTCCAATGTACACGTCGTATCCACTTCACACACCTTAATCCGAAAAGCAATACCACCCGACTCACAACTAGTAAGGGGTTTGAAAATTGTTTCAGAATGTCGTCAGCGTTAGGAGGGGACTTCTGGGTTGTCTGTTCTTGGGATGTCATTTGAATGTGTAAGTACTTTCTCAAACGCAAGTGCATATTGATCAAGTAATTCATGGGTGGCAGATGGGAACGCGGGTAATTTCAGGAGTGAACCGTTACCCTGCGTTGTGAGGGGAAGATCAGAGGGGTCATACGAGTGAATTGGATTCTCTGGGGTTGCAGGAAGTCGTGCAATTTTTGACCAAACGCCATGTGTAAAGACAGGTTGTTGGTGAAGCAGTGGATATCGAGGAGCAGCAACCATGGCACCTTCTGCTTGTAAGCCCTTTACAAGATCGCAAATCGGGAGTCCCGTTTGGTCTTCGTTATACCTCACAAGAAACTCAAAATACACCCTGTCAATTCCATCTGGTGCAAGAAAAGTTTCGATACCAAGTGTTTCTAATTTCTTTGACAAGTAAATGCAGTTTGCATTTCTTTTTTCATTTCGTTCATCCATTCGTTGTAATTGCGAGAGTGCAAGTGCGGCTGACATCGGTGCCATTCTGAATTTGAAACCAAATCCAGTTGCAGCAAAATATTTGTTTTTTGATTCAAGTCCAAGAAGGCGTTCATAATGACCAAGTCGAATAGCGGATTCTAAAACTTCTTGGTCATCACAGAGCAAAATGCCACCCTCGCCAGAAGGGCAAAGTTTATTGCCCTGCATGCTGAACACACTGACATCTCCAAATGATCCAATCGGTTTTCCTTTATACACTGCACCATGAGCATGTGAAGCATCCTCAAGAATTTTTAGATTATGTTTCTTCGCCACAGCAATGAGTTCATCCATTTTTGATGGCATACCAAACAGATGTACGACAACAATCGCTTTTGTCTTCTCTGTAATTTTTCGTTCGACATCTTTTGGATCTAAGCCAAGACAATCTGGTTCAAGTTCAGCAAATACTGGTACGCCCCCGCAATGCAGGATTGGCATAACGCTTGACCACCAAGTTGCTGATGGGACGATTACCTCATCAAATGGCTGTATGCCTATCGCATGGAGACCTGCTAAGATTGCTGAAGTACCATTGTTATGTGTTAAAGCAAATCGACGACCAGTTCGTTCTTTGTACGCTGCTTCAAGTTCACGAACAACAGGGTGTAAAGATAGTTCGCCACTTCTAAGAACGTCAAGAACGGCTTGTTCATCCTGTTCGTCTATCAGTGGCCACCGTAACGCGTCTTCTTGAGGAAGAGTGACAGCGGAATCGCCTCCGAGTATGGCGGGTTTGTGTTTAGTCGAAGTTGTCATCGCTTAAGACTCTGGCGATTCGCCAGCAATGGATGAACGCATGTCAGTGTCTGAAATCACATTTTTCATGTTGTAGTAATCCATGACACCAAAGTTACCTTCACGGAATGCTTCTGCCATTGCTTTTGGAACTTCTGATTCAGCAAGGACAACAAGTGCACGGTTTTTCTGTTCTTCAGCTCGGTGCTCTGCTTCTTGTGCAATCGCCATCGCTCTTCGCTTTTCGGCTTCTGCTTGGAATCTTGCTTTGTCTGCTTCCGCTTGGTGTGCTTGTAGAGTTGCACCAATGTTTTCACCAACATCGACATCAGCAATATCAATAGAAAGAATTTCAAATGCTGTGCCCGCGTCAAGACCTTTTGCAAGAACCGTTTTGGAAATATTGTCTGGGTTCTCGAGTACTTTCAAATGAGTTGTTGCAGAGCCGATTGTTGAAATAATTCCCTCACCAACTCTAGCGATAATTGTTTCTTCAGTTGCACCACCAACAAGACGTGCGATGTTAGTACGAACAGTCACTCTAGCGCGTGCTTTAAGTTGGATGCCGTCGCCTGCGACAGCGTCGATGGTTCTTTTACTGCTACCATCGCTTGGGCAGTCAATTACTTTTGGGTCAACGCTTGTCCGAACTGCTTCTAGGATATCACGACCAGCGAGGTCAATCGCAGTTGCGGTCTCCCACTGCAAATCAATTCTTGCCTTATCTGCAGCAATCATGGCACGAACAACATTCGTGATTCGTCCACCCGCAAGATAATGTGCTTCAAGCTGGTTTGTAGAAATTTCAATTCCTGCTTTTTTCCCGCTAATACGATTGATAACAACAGATTTTGCATTCACTTTTCTAAAACGCATCATGACAAGGTCGATAAACCCAACCTTGGCACCACTCACCCATGCTTGTAAATAAAGCCCAATATATTGAAATGCCATTGCAACAATAATGAGCAGAAAAATCCCACCGATAATGACACCACCGATGAGCCAACCTGACATTGCACCTAAAACATTCATTTGAATCTCCTTCTTCTCAATGCATCACACATTGTATCACTCTTGGTCCGTGACAACTCGAACTTTCACTTGGTTGTCATAGACCGAGGTCACCTCAATGGTGGATCCTGCCTCAATACTCCCCGTTTCTGCCATCGCATCAACACGTTCGCCGCCTATTCGAACAACCCCAACTGGTCGCAAAACTGTGATAGCGAGTCCACGTTTCCCGACAAAAGATTGAAGAAGGGCACGTTGTTCTTGTTGTCTTGCGTTCGTTCGTTGTTTTGCTTCGTCTTCATCCTCTTCGACAACGCCACCTAGTACCATTCGTGTGGCAAGGGGTGAAGCAGCCCAAATACGGAATCCAATCCAAGCAAGCACCGGTCCGAAAACGATGTAAAACCCAGTTGCAATCAGCCCTACA
The DNA here is from genome assembly GCA_964602215.1 of uncultured Isosphaeraceae bacterium. Classification (GTDB taxonomy): domain Bacteria; phylum Planctomycetota; class Phycisphaerae; order Phycisphaerales; family SM1A02. The sequence continues at coordinate 9,521 of CAZRPZ010000109.1, read as the reverse complement.
TTTGCATCATGCATGAAGAATGCGATAAGGGAAGCGATGATTGCTAATGCACCGAGCAATGCAATTAAACCACCTGATGGAATAAATATTTCGATAAAGAAAAGAAGAATTGCAATGCCTATAAAGACAAATGCCCAAATGAGCGGAGACGCATTTGTAGTAGGAGCAACTTGAGCGATGATGTCCATCATGAATTAATTTCCTCGACCTCGATTGTCATTCCACATTGCATGATACGCACTTTTGCCCCCTCTGTAATCCAACCACCCGTTGTAGTGGCGTCATAGACAATTGAACCCCGTTCTATTTTTCCACTTGGCCGTAAATCTGTAATCGCTGTGGCCTCATCCCCCAATTCCAGAGATGATACTCCAGAAGCAGTTCGATGAACAACTTCGTCTTCCAAGACGAGTTGTCGAATTGCATCTGCATTGCCAAATTGTTTTAAGATAATCCAGCACCCAACAATTGCGAGGATGCAACCACCGATGACAGTACCCAAGCCAATAAGAAGTTGTGTTTGACCTGCAGAGGTTCCAAGATCACCAGACACAAAACTACCAATGATGCCGGCAAACAAACACGCAACGCCGGCGAATCCAGTAAAGCCCGTTCCCGGAATAACGAGAATTTCTACGAGAATGAGACCGAGCCCTAAGAAAACAAGCAAAACATCCCACCATTGTGCAAGCCCAGCAAGCCATGGCGCACCAATAAGCAACGCCATCGCTACAGCCGCACCAACACCAAAGAGCCCAGTTGAACCCGTTGCGAGTTCAACAACAACGCAAATGAGAAATAACGCAATCAGAAGAAGGCGAATTGGCCAACTGATTAAAATTCCAACGAGATTTTCTGACCATGAGGGATTTAATCTTGTTAAGGATGTTGCACCAAACCAATCTTGCAATTCCCTATCACTACTAACAACATCTGAAACAAGTCCATATAAAGTTGCTTCATTCGGCTTCAACGTAAGCAGGCGATCATTTGGAACAACCTGACGAACAAGAGTCCAATGCAATGCATCATTCGCTGTAAGTGGTAGGCGACTTGTGGGCAATTGTTGTGCAAATTCGGGGTCCCACGTTGGGTTATCTCTCAAATTTCCGCTTTGCAACTGGGCGAGGGTATCAAAAAAAGGTGAGAACTTCACTTCGTTTGAGGAAGTTCCGATTGGCGAAAAATGTTGTGGGGGTGGGATTCCAAAAATCGCTTCATACTCATTTCTATTTACACAAACAGTTTCGCTAGTTTGTTTATTTTTGATGAGCCACAACTCAATTCCAACGCTGACAAAAGCTTCTACGAGATGTTCGTCGTAATGATTTCTTCTTGCAGAATCAATTACCTCCGTCAGTACAGGCGATTCAATTTTCGCTCGTTCAGTTGCTGGTATTGGAAGACCAGTGGCATTGATTGGTGCCGCATCGCCAAAAGTGCCTCCTTGGGTGATGATTATTTCTCGGCACGCGAGGGCAATAATTGTTCCCGCAGAAAATGCGTGTGGGTGAACCCATGCAACCGTATTTTGATTCGCATTATTTTTAATTTCATAACAAATCTGGAGTGTAGACATCAAATCACCACCGGGAGTATTCAGTTCAATCACGATTCCATCAGCATCTTTTGCTTCTTCTAAGCGACGCTTGAATGATTGCGCTGTCACAGTATCAACTGGACCCTCGATTGTAATCACGGCGATATCATTTGCTTGCCGGTAACTTGGAACAGGTGTCGGTCCAAGTAGTAGAAGTGCCGCTATGATCAATTTCATACACACAGTATATGTTGTAGAACAAACATTAAATGAATTACAAAAAAACAACCGCAGCAATGGTGCTGCGGTTGTCTATTGTTACAAACAAATTGAGTGCTTAGTCGTGAATGAACTCAGCGACTTTTCCACCTTTTGAACCGTCATCCTGTGCGTCACCACGTCGGATGTGTGTCAAAATAATATCTGCACCTTGACCAGTATCAAGCCCACCAGGCATATAGTCATTATCAACAGCTTGGTCATCTTCTTCAAGGAAGATGTTGTCTGCCACAGCAACGCTATTGTCATCCAAGTAAGTTGCTGAAATTGGATAGAACGTTTCGAGGACTTCATTGTGCCCGTCACCAAAATTCACGGGTCCTTTCCAGTCGCGTTCGATACCGTGCATTAGATTGGATCGAGAGTATGGATCTGCTTCACCATCTACTGGTCCACGAGTTCCGACGACAGCAAATGTTGCTGGACTGCGACCGTTCATTGTCCAATTTTGTTGCTTTCGTTTTCCAGTGATTGGCATGATGCCGTAACTGTTATTAGAACCAACTTCAAGATCATTGACGAATTCTTCGTCCCAAAGTGACCAACTGCTTCCAGATGGTCCGGGTTCATACACGTTGTAATCGTATGCTTCCATTGGAAAGACGAAATCGCCTTGTTCAGTTGGAGCAAAGAGTACATCAGTGCTGAACAGTCCCTGCATCACACACATTGATAACATTGCGGCGTGATCATTTTCGGCAATATTTTCTGGACCTCGACCTTTAATAAGATCTCCAGTACTACCTGCAAGCCGAGCTTCGAGACCGGGGGTTGGATAGCCGCCATCGTGGGAGGGTGCCCAGAAAGAGAATCCAGAGAAGACACTCTTGGTTTGAGTTTGATCTTTCGTGAGAAGTGCTTCAGCTCTTGCACGTCCAAGTGCCGGCATCAAGATGCTAAGTAGCAGCGCGATAATCGACATTACGACGAGCAATTCGATGAGGGTGAAGCCCCTTTGTTTCGTATTGTGTTTCATAAGTTGAAACCTCCAGTTATAGTCGTACAACGAGTGTACGGTAGTTGCATGAGTATTATGGGAGTAAGATGTCATAGGTCTGTCGAACATCGTCTTCGGTTGATTCAACATTTATAACAACGAAGTTGTCACCACAAGCCCCACCAGGGTTGCCAAGCGAGGCGTCATTGGTGTAGTCAGTGAATTCAGCCATAAACGTGTTATCTCTGAACTGTCTCCAGTTGGACCGAGAAGTGTATTCCTTATTATCAAACCACATTTCACTCGCGTAATGGGACGACCCATCACCTGAGACATACACGCCTTCCCAAACAGAATCTGGACCGTAGAGAAGAAGGGTAGGTGATTTTGTGTAGTTGTCACCAGTATGATCTGTTGTGGTTCGCAGTTCGGGACCACGACTCGAGAATAACACAGTATTAGATTCACCAGATTTCCAGTTGTCTAACCGTTTGCCACACAAAGCAAGGTTTGCGTATGAAGTGTGGCAGACATCAGCAACACCAGCAGTGCCGTTGAAGTCATCAGGAGTTGTTGTGTCACCATCGCCTGTGAGATCAGAAGAGAAGAGTGGGTCCCAATAAGAATCTTGCGCCACATCAACCATCGCGAAATCATACGGAATTTCATCTGGATTCGCCCCTTCGTCACCTTTGGCAGCAACCATCGGATTATTTTCGTTTGCGCCGATGAGAATATCAGGGTTGTAAAAATTAGCGCCAATCATAAATGAGTGTAACCAATTGGAATTGTTGATTAACAAATCAGGATCGCCAATACCTTGGATGTGCCCGGATGTAATACCGTTATAACCAGCACCACCTTGGATGTTGGCTAATGTTCGGTTAATTTTGCCGGGGATAGGGAATTGTTTTTTGTCGTCGGATTCAGCAAAAATCGAGTAAGACGAAACAATGCCTTTGGCTTGTCCTTGATCTTTGCGGACACGAGCGTTGCCAAGTGCTTTTGCGAGTGCTGGTAGGAGTAGACCCATCAGCAAAGCAATAATCGCGATAACAACAAGTAGTTCAATGAGGGTAAAACCTCGTGAGTTGCGTTTCATACTATAAATCTCCATTCATAAAAAAAATGAGTACATTTGTTAGTTGCTACTTGGCTGTTTTGTCGTCTTGATTCTTTTGTTACTTTCCTGACACAAAGCAACAGAGGACAGACCACGAATGTATAGCCGTCATAGCAATGACGAAAACGGACGGGTTGAATGTTGTCTCATTACAACAAAGACCCGTGGCGGTCTTCATCGAATTATCAATATTGAAGAACGCCGCACTTGCCATCTCACACCAACAAGGTGCAGAGGCGTAGAAATGTCGACCAGTGCGGCGAAATGATGTGCCTTGCGGCAATAAGTGCGGTCAACTGAATCGCGATAATAAAGTTGCCACGCCGGTCAGAGTCCCTAAGAATACAGAGACTTATACATTTTTGGGCAGGTGTTGGATGCAGTCAACCATAAATTTTGCGTTAATAAAAGATAATATTGACAAGGTCCGATAATATTAGCAATCAGGCACAATTTTGAAGACGACCTCGACCTCCACGGTCGCGCCAAGGGGGAGACCAATTGAACCCATCGCTACTCTGGAGTGTCGTCCCTCCTCTCCAAGAATTTCCACCATCAAATCACTCACCCCGTTCGCTACAGTTGAATGGCCATCGAACCCAATATCAGAGGCAACATAGCACCGAAGTTGTAAGACTCCTTCAATACGGTTAAGTTTCCCTTCAAGAGCAGTTTGGGCAACTGCAATTGCATTTAACCCACAAATTTTTGCTGCCTCTGTCGCATTCTGAATCGACTGTTGGCTTGGAACACTCCCCTTGTAGACCAACTCACCATCAACCACAGGTATTTGGCCACTGGTTCGTAACTCGTTCCCGACAATAATCGCGGGAACATAATTTGCGACAGGACTCGGAGCAGCGGGTAGCGTATACCCAAGGTCTGTTATTCGTTGAAGGATGCTCATCAACTTCATCATACTCTGAGACGTCCCAAATAACAGACACCCTTGAGTGTCCTGCGGTATCATTTACAACATGGAACTCTATATTGACACAGCAAACATTGATGAAATCCGTGAAGCGGCGGCATTGGGGATTCTTGATGGCGTGACGACAAATCCAAGTTTGATTGCAAAGGAAGGTGTTGACTTTCATGCAAGAATGGAAGAAATTTGTGCGGTTGTGCCAGGACCAGTGAGCGCTGAAGTCATCGCTCTTGAGCACGACGCAATGGTTGCAGAGGCAGATGACCTCCTTCAAATTGCAAGTAACATCGTGATTAAGTTACCTTGCACGATTGATGGACTGAAGGCGTGCAAAACACTTTCAGATCGAGGTGTGAAAGTGAATATGACGCTTTGCTTCCAACCACTTCAGGCATTGATGGTTGCAAAAGCGGGCGCATTTTTAGTTAGCCCGTTTCTTGGACGTATTGATGATGTTGGCGGTGATGGAATGGAATTGATTCAGCAGATTCGTACCATTTATGACAATTATGGTTTCACGACAAAAGTATTGGCGGCCTCTATCCGACATCCGTTGCACCTTGTGCAGTGTGCGTTAGTTGGAGCAGATGTTGCAACGGTTCCCTTCAAAGTCATCGAACAAAAAATGAAACACCCTCTGACGGATAAAGGGCTTGCCGCTTTTCTTGCAGATTGGGAAAAATCACAACAAGAACAATGCTGTTCTTCGTGAACCCCGTTACCTAGCAAGTAACAACGCAATTAAAATCAGGTTCACAATCACACTTACAATGAGCATTGGAAGCCACATTGCAGAGATTTCTGATGGTTGTTCTTTTGCTGTAGATTGTGGAACGGGTTCGCTTGCAGGTGTTGATTGAGCAACTTCTGCAAGCATGGCAAAATCAAGTGTGGGTTGAGCAAACTGTGGTGAGCCACCACTTTCGATGGTACTGAGGTCTTCGATGAGATCAGAAGCGTTTTGGTATCGCAACGGAACATCCTTTGCCATCATCATCTCGATGACTTGTGAAAAACCAGCAGAAAGTGATGGGTTAAGATGGTCTGGTGGAACGAGTTCTTGTTTAAGGTGTCGATGCATGACATCCGATGGATTTTTGCCCGAAAACGGAACTTTGCCAGTGACCATGTGATACAGCGTTGCACCTAATCCATATAAGTCTGTTGCAGGAGTAATGTTTTTCTTGCCACGAATTTGTTCTGGACTAATGTAGTACGGTGTGCCATACGCTCGTCCGGCTTCCGCTTCAGCTGCTTCTCGATCGCCAAGTGCCCGAGCCAAACCAAGGTCTGCAAGTTTGACATCTCCATTTTTTGCAATCATGATATTTTTTGGTTTGATATCTCGGTGAATGAACCCACGCTCGTGTGCATGTTGCAATGCTTTTGCAACTTGACGAATAATTGGTAATGCTTCTACTTGTGACAACCGTTTTTTTTCAACAATCTGGTCATACACGGTAGTTCCATCGACGTACTCCATGACGAAGTAGTGATATTCGCCAGACTGACCAACGTCGTATGCCTGCACGATATTTGCATGGTTCAACTTCGCAGCAGCACGACCCTCTTTGTAAAACCGTTCGAGGAACTCCTTGTTTTCAGAGAATTTTTTTGGAAGGACTTTAATGGCGACCGGTCGGTCGAGACTTTCTTGTTGTGCAAGGAACACTGTAGCCATTGCACCAGCACCGAGTTTTCGAATCATTCGATACCCTTGGATTCTCTGCGTAGACTTTCGGGTATCAAAATCAGTTTGAAGTCTGTCTAACTGACGCCTTGTGACAAAATTATGGTTAATCAAAATGTCAGAAAGGGTGTGCCCAGTAGCGTTTCCATCAGAGTCCTGAAGGAGGTCAGTGCACTCACCCAATTCTTCTGGGGTAACTAATCCACTATCTACTACGAGCTTCCCAAGAATCGTATCGAACCCAAAAGTAGAAGCACCCGGGCTTCCAGTTCGGTCACCGTTTTTTGGTTGCATCCCCTCCGTGGAGGGTGTGTCGGATAGATTTGTCTTGTTTTGTTGCTCTTCACTCATAGTTGTATTTCGCTACTTCTTAAAGTGTTGATACCAAACGGGCTCCTGTCAAGTCAGTCACAGGATGAATCTCTGTTTTCAATAGATGAATGTCAAGGTACGATGCCCAATCACATGTCTTTAACCACCCCCAAACGTATCCTTTTTATTCGCCCAAGTGCCCTTGGTGACGTCTGTCGAAGCGTTCCTGTTATCGCAAGATTGAAAAAAAAGTGGCCGGATGCATCAATTCATTGGCTTGTTCAATCCGAATTCGTTGATGCTGTGAGTGCACACCCCGCAGTTGATCAGGTCATACCCTTTCCTAGGCAATCGCTCAAACGATGGTATCTTCCAAATGGTTTTTTCAAGATGATTTCTTTTTTGCGTCACTTGAAATCAAACAACTACGATCTTGTCATCGATGGGCAGGGACTAGGTCGAAGCGGACTCTTTGCGTGGGCAACCCAATCTGCTGTACGAATTGGTCCAGCATCAGCACGGGAATTTGGATGGCTTGGGTACACCCAGAAGGTGCAAACAACATGTGAGCATACGGTTGATCAGATGTTGGCTCTCTGTACACACATCGGAATTGATCGCGGCGCTGAAATGAAGTTGTATTGCAATTCGAAAGATGTGAGTTGGTGGAATGAGTACCAAGAGTCAAATGGAATCAAAGAGTACGCAGTCATCGCGCCAACTTCGAGATGGAAAAGTAAGCAATGGCCAACTGAACGATTTATTTCAGTTGCTCAACATCTTCTTGAGCAAGGTCTGCAAGTGGTTGTGGTAGGTGGCCCGAATGAAGCACCCCAAATTTCTCCGTTACTAGAATATGATGGGGTCATCAATCTGCTTCCTTCAATGACAATTGGAAGAATGATGGCAGTGATTGAGCAAGCCACCTTTGTGATTGCAAATGACTCAGCAGCGCTTCATATGGCGGTAGGGTTCAAGCGCTCACTCCTTGGTTTGTATGGACCAACCAATCCAAAAAAAGTCGGTCCCTACAATATGCCTGAAGCGGTGATTGCTGCAGATGTTGACTATGACAAAGTGCACTACAAAGACCGTTCACTTGGAAACAAAGTCATTTCACAAATTGAAACAGATGAAGTCATCAATACAATACATCAACTTCTGAAAGCAACAGAGAGATGACATATTGGGAAAAACCAATTGTTCTGGCAAGTTCATCAGCAAGAAGAGTGAATTTACTTGCAGTGGCAGGCATAGATGCAATCCAATTCCCACCAGAAATTGATGACGGAGTCTTCACCTGCGGTTCTATGTCTGTGACTCGCTGGGTTCAAACATTAGCGATTCTGAAAGCCCAACATGTTTGTTTTCGATGTGAACAGAATGTGGGCACTGTGCTCGCTGCTGATACTGTTTGTGTTGTAGATGAAGAGATTCTAGGACAACCAACATCTGCACAGAACGCTAAAGAAATGCTTCAAAGAATGGTTGGAAGAGACCACCATGTGTGTACAGGGTGGTGCCTGACATCGGTAGGCCAACACCAAATTCGAAGTGGCGTAGAAACATCAATAGTCAGAATGGGTTCTATTTCTGACGAAGAAATTGAACAATATGTACAAAGCAATCTTTGGAAAGGGAAGGCGGGAGGGTACAATCTATCTGAGAGAATTGACGCGAAGTGGCCAATCACCTGTCAAGGCGATTCCACGAGTGTCATGGGATTACCGATGGAACGCATCATGCAAGAATTTTCCAGGAGTTGTACCTGAGATGCAAACACCACTTCCAAGTTGGCTAAACGTCGTCGCATTACCTCTTTCATGGATATACGGTGGAATTGTTCGTGTACGGAATCGGTATTACGATCGAGGGAACAATGTCCATTCCATGCCCAGACCGGTCATTGCTGTTGGAAATCTTACAGTTGGCGGTACTGGGAAAACACCTTTGGTCACTTGGATTGTCCGAAGGTTACGAAAACATGGTCATAACCCAGCCATCGTGATGAGAGGGTATGCTTCGGTTGATCCATCTAAAGCAGACGAAGCGGTGGAGTATCAACAGAAACTTGACGAGATTGAGGTGATTGTTGGTGCAGACCGAGTCGCAACAGTGAATGCGTATATCAAAGAAGGTGGGCAAGCAGACTGTTTTGTGATGGATGACGGGTTTCAACATCGACGAATTGCTCGCGATCTTGATATCGTTGTGATGGATTTTTTGCGGGACCCATTCAAACAAAAAATGTTACCAGCAGGGTGGCTTCGTGAACCAGTTGAGGGATTGAGCCGTTGCGATGCGGTCGTCGTGAGTCACGCGACCCGTGCAGAGCCAGAGTTATCTGAAAAAGTTGAAAAGGTCTCGGGTAGCGCACCAATTGCATGGACTTCACACCATTGGTCAGATCTTGTGATGCACGATGAAGAAGGAGAAAATACATGCTCCCTTGGTTGGTTAACTGGTAAATCAGTTGCGGTCCGCTTAGGGATTGGGTACCCCGGACCTGTTATTGAGGCACTCGTTCGGCTGGGAGCCAAAGTTGCAACCCAGTTGCATGCAGGTGACCACCAACCATTTTCACCAGAGGAACTCAAAGAACTTAACGCAACATCTTCTGGGGTAGATGCAATCGTCATGACACTCAAAGATTGGGTAAAAGCAAAAGATGTCATCGATTTACATGCGATGCGCTGCCCAATTGTTGTTCCA
>CAZRPZ010000108.1:0-4514 GCA_964602215.1 uncultured Isosphaeraceae bacterium | reverse complement strand
AATTTCTTGGCTTTTCTGTGAACTATCTTGTGTGCCAGATTGTGAAAATGAGTCTGCCGCCTTGCGAAGAAGAGAGACCTGCATTGCCTGATTCTCTGCTAACTGAAACACCAACGACATAGAAGTTGATTCTGCAAGTAGTGTTTGAAATTTTAATTGCGCGAGTTTTTCGTTCGCCGTTGAGAGTAGTAGGTTCTTACTTTGTGTTTGGGATTGGGAGATTGGTTTTATGCGATTTGCTGACGCAATGACAGACTTAAGCCCTTCAACGTTATTACCACTCGTTGCGGTTTGTAGTTCAGAAAGTAACGTGTCGATGGATTGTTGAACTGCATTTTCATCGTTTGGTGAGTCTTGGCAAGCGACTGCAAAAAATGCGGTTGCAATCAGAAGTAAATAGATGTGCGTAAAGCGAATAAATTTCATTATTTGAGCCATGAATGCGGGTATTCCATTACTAAGAACTAGAAATAGAGTTGCCAGAATGGCAACTAGCACATTATATGCTTAAACATTATCCAAGGGACAAATTATTCTGGAAGGGGGGTCATTTCGACATCTTTGCCCCGAGCAATCTCCACCTGCCAATCAAATACATAGCTATTATCCCCTGTCATATTCGCTGGAATATTGAGATCCCATCTGAGGAGACCAAGTGGTTTTTCAGCACTGACATAGGCAGGATCGGTCGAGAGTGGAGTGTTCATATTTTTAAGAGTAACCTCTATTTCTTCGTTCCTTGAAACAGGATATCGATCCCAAACGTGGACTTCAATCGCTTCATCGTGACCATTTGATATAGAAATTTGATATTCATAGAGTGTCTGTTTTCCACTTGCAAATAATCCTGTTGAAGAAGTTTCTTTTTCGAGTAACACTCTTGTTGCTGTTACGACTGGATCAATGCCAAGGTCCAGAGGAAACGTTTCATTTGGAGCAATCGTTGGAAGAGTGGTTTTGCCAACGTAATCACTTCCATGAAATATGGATGCCTTACCGGGAAGTAAAATGTACTCACTTGTATTTGTGACCTTACTTCGTATAAATGTTTTGTCTGTCAACATTGGAACTGCAATGCGGAATAATTTCGCAGTCGTTTCAAACGCTCCAAGAGAAGTTGTTTGTAAGTCTGTTGCATTGGATGGAACAGTAATAGTTCGAGGCAAGCTAAAACTCACTGCAGGTCCATCATTGTTGACCGTTGCTGCAGAAGCCCATGCAAATGAGAGCGTGTTTTCGTCTTCTACAAATTCAGTACCACCCATCCCTGCAGTTCGGGTTTCAATTCCTAACCGCCTGCCTGTTGAAGGGAGGGCAGAGTACGACGCTTCAGTATCTGACGGTGGAGTATAGACAGTAACGAACCATGGAGTTGGCATAGGCGGAGTGGTTGACTGTTGTGGCTGTGCAGTTGAGAGAGTCATGGAAACATCTGTCCAGTTCTCTCCTGTTCGTTGCCATAATTCTGCGTCATATTCAATCGTGATTTCATCACCGGCGTTGTTTGCTCGAATGGAGTATCTGGGTTGCCATGACGCGTTATTGATCAGATAAGTTAACTGCACCTGAACAGTTCCGGCTTTTTCTACACCGATATCAACAACTGCCGTAAGTTGAACCCTGTGATCTGACATTATATTTTGTTTGCGAGCACGAAGCGTTCTGAGATCATCGCGTAACGTCGATTGCTCCAGTTTATTCTTTGCTTGCATTTCACTGAGTGAGGTCATTTTAGTACCGATAAATGACAACTGTTCTTCTAGCGCTACAAGATCGACTGCTCCTTCATGTTCATTTGCTCTGGTAATGAGGGTGTTCAGCATGGCGATTTGCAAAGTAAGCGCCTCTTCATGGGCATTTGCAGAATTGAGTTTTGACTCAACCTCTTCAATTTGTGCAGTTAATTCTCTAATAAGTTTGCTCGTGTTCTTCGCAACCGGAGTGCTGGAAGTATCAACACCTAGTAACACGACATTCTCGCCGACCCTCGCTTGGACTGAATCGATAAACGCCGAAGATGGTAAGTCGCTGAAGAAAACAGTGTATCCACCAGTACCGAGGTTCAGATTTGCTGTTCTTGTAATCGCAGCTCGGTTCCGATATAACGTCACATCAGAAATCGTACTGTTTGCATCGACGGGTTCCATTTCTACTTTGGTCTGCCCATGAGTATCAGGCGAAAGAAAAAATGTAGTGGAAAGGACTGTAATTGCTAGAATTGTTGATTTCATCTGAACTTCCCTATTGGTTGCATTGAGTCAAATCACTTCTTATGACGACGACCCATTGTTGTAAAAATACCCGCATCATGTAACAACGCCGCCACCCTCTCTTTATATTGCAAATCAGATTTTAGAATCTCATCTGTAAGGGTTTCTCTTTCTTCTTCAAGATCAAGATAGCGAAGTGCGAGTTCTGCTAAATCTGCATTTTCCATGGTTTCAAGGTACTCAAAGCCCTCCCGATAGACGATTCTTGCAGCAAGTGATTTTGCCATCATCCATTGCAAATAAGTTTCGGGCATTTCAGACCAAAGTGAATCACCCACCTTCTCTACAAGTACTTTTGGGAGGTGTTCAAGCACGAGACGACGAAGTTCCTGCTCTTGTTCTTCTGAAAGGGAATCCCAATGTGCAACGAGCGAATCAGAAACTCTGGTCATGATTTTACTAATTTGAATGCTCATTTCAGGAAGAGGTGCATGTGGATGATGCTGGTGCAATCGCGCCAAGAGTTCGGCTTCAGATCGCGCGAGTTCACGTAACCGAACAAGTACTTGCTCTACAAACTCGTCTTTAATATCCATGAATTCATGTTCACTAAGAAGCATGCACGCGTCAATTTCAAAGCTTGAGCAGATAACTCCGCACTTGTTTGCAGATGAATCCTTTAATATTAATACTCCCGAATTCGAAAGTTCTCGACGTGCATCGGGTGTTAAGAATAAATTTGCGCCTTCAACAATCAGTTTCGCGCTTGGTGTGCCATCTTCCTTGAGGAAATTTTTCCAGTTGCCACCATGAATTGTTGCTGGCCTGCCACCACAAGGGATAAATGCATCGCATTCGATTCGATCGTGGAGTGTATTTCTAAGATGAACTCCATCTGGATCATCAATAGAAGTTACGGTTCCGCTTGCACTCAGTTTCGTCTTATCAAATTTTGCAATTGGGCTACCGCTTGTAAACAATCGAAGCAATTCGTTGTGGTCAAGACCTTCAGGATCTTCACCGCAACCAGAACCATCTGCAATCCCTACAATTTTTGCGTTCGTGCCATACTCTCGATTCAAAATGCGGATGCAATTCCCACCAACATCTCCATCAGGGCCGCCTGTAATTTTGATTGTGAATGCGTCTTCATCTGGATTGATTCCAACTGCTCGAAGGGCAGTATCAAGGAAGACAACAACGCCTTCACTGGTTACTCCGTATTCTTTGTGGTTAATGCCAGCACCCGGTTTTGAACTCATTAATGCTGTTGGCATTGGATATCCACGTCTACGAGCTCGATCGACAACCCAATCAATCAATTGTGGTGTGATATTCTCATCTGGTCCAAGATAAATCAATTCTTGCTGATGAAGATGGTCGACAATTTGAGCTTGGGTTTCTTCATCTGGGGTTATCAAGTCTAGTATTGAGTTTACAAATGCTTTGACGCTTCGACTTACCCTGCCATTTGGATGTACGAGAATCGCTGCTTTTGAACCGCCTTCTGGAATATCCTTGTTTTTCAACTGTTGTGCAAAAGCCAAGTTATACCCTTCGTCATACAATCGTTCTTGTTCTAGTGCGAATTGTTCAATCCCTGTTGGATGAATCGCACGTACGCCACCGCGGGCAATATCACGAAATCGTACGTGGAACCCGTTGAAATCACGTCCGTGTACAAAGAAAACACCGAATGGACAAGTCGATCTTTCCTCGGTTGTGAGTAACGAAGGATCAATCCTCATTGCCAATGCATATCGATCTTCAATAAATAAGTTTGTTCGTTTTACAGCATCAACGGCTTCAATCATTTTGCGGAACATTGTTTGTGCATCTTCAAGATCTACCGTATTTTCGATGCGTTGCAAAATGTCATCACGTTGTGCTTGATATTGGGAATCCGACAATGGTGTTAATGGATTAAATCGATCGCTGAAGAGCTGAGCAATAGCAATTGTGATAGAAGTATTTTCTCGTGCCAGTGTGTCGAGACGAGTTGGATTAAATGCGTATGGATTTCTCTTCACGAGTGATTGATAGATTAAATCGAGAAGAGCTGTTACGATTTCGGCACTTGTTAACGTAAATTCGGGGATGTCGTATCCAAGTTCTACTGTCCTTGGATCAAGCCACTTGAGTCTTAGTAAATCAGCACGAACTTCTTTCCAAAGTTGGCTATCTTCATCAATGGGCTTGCCATCCGGTCCCTGTACAACACATCCAACGAGTGTTATCCAGCCATTCTCTCCATCATCAACACTATCAAGATACGCTCGATGAATATTAATCTCAGATTTGCTA
>CAZRPZ010000107.1:0-9426 GCA_964602215.1 uncultured Isosphaeraceae bacterium | reverse complement strand
TCCTTTGCAAAAACTTCATCAAGAACTTCAAGCATGAAATCGATATCTTCAACTGTAAGGCACATAGGCGGCGTAATACGAATCACATGACCAAAGAATCCGCCCTTTCCGATCAACAAACCCATGTCTTTGCATGTTTCTAAAATATTTGCTGTTAACTCAGTTGCGGGTGTTTTCTCATCATCTTCAATAAGTTCCAACCCAACCATCAATCCCATTCCTCTGACATCACCGATGCAACAATATTTTTCCTGCAAGTTTCTCAAACCAGCGAGTAATTTTTCGCCTAACCGTTTCGAATTACCCTGCATATCGTCTTCAAGTAAGACGTTCAATGTCGCAAGTCCTTCTGCACAAGACACTGGATTCCCACCAAAAGTATTGAAGTGAATTGCTTCGGTCATGCATTCTGCGATTTCTTTTGTTGTCACTACAGCAGCAAGAGGACACCCATTTCCAATACCTTTTGCCATCACAACCATATCTGGGACAACATCGTTATTTTCAAAACCCCAGAAAGATTCACCGGTGCGACCAAAACCCGTTTGCACTTCATCAGCGATGCAAATACCACCAGCACCTCGGACATACTCGTAAGCGTTTTGTAAATATTTCGGGGGCATTTCAATCACTCCCCCAACTCCTTGCATCGGCTCTGCAATAAAACCCGCAACCCCACCAGTTGAACCGAGGCGAATCAATTCTTCAACATCTTTTGCGTATTTTTCACCTGCATCAGCGTCGTCATAACCAAAGTGTCCTCGGTACCTGTCTGGCGTTACAGTGTGATGCACTCCGAATCCATGAGGCACTGAATACTTCCACGTTGAATGTGCCGTTAAACCCATCGCGCCTTGAGAACCTCCATGATAAGCATTGCGGAGTGCAATCACATCAAAGTTTTTTGTGTAGGTACGAGCCATCAGAATGGCAAGGTCATTTGCTTCTGAGCCAGAGTTTGTGAAATACGCCACATCTAAACCTACTGGCAACGTACTTACGAGTTTTTCTGCAAACAACGCGATGTTTGGGTGCAAGTAAATCGTTGTGACGTGTTGGAGGTGCGTATTTTGTTTATTTACCGCTTCCATCACTTTTGGGTGACAGTGTCCTGCACTCACTGAAACAATCCCAGCAAGACCATCAAGGTACCGCTTACCCTTTTCATCAAAAACATATTGCATGTGCCCATCAACAATCATAATTGGGTCTTTGTAATACGTAACAAGTGCTGGAGTAAGATATTCTTCGCGAAGTTTTGTTACATCCTCTATTGAAGGACCGTCATATGTTGGCGGAGTGTAATCACACTCTGGAAGTTTAGACACGGTTTCGTTCTCCTATATTCAATACACCATACAACACAAAAGCAATTGTAATCCCAACAAACCACGCATAACTATAGAGTTGGTTAAAGAACTCTGGAAAATAATCAGTTTTGAAAGCTGCGTTGATGAAGCCAGGCAGATTTGGCGCAACTGCAATAAGCAAAATAATAACCGTGCTCCATCTAAACCCTGCGTATTGCCCTGATGATGAATATAAATCTTCAGTATTTAGTTTTGTGCGTCGAGTAATGAAATAATCACAAATCATGATGCCAGCAATTGGTCCAAGCAGTGCGCTATACCCGATAAGCCAAGTAAAAATGTAATCGCCTAAGTCGTTATACAATCGCCATGGCATGATGACAATGCCAATGATGCACGTAATTATCCCACCTGTCCTAAACGAAATCAATCTGGGGATTACATTTGAAAAACCATTTGCAGGGCTAACTACGTTTGCAGCGATATTTGTTGATAGTGTTGCAATCGTTAAAGCGATGAGAGCGATGACAACCGCAGTTGTAGAGCCAAGTTCTCCCACAAGTTCAATAGGATCTGAAATCGTTCTGTGAAAAATAACAATAGTCGCAGACGTTACCGCGATACCAATAAATGAGAATAACGCCATCGTTGTTGGCAGACCAATGAGTTGCCCGAGTGCTTGGTCTTTTTGCGATTTGCAATACCTCGTAAAGTCAGGGATGTTTAAACTCAACGTCGCCCAAAATCCGACCATCGCAGTTAGTTGCGGAAAAAACATCGGCCAAAACGCTGGAGAATTCTCTGGAGGGTCAGGGAACATCTGCGAAATGCCACCAACTTTTATTGCTGCCCATACTAACATCGCAAGACCCATCGCAATTAGGAACGGGGCTGCCCAAAATTCCAGCCACTTGATGCAATTAATGCCAAAAATAACAATAACAAAATTCAACGCCCAAAATACAAGGAAACAGATAAATTGAATAGAAGTAATTCCCAAATAGGGAATGACGTTCGTATCTGCTTTAACATCAATTACTCCAAGTGTACCCAGAGCGATGTAAATAGCATATCCACCTATCCATGTTTGTATACCAAACCACCCGCACGCAACAAGCGAACGAGCAATTGCTGGAATGTGCGCACCTTTAGTTCCAAAACTTGCTCGAGCTAACACTGGGAAGGGTATTCCAAACTTTGTGCCAGCGTGACCCATGAGAATCATCGGGACGAGTACGATTAAGTTTCCTAGCAGCACGGTTAACACCGATTGCCACCACGTCATCCCTGCCTCAATCATACTTGCAGCAAGTACGTACGTTGGAATGCAAACAGACATGCCTACCCACAACGCTGCCAAATTCCATTTAGACCAAGTCCGCTGCTGCGGAGTTGTTGGCGCGATGTCTGGGTTAATCAGGTGATTGGTCATTTATTGGTTAGTAATTTGCGTGTAACTTTCAGGACGTCGATCACGGAAGAATTGCCAAGTATTTCTAACTTCTTCAATGAGATCGAGATCTAAATCAGCAATTATTACTTCGTCTTTATCCCGTGACCCTTCAATCATAATTTGTCCACGGGGGTCACAGAAATAACTCTGACCATAAAACTCTCCGATGTCCCAAGGTGCTTCTGTACCAACACGGTTAATTGCACCAACATAAAATTGGTTCGCAACCGCGTGTGCGGGTTGTTCAAGTTTCCAAAGATATTCACTTAAGCCAGCAACTGTCGCTGATGGATTAAATACAATTTCTGCTCCATTTAAGCCGAGTTCTCGTGCGCCCTCTGGAAAGTGGCGGTCGTAGCAAATATAGACGCCAATTTTTCCAGCGCTTGTTTCAAAAACTGGATACCCAAGATTGCCGGGCTTAAAGTAAAACTTCTCCCAAAAACCTGGATTGCAGTGAGGTATGTGGTGTTTTCGGTATTTGCCAAGGTACTCTCCATGCTCATCGATTACCGCGGCAGTGTTGAAATACACCCCTGTCATATCCACTTCATAAATCGGTACAACAAGAATCATCTTGTGCTCTTTTGCAAGGTTTTGCATGAGTTTGATCGTTGGACCATCAGGAATGTGTTCTGCAATTTCATACCACCTTGTGTCTTGCTCTGCGCAAAAGTACGGACCGTAAAAAATTTCTTGCAAACAAGTGACTTGTGCTCCTTTGTTTGCGGCTTCTTTGATGAGTTCGATATGTTTATCGATCATCTGTTTCTTCGTTTCAGGAATCGACGATTCAGGGGGTGCGGGGTTTGATGCTTGTATAAGTGCTGCTCTAGTAATTCGTGCCATGTTTACCTTTTCGGGTGTTAGAACCATCTACTCACTAAAATGCGACCTTCGGTATAAAAACGTACTGAGTCCTCGCCATTGGAATGGAGTGTTCCAAAGAAGGAATCTTTCCAGCCACAGAACGGAAAGACTGCCATCGGTGCTGGTACTCCAACATTTATGCCAATCATGCCTGCTCCTGCTGTATCCTTAAATTTGTTTGCAGCGTAGCCACTATCTGTAAACATGACTGCCATGTTTCCATAGGGAGAACGGTGCGTCACTTCAATTGCATCGTCAAGAGAATCGACCCTGAGCATTGACAGAACTGGTCCAAATATTTCTTCCATTGCCAAAGCTGAATCTGGTGGCACATTGTCAAAAATAGTTGGTCCAACAAAGCCCTGAAGTTCGATGTCTCTGCCATCTAACAATAACTCCGCGCCTACTTCGATACCGCCCTCAATCGCTGCTGTTACTCTTGCAACACTTGCTTCATCGATAAGAGGACCCATTCCACAACCCGCTTCGTCACCTTTTGATACTTTTATATTCTTCGCTGCCTCAAGAATTTTTGGGACAAACCACTTGGGAGCATCACCAACCAGTACCGCGACTGAGCCCGCTAAACATCGCTGCCCTGTGTTTCCCATCGATGAACCAATAACACCATCAATTGCTGCGTCTTGGTTAGCATCGGGCATGATAATCATTGTATTCTTCGCACCCGCCATGCATTGAACTCTTTTTCCGGCTGCCGATGCGGTTGTATAAATATGTTTTGCAACTGCCGTAGAACCAACAAAAGACACAGCTTTAACGTCTTCATGAGTAAGTAATTCGTTCACAACATCAGGTCCACCAGTGACCATATTCAATACGCCCGCTGGTAATCCTGCTTCGCTTGCAAGTTCTACTTCACGCAGTGCACAAAGCGATACTTTTTCCGATGGTTTTAATACAAATGTATTCCCACACGCAACTGCCATGGGCCACATCCAAAGCGGAACCATGATTGGGAAGTTAAAGGGTGTAATTCCAACACAAACTCCAAGTGGAACGCGCTCAAGCGAACTATCAAGGGGAATCCCCTCTTCTTTTTCGCGGCTAAACGAACTGGAAACAGCAATGCGAGGCAACGTTCGCCCCATCATCAATGATGGCGCGCCACATGCATACTCGACACAATCGATGCCACGCCTTACATCACCACGCGCTTCCGCAGTGGTCTTGCCGTGCTCATCGACAATCATCTGTGCAAGTTCATCAAAATGCTTTTCAAGTAATTCCTTATACCGGAACAGAACTTGGCATCTATTCCCAACTGGCGTTTCACTCCACCCTCGGAATGCGAATGAAGCGGATTCGACCGCTTTGTCTGCTGCAGATACTTCGTCCATCGCAACTTCAGCAAGGACTTCATTTGTAGCCGGATTGATGTCTTTGCAAGTTGCCCCGCTACTGGGTGAAACTTTTTTGCCATCGATAAAATGTTCAATTGTGTGTGTCATATTGTAGAGTTTACCTTCCTTCTAACCCTAATAGCGCTTCTTTAGCAAGTGTAAATGTCGGTTGCAACCGCAGCGCAATCGAAAATGATTCTTTTGCCCCTTGTAAATCACCTTGTTTGATTTGAGCATTTCCTAGGTGATACCACGCCAACGCAAATGTCGGTGCCTTTTGTACCGATTGAGTTAGAAATTCAATTGCAAATTGATTGTTTTCCAAGTGAAACCACGTATAACCAAGAGCTGCCAAAATTCTTGGGTCGTGAGGTCGCAATGCATTTGCAATTTCAATTTGAGATAGTGCTTCTGTAAAGTTTTTTCTTCCAATGTATGTATTCCCGAGTTCAAATTGAGCGTCAGCATTACTCGGCGAATATTCAACTGCCAATTGCAATGCTTCAATAGCATCATCTGCCCTATTTATTTGTTTCGCAACGAGCGCGAATCGATATAGAGTTGCAGAACGTAATTCCTTGCTATTCGAAATCGCAAAAGGCGAATCCTCTGGAACCGAAAACGCTTGGATGTAATAATCGTACGCTTTCTGGTAATTCTTATGCAGGTATTCAAGTTGTGCGAGATTTGTAAGGACCGGACCATGCAAGGGCTCTTCCAGTAACACAGCACTCCAAACATTTCTGGCTTCATTGAATCTCTTAGCAAGATACAACGCCCATCCATACTTCGCTCGTGTCATCACGTAATCTGGATCGGATTCTATCCCTGCTTCAAGATGTAAAAGTGCCTCATCTAACGAATCAGCACTAAGTCGGTCTGCTCTCAACAAAATATTTGCTAGCGCTAACCGTGCATCTTTATTTGATTGGTCGATTACGATTGCTTTTCGTAATAATTGTTCAGCAGTGTCAATGTCTCCTACAATGAAATCTGTCTGGGCGTGGGTCACAAGGAGTGGTGCTAAGACGCACATTGCCTCAACTTCTTCAAGCCATGCATCGTCCATTTGATATCCCATGTCGGTCGCTACATAAGGCGAGATGATTTTATTTTCAATTGATGCTCGTGCTGTTTGCAAAAGAGATTTTGCTGCTGTGCTTTGTAAATCTTCAAGCAACTCTATTACCTCTTCCCAATTCCCTTCACTTGCTTTTAGTTGCGCGAGAGCGATAGTTGCATACTCAGTGTTCGACGCTCGAAAATATTGCTCTGCAAGTTCAACATCCCCAGTTCCTGCATACAACTCTCCCAAACGAGTTTGCAATGGAATGTAGTTCGAGTCCAACAGCAGCACTTGCTCAAAATGGGCTAAAGCAGAATCACTATCACCCACTGCAATATCGAGCATGCCAAGTAAATATGGCCAACGTGGATTTTCTTTCTCTTCATTCATAGCAATCAGATAGAACTCGCGTGGGTCAAAGCCATTGGCATGTAAAATCATTCCGATCTCACCCTTTGTTTTTACTCCTTTGATTGCCTTTTGTATTTGAACTGGGTATACAATCTCTTCTGGACTATCAGTTGAAAACTCTCCCTCATTCATCCAAGAAGTCACTCTCGTAATTTGATCAAACGGCGGATAGAGTGCCATACCCCCTGCAACAATATCTGGCAAACCATTTCCATCAAGATCAGCAACATCACATGTCACCAAATGTGTCGGTGACTTTGCGATTGTATGAGGAACAAATTGCA
Organism: uncultured Isosphaeraceae bacterium; assembly: GCA_964602215.1. Lineage (GTDB taxonomy): Bacteria > Planctomycetota > Phycisphaerae > Phycisphaerales > SM1A02. Next base: position 2,671 of record CAZRPZ010000107.1, on the reverse strand, counting down.
AGTCTTCTATTTGTTCCCACCAGACTACGCTTCGAGTATCTGGTTTCTCCCAGAATGCAAACTCTGCTACTGTAACTATGTCTATATCACCATCATTATCTAAATCTGCAGCACTCGGACCGTACGCTCCATCCATTTGACCAATGCGGTGATATTCAAAGTGCAAGTCGCCATGATTTTCTAACCATTGCAAACCGTGTGTTGGCAATGGTCTGTAATCAACCGAAACAAAGGCGTCACCATTAGTCCAAAGTACATCACTGTCACCATCTTGATCAAGATCAACAACTTCAATTCCTGAACTTGAAAAATCGGCATCCGCAACGTCATGTAATATTTCAGTTCGAAAATTACCGCTTCCATCATTCACAAACGCATACACCGTTTCCCATTCTTGTGAGAGTAGTGCAAGAATATCAAGGTCACCGTCATTGTCGATATCTACAATCGGAGCATGAATAGCACCACTTCGATTAATCAATTGTTCATGTGTAAAAATCCAATTTCCATCGTTACGAAACCATTGCACTTGCCCTTGGGTGTAGCCAAACTGAGCCACTGATAAATCCAAATCCCCATCTCCATCAAGATCACCCGCTTGCACATCTGTGACCCGTTGAATTGCTTCTGCAATGACGTGTTTCTTAAAATTCTCACTACCATCGTTCTCTAGAATAATTACTTCACCAATATGTGCATCTGTTGGAAGAATCACGCCCATTGCTGCAATAAGAATATCAATATCTCCGTCCCCATCAAAGTCAATTGGTTCAACATGAACAGCACCATTGACTTCTGAAAGAAGGGACGATTCAGTAAATACTCCTTTCGGGGATTGGTGAATCCAAATCACCTTTTGACCAAGGACATCACAGGTAAGAATATCTTTTAGTCCATCCTGATCAAGATCAACTATTCGAATATGAGCAATTGTGGGTCGATCGCCTTCTGCAGGTAAATCACCTATGGGCTTCGATGTTGAAATTTTGATATCGCTCTGTGGGTCGTCAGATACTGGTTTAGAACAGCCAATTACACCAATTGAAAAAAACACTGCAAAAAGTACACGGAACATCACTGCTTATCGTACTAAAAACGCAGGTCGGCACGGCTTTTTGAGTAGAAATTACGCAGATTCACATTATGCAGTACAATCTCCGCGTCTGGGCAGCCTAGTGCCCTGATCTGAGTTTTACTTCTAGGTGCACTGCCGCCTGTGGGGGGCGGAAATATAAGGTTAGGTTTGAGTATGAAATTGTATATTGGAAATTTGAGTTGGGGAACAACAACAGAAGATTTGAAATCGCACTTCGAGCAATTTGGCGCTGTTTCAGATGCTATCGTGATTACTGATCGCCAAAGTGGACGTTCACGGGGTTTTGGATTTGTCACGATGGATAATGACGAAGAAGCAAATAAAGCTTTAGCAGAATGCAATGGCAATGAATTAGATGGCCGCGAAATTAAATGTAGCGAAGCCACGCCCCGCAAAGCGGAAAATTAATTCTCGTTAAATCGAAATAAAAAGCCCCTGAACATTCAGGGGCTTTTTTTATCCGCATATCGCAGTTTTTTTCGCATACATTTTGACGAATGTACTTGATTCAGCGGGAACAACTTGAGATTATAGCCGTGTATGGTCACGGACGTAACGCAGCACGGAGACATCACGCAATTTCTCGACGAAGCAGCTTCTGGAGATGGGCTCGCCATTTCTCGCCTGTGGTCCGAAGTTCAAGAAGATGTTCACGATATGGCTACAAACATTTGTCGGCGGGAATTTTCTGGAAATACAATTCAACCGACACTTCTAGTCAACGAAGTTTGGATTCGATTGTACGGAACAGATGGCGCGAAATTGACGTGGGACAATCGTTCTCACTTCTTTGGCAGTGTTGCAAGATCCATGGGACAAATTCTTGTGGACTACGCTCGAAAAAGAAATGCGTACCGCCGCGGTGGGGACAAAAAGAAATGTTCGATCGAACTCTTTCCGGGCGAACTCGCAACCCCCGAGATAGAAGTCAATCTGTTAATCGAGCCCCTTGTTGTAGCACTCGAAAAGTTACAAACAATCAACGACCGCGCAGCAGACGTTGTTCGTTTCCGATACTTTCTTGGTTTACCACAAACAACCGTAGCAGACATATTAAAAATCACCGATCGCACAGTTCGAGCAGACTGGGTATGGGCAAGAGCGTGGTTACTTCGCGAGTTGGAGCATGAACATTAACCACGAAAAAATTCGCGAGTTACTTACCGAACTAGTTCAACTCTCGGAAGAAGAACGTGAAATTCGGCTGTCTGAACTTCAGCAGAGCGACCCAGCAGTACATGATGAAATATTGTCCTTGCTCCCATTTACAACTGGCGACAGAGAAGAACTCGGCAATGATCCAATCATTGGCGAAGTAATCGGGCACTTCACCATTAACGAATGCATCGGAAGTGGTGGCATGGGACGAGTATACAAAGCACGTCAAGAGAACCCCCCTAGAGATGTAGCATTTAAAGTGTTGCGACGCGGGTTGCTTTCTCGAAGTGCCACAAAACGATTTGAAATCGAGTGCCGCCTACTCGGACGGCTGCACCATGGTGGAATTGCTCAAGTGTATGAAGCTGGCACACATTCCTTGAAGGGCGAACGCATTCCGTGGATAGCAATGGAATA
>CAZRPZ010000106.1:0-7345 GCA_964602215.1 uncultured Isosphaeraceae bacterium | reverse complement strand
CAGCAATTGAGGGTGATACTGTGATTGTTGAAGCTGGCATCTACTACGAGCGAATTGATTTTCTAGGGAAAGGAATCAGCGTTCAAAGCGAATTACTAGATCCATCGGGAACATTCATTGATGGTGGTGTGTCGAGCGGATCAGTTGTGACTTGTGTTTTGGGCGAAACGGAATCATCTATTCTAGATGGTTTTACAATCCGAAATGGCGCCTCAGAAGATGGAGCTGGGCTGTATATTGTCGGTTCATCACCAACTGTTAGGAATTGCATCATCTCAGGCAATGAAGCAAAAAGATTTGGTGGGGGCATCTTTATTGATTTAGGTACTTTAACACTTGATAATGTAAGTATCGAAGGAAACGTCGCAGCAAACACTGGCGGTGGAATGCATATGCGATCGAGTGACGGCTCGATTACTGACAGTACTTTTTCACATAACAATGCTACAAATGGTGGTGCGATGTATATCAAAGATGCAACTGCTGAATTGCAGTTTACAAATCTGATGATTGTTGGAAACTCAGCGACATCCAACGCTGGTGGTGTGTATTTTAAAAATGGATCTGTTTCAGTTGAGAGCTCGACATTCGAATCAAATTCGTCGAATAAAGGTGGTGCATGGTTTAGTTATGAGGATGGAGATGCAACACTTACGAACACATCTTTTTTAGAAAACTCTGCAACAGAATCTGGTGGGGCAGCGAATATTAGAAACTCAAGCACGGTCTCTTTTGTAACATGTACTTTTGACCTAAATATTGCAGATAGTGATTGCGATGGTGTGGGAGGTAGCGGACTAATCGAGATCGCTTCTAGTTCAGTAACACTGGATAATCCAACAATTTGCGTTAATCTTTTATGCGATGTCATCGAAGATTTTAGTGCTGAGCAGCCGACCATCATTGGTGATATTCAAGGATGCACAACTGGTTTAGGTGCATGTTGTGGTGGCGCTGCATGTTGGGTGATGGATTACACAAGTTGTCTTGAGGGCGGTGGGGTATTCAATGGCGAGGAAACTGTATGTGAAATGGTTGAATGCACAGGTATCGATTCAGGTGGATGTTGCCTTGATAACCAGTGCATCATGGCTGCAACAGAAGATTCATGTATAGATGCTGGTGGAGAGTTCCAAGGTAATTTGATTGCTTGTGAAGATGTCGAGTGTATTGGATGCCCAGCAGACTTAAATGGTGATGGATCAGTTGAAGTCAACGACATCATTGAAGTCATCTCTTCATGGGGCGCCTGTCCGTAAACACAAACTCGCAGATCCCCTTACAGGAGGGAGATTATTCAAATAAAAAAACCTCTGCAATGCAGAGGTTCTTTTGAAATTTGGATAACTAAATCGATTAACGTCGACGGCGTCGGCCTGCGATTCCCGCTAAGCCAAGCAGTGCAAGAGCACTAGGTGCTGGAATTACACTGCCCATAATTGATACGGAATCAATAAATACTGCTTCGTTACTGGAGTTACTTTCAAACCTGACGTGAAGGTGCCCTCCGCCTAAGCCTGAAACATCAAACTCAAGGAACATCCAAGTACCAGAGGCGTCTTCAAGATCTGAACCGTTTCCATCACCACCAGTACCAAGTAATTCGTACAAAGGACCACCACCTAAATCACCATCGCCCCAATGAATTGAAAGGGTATCATCTGCTTCATACCCTGTATCTCGAACAAAAATTGCAATGGAAACAGAATCTGCTTCACCATCGTAGCCATCAAAGTGAAGTTCCATGATTCCGTCAGTATCAGACATTTGATAATGTTGAACCCCATCATACGAGCCAACGCCACCAGGCATGTAAGTTGTAACACCAACATAGTCACCGTCAGTTAAACCAACGCCTCCAGTTGAACCGTACCAAGCACTGAAGCCATCACCATTGACAGCAGCTTCGCCTGCATTATTGACTAGCCAGTGACTAGTGGCTGCATCGCCAGTGTCAAAGTACTTTCCACCAAGGTAGTTAGGATCTTCAAAACTTGTGTAATACAACATGTCAGCAGAAGCAACTCCTGCAATCATTGAAGTAAACATTCCAGCTACTAATAAAGTTTTCATTGCTCTCTCTTTCCTTCGTTGCACGCTATCCAAACGTTTGTTTCTCTTCAAGGCGGATCTTCGCCACTCTCTAATGACTAATGTAATAGAAGAATTTGTCTTTACAAGGAAATTACTAGGGAAAATCATCATTTTATTCAAAATATCTTTATTATTATCTAGGTATGTCGTATTTTGCCTATCTTCTCACGTTGTGGTTCCCTATCTTGTTTCAAGGCATACAAGCAAGGAATTCGAGTTCCTACTGTTGTTTGGTGGCCGAATACCATTTCTGCAGATTCAGTAGATAACACGCCTACTGCTTTTTGGGGTTGGTTTCCGACCCTCTCAAGTATTTCTGGCTCTGAGCCGAACGAAACCGATGGCGTGTCGCTTTTACCCGTGCTGACAGGAGGCGAACTTCCCGAACGAACGTTGTACTGGGAATTTGGGAACGTCCAAGCAATTCAGAAAGGCGAGTGGAAACTTCTTCGCTTTAAGAAGAAAGAGGGAATTGAGGCCATGCTCTTCAATGTGAACGATGATCCTTTTGAAACAACCAACCTAGCAAAGAAATTACCTCTGAAGGTACATGAATTAACAGAAGAGGCGATGTCTTCTCGATTACCTTCAGCTGATTTTCCTTCATTCTTAGATACGCAGTAGTCAAGGAATCAATCGGATACAATTTGTTGAGTAAATGCAAGATTCAAATCCAATTCATGTTGCAACGTTGTGGTTTCTTGCCGCAAGAGCGATGTCTGTTGCAGGTGAGGAGATGCCAACTGTACAAGAAGCAGCAACAGGGTTGTATGCTCAAGCGATTCTTGGTTTCAGCGAAGATATTTGTCGAGAAGCGAAAGAAAAAAAACACGTTAACAACAAGACCCTTATCGATTGCTTGTCTGGAATTCGGCAGTTACCAAATGAAATTGCAGAGAAAATCCTTACTGGAGTCATGATGATTTCGTACGCAGATCGCAAAATGAAACCTTTAGAAGTTCGCTGGGCTTCGATGCTTGCTTCTGCCATTGATATTTCACCAGATAATTTTCAGAGGTGTTGTGTGAATGCACGCGTCATTGCTTCAATGTTGCGTCCACATGGAGTTACATCTTGAACAATCACGATACAAATTTTCAGTTCTTGGAACGATTTGATTTGCGTGTTGCTGCACTTGCAAAACAAGCAGAAGAGTATGTGCATACAGACCCAGATTCTTGTATGTTCAAGTTGCGGTTAATGGTTGAGACGATGGCAAAGAAATTGACAACGTTGCAAATGCGTGGTGATATCTCTCAAGATTTAGGAGCAATGCTTGGTGCACTTGAGCGAGGCGGCATTGTTCCAAGACGGCAAGCCGATAGTATGCATGCCATTCGGCGGGACGGGAACGCTGCTGTACACGGAAGCCCAACACCAGTACCAACAGCAATGCGACGATTAAAAGAAGCATACAGAATTTCTGGCTGGTTTTGCAAAATGTTAAAACGCGGTTCAAAGATATCTTTGAGCGAATTTCATCCACCAGAACCACCCGACCCAATTGATAAAGACACAGAAACACTGCATACACGAATCGATGAACTTGAAGAATCAATCGAACAAAGAAGAATCGCTACACGAGAGTCTCTTCTGATGTTCGGACCACAAGAGGACGTGTCGGAAGTTTCAAGAAGAATTGTCGAAGAATTAAAAGCTCTTGATGATGTTGCAGCAGCAGCAGGGGAGCCAGTTATCGACGCAGATTTTGTTGCGCTTGTTATGGCAATGGACCTTGAACAAATTGAAGAAGATCCAAGACATGGTGGAGATTCACGTCAAGCAAGAAGGGAAGCCGAACAACAGTTAGAAGGTATTAAACAACATCTTGCAGAACGAGAAAAAGTCTTTTTAGTTGAGCGAACGCATTTGTTAGCACAAAGGAATACACAATGATTGTCACTAGTGAACTTGAAATTTTACTGCGTCTGGTGCTTGCAGTAATCCTTGGAGGCGTAATAGGATTCAATCGAAGGCGACACAGTAAACCGGCAGGTTTGCGAACAATGGCATTAATTAGTTTGGGTTGTGCAACCTTCACCCTCATTGGAATTGAAGCGGTGATACAACTTGCTGCCCTACAGGCAGGAGCGTCAAGTCTTACATCATCCGTTACATCTGGCATCAATTTGGATTCAAGCAGAATAATCGCAGGAATTGTTGGTGGTGTTGGATTTCTTGGAGCCGGAGCCATCATCCAATCCCGTGGCAAGATTCAAGGCATGACGAGTGCTGCGAGTATTTGGGTTACTGCAACGATTGGAGTCTCAGTTGGGCTCGGTCTATATCTGCTTGCTGTTTCCACCACATTTGTAGCATTCATAGTGCTTGTCTCGAATAAATGCAGTGGGCACGATGATGAAGAAAATCTCGAGGACTAATTAATTCCATGGATTCGTGACGTGGCATGTTCGCCCTGTGTTTTCAATGTAATCCTGATGTCCTTCTTCAGCAAGATAGAATTTCATCGCTGGTTCGATTTCAGTTGCTATTGGTGTATTGAAAATCTCTGAAGCATTGAGTGCTTCAATAAATTCTTTTGCAATTTTTTGTTGTGTGTCTGATGTTGTCCAAACTCCTGAACGGTATTGCGTTCCTACATCTGGTCCTTGCCGATTTACTTCTGTTGGATTGTGCATTTTAAAGAATGCTTCGAGTAATTCCTTGTAAGAAATAATAGTTGGGTCAAAGGTAACCTTCGCAGTTTCAGCATGACCAGTTACACCAGAGCAAACTTCCTTATAGGTTGGGTCTTTGGTGCTCCCTTGCATGTATCCACTTTCTACGTTAATAACACCCTCTCCTTTTTGAAACCAATGTTCTACTCCCCAAAAGCAACCGCCTGCAAAGTAGGCAGTCTCCGTTTCAACTGGTTTAGAATAGTCAGGAAGCACGGCTCCTTCTTCGTAAAAATGGAGAGAAACGGAGTTTAAACAGAATCGTTTTCCAGTTGGTTTAGGTCCATCTTCAAAGATATGACCAAGATGAGCATCGCAACGTGTGCATAGTATTTCTGTCCGTTGCAAATCTAAGGAATTGTCTGTTTTTGTACTTACGTGCTCTGGTGCAAAAGGAGAAAAGAAACTTGGCCAGCCGGTTCCAGAAGTGAATTTGTGTTCGCTTGAAAATAGAGGTAATCCGCAAACTACACACGCGTAGAATCCTTCTTTTTTATTGTCGAGGAGAGTGCCACAAAATGGTTGCTCAGTTCCTGCATTTTGAGTAATTCGAATAGTTTCTTCATCGAGCTTCTCAAGAAGTGGTTTTTTGCTCTCATCGGTGAGAGGTGTTATGTCATAACCAGCACGGGAATAGATATGCTGAGATTCAGATTCAGGCATAGTGGGCTCCGAATGTAGTGTGAGGAAGACTAAAAGAATGGAAATTGAAAGACTCATATTGGGTATCAAATGGTACGTCAAGTATGGCTATTTTGTTGAATCGAGTGAGTTAAAACGCACAAATCATCTACTAAAAGGCGGTATACTCCCCGTTTCCCTTTTCCCACGATTCGGAGTTTATGCATAGATGTCTCAGAGCCACGAATTACATGTCCAACATCACTACCGTGACATGTCACAACAACATGATGCTGCGAAGTTAGGAATCTGGTTATTTCTTGCAACCGAGGTGCTATTGTTTGGAGGATTATTTTGTGGATACGCAGTCTTTCGAGCGAATCATGAGGACCTATTTGTTTGGGGCGAGCAGTTTTTAGATGAACGATATGGGGCTGCGAACACTGCGGTGCTTCTCATCAGTAGTTTGACAATGGCAATGGCAATCACGTACGTTCAAAAAGAGAAGAAAAAACTAGCGATGATTTCCCTAGGTATCACCCTATTGTGTGCAGGTATTTTCATGGGGATTAAATCAATTGAATATGAACATAAATTTCACGACCATCTATTAGGTGGCATGGCATTTTATGAAACGAGCGATCACGGCGGCGATATGGGGGGAGATCATGTTGCTGTTGCAACGCATGGCGATGAAGAGCATGGCAAAATGCTGTGGGATGCAACGTGTCGTTCTTGTCATGGTGCTGCTGGTGAAGGAGTTCCGGGTAAAGGTACAGTCCTTAACACAAGCACTTACGTTCGGAATCACGGCGATAAAGAACTTGAGCACTTTGTTATGAAAGGCAGGCCAGCATCTTCGCCCGAGAGTGTTTTGCATCTTGATATGCCAGCAATGGGTGGTAACCCAATGCTAAAAGAAAATGATATCGTTGATGTTGTCGCTTATCTGCGAACGTTAGAAATACCCGCGGCGCCTGTTGGTGAGGAACATCAAACCGAAACAGTTGTAGTTGTTCCGGCACCGTCCACTGAAAGTGAATCAGAAACATTCATTGATTCTCTGCCACACTCAACAGTTCAACATGCAAGTCACCCCCCCAGTGGGCTTGCGCCAGAAAGCGCTTCCGAAGCCCAGCGTATGGCTGTATATGAACGACCAGAAGTTCCACAATTGGATGAAAATCGTCCTGCGAATGCACATTTATTCTTTGGTCTTTATTTTCTGATGACTGGATTGCATGGTATTCATGTTGTCATTGGAATGATTGTTATTCTTTGGCTGATGTGGAGACTCCAAAGAGGTGACTTCACAAAGCGGCATTATGCTGCGGTTGAATGCGGGGGTCTTTACTGGCACATTGTTGATGTGATTTGGATATTCCTCTTCCCACTTTGGTATCTCATCGCTTGAGAACAGCATCTAACTCTTCTGCAGGGGTGATGTTTGCAATTGGCTCATATCTTTGGTGGGCATTTGTAACGCCTCTCTATTTTAAGTTTCTCGCAGAAATTCCAGTTGTGGAGCTATTGATTTGGAGAATCATTTCCGCTTTACCTCTGTTGGTTGGGTTGCTTCTGTTCAGAAAAAAACTCGTATCAGCATTTAAAGCATTACGAAATCGAAAAACATTGTTCCTGTTGATTGGATCTACGTTCTTTATTTCAATCAATTGGGTGGTCTTTATTCTTGCGGTTGTGTGGGACAGATTAACCGAAGGAAGTCTTGGGTATTACATCAATCCCTTGGTGACTGTGGCACTTGGATTCGTCATTTTGGGTGAACGACTACGGATCTTACAAGTCATTGCGGTTTTTATTGCGTTGGGTGGAGTGATTTATTTAACAATTGCACAAGGGTCTTTGCCATGGATTTCGATGTTACTAGCTGGTTCATTTGCGATGTACGGTTTGCTTCGTAAACTTGTAAATGTCGGCTCGATTGAGGGATT
>CAZRPZ010000105.1:0-3845 GCA_964602215.1 uncultured Isosphaeraceae bacterium | reverse complement strand
TAGAATTGTCCTATTGAGAGGTCATTTGGTGAATATTCAGGTCAACGCCAAGCACAGGCCAGCGTTCAAAGAGCAAAGACCACGAATCATCGCGTATAGAAGCCCGTATGTCCACCATCAACGACTGAAAGTGATGAATGTTATGCAAACTGACGAGGATGCCAGAGAGCATCTCCTTCGACATATAGAGATGCCGAAGGTAGGCTCTGCTGAATCCTGAGGTACAGGTCGCACACGTGCAACCCTCTTCTAAAACGCCCCTATCTTCCTTGTAACGGGCATTTCGAAGGTGTAACTGCCCTCCCCTCGTAAAGGCATGGGCGTTTCTTCCGTTGCGTGTGGGCAGCACACAGTCGAACATGTCAACACCTGAAATCACTGCGGCGAGAAGATCACGTTCATACCCAACGCCCATCAAATATCGAGGTTTTTCTTCAGGTAGAAGTTTTGCGGTGTACTGCACTACCTCAGAAATCGCATCGGGAGATTCTCCAACCGCCACACCACCGATCGCATAGCCAGGAAGATCTACGCTACACACTTGCTCTACACTCCTCTTGCGAAGATCTAGGCTCGTCCCACCTTGAACGATTCCAAAGAGTGCTTGAACGTCGGGTTTTGCATGCGCTGCAGCGCACCTCTCAAGCCATCTCGCTGTACGGTCGAGTGATTCATGCAGTCGCTTTTCATGCGCTCGTTCTGTCAAGACTCCCTCTCTGCTTGTCAATGCATGACGTCTTCTTGCGAGGTTCTGTGTTTGTGGCGCGACGCTCGATGGGCAATCATCAAAAGCCATAATAATGTCTGCACCTAAATTGTTTTGAATTTCAATTGAACGTTCAGGTGTCATTCTAATTTCTGAACCATCGATAATTGATTTGAATGTCACACCATCCTCATCAACAGTATTAATATCAGCCATCGACCACGCTTGATACCCACCACTATCCGTCAATATTGGTTTGTTCCATCGCATGAATTTGTGCACACCGCCTAATTCTGCAATTTGAGTATCACCCGGACGTAACATGAGATGGTACGCATTATTCAAAATAATTTCGGATCCAGTACTTCGTATCTGAGTTGGGGTTAATCCCTTTACACTTCCACGTGTTCCAACTGGCATAAATGCAGGGGTGTGGAACGAACCATGTGGCGTGGTAACAGTACCTGTTCGTCCAGAATGTTCTTGACTGCGGTGTTGAATGTCGAACGTCAAGGGTTGAGACAATTATGAATCCTCGCGACCTTTTCTTGAAGCTTTATGAAGGATCTTCTTTTCTTTAGAAGTCAAACTTTGCAATCCCCTCTTATGTATCTTGTCAAGAATACGATCAACATCTTTTTGAGACTCGCCTTTGTCTCGAAGCGCAAAATGTTTTGATGTCGGATCTGCTCTCCCCAGAAAATCAAAAAAGCCATTGAGGTGGTGTGGGTTCCTGATAAAATACCAACCAGCAATCGCGCCTCCTAAGTGTGCAGTTTCACCGCCAGCGTTGCTACCGTGTATAAACATCGTGATGACAGAATATGCCACAAGTAAGTATGCCATTGTTGCGAGTTTCATTGGGAGAACGAAAAAGACAAGCACAGTGGCTCTTGGAGCTAAATACGCACCTGCGAGCAAAATGCCAAAGACACCTGCTGAAGCCCCAATTAATTGGGAGGCAGGATCATTGATTAAGAGGAATGGAATTTCGCGGCCGACGACGTATCCTCCAAGGTTCAGAATGAGGTAAAGAACTGCTCCAAATATACCGCAGAGTAGATAAAACGCTAAAAAACGCTTCCGTCCGAGATACTGTTCTACGAGTGGACCGAAAAAATAAATCCCAATCATATTGAAGATTAAATGTTGTAAATCAGCATGAAGGAATTGAAACCCAATAAATCGCCAATATTGGATTCCCCAAATGGCATGTTTCGTGGACAAATGTAGCCACTCTCTAAAGATGCCATTGATAAATGGGTCTACCATGTAGACCAGAACGCAAACAATAATCAACCACATTGTGACCGACCATTGCCTACGTTGATTCATGTTACTTCTTTGTCGCCCAAACCCACCACTCGAGGGCGGTCTTGCATAATCGCGGTCGTATATTCCCATGAGGATCGTATCTTACCACAGGTAATTCAATAAAAAACACGGCAAGCAGAGATGTTCTGCTTACCGTGCGACTAAACAAAACCACCTTTACTATTCGTCTACAACAACAATATCAACCCGACGGCTTGCTGCTTTCGTTGCTAATGGTTTGGTAGGACCCCAACTTTCGATTGAAATTCGGTCTTTGTTCACGCCATTTAAAACTAGATAATCACGAACTGACCATGCACGGTCAAATGCAAGATGCCAGTTACTTTTGAAGTTGCTCTTTTTAATTTGATCAGTATCCGTATATCCCATGATGACTATCGATTGATTTGGGTATGTTCCAGTCAGCGCGTTTGCAACTTGAGTTAATGTTGCTTTTGCATTCTTCTTTATGGATGCACTTCCTGAGTTGAACAACAAGTCACTAGCGACTGTAAGTGCTAAGTCTTTGTCACGAAGTGTTACATCAACACCACCAATATTCTCAAAGATACTTATAGTCTCTGGTCGTGTATCAAGAGCTTGCTGAAGTTCTTCATTATATTCTTGCTCACTTCGCAAATCACCTTGAGTCCGTTTCAAATCGTCATCCGCTGCCTGCAATGCAGAAGTTGCTTCTTTATACTGCGTACGGAGTTCTTCGTTTTCCGTTTTCAACAAATCGTTTTCAGTCTGTAGATTGTTATTGCAACCCATCATTGAAAAACCAACTGCCAACCCCGCAACTATTGTCATTGTCATTTGTGTTAGTCGCATCATGCGTGTCCTTTCTCCATTTCAGAGGACCTCACCAAGTGTAAGAGAAACATCCTGTTTCTCTATTCCGTTTCCAACGGGAAGTGGTGTTATGTGTATTGAAACCGTTTTTGCCTCATTCGTCAAATCGACCTCAACAAGATTTGACTGTAATTTTTCAGTTGTTAGCTGATGAACGCTCGGCATAGCGATTGACCATGCCCAATTAACAGCAGGTCGGCAAAATACAACGATTAATGTCGCAATTGCAAGGTGGGGTCCATACGGAATTTCTTTGTAACGCTTACCTATCTTCTCAAGTAATGCTGTCATTCCTGCCCAAAGCAACCCACTGAAGGGAGCGATAAAGAAAATGATGATTGGATCCCACCACCCAATAACCGCTCCTATTCCAGCAAGAAGGTGAACATCACCAAGCCCCATCGCCTCTCTACCAAAGGATAGTGTCCCAAATATGCGGACAAACCAGACCAATCCGCCACCCACTAGATATCCCAAGAAACTTCCAGCAATACCTTGCACTGTGATTGGAGGAACACCCTTCTCATAGCCCACCATGAAACCGATAATGAATCCCAGCAAAATCGGCAGGAGAACAACGAATTCTTTCAACACCTCGCGACGAGCATGTGGGTATTCAGCAAGAGCGCCATCCCCTTCTATATATTCCTCATAGTCTGCAAAACTATACCGAAACACTCCAAATTTTAAGAATGCTGTAGAACAAATGACACCAATCATTCCCCCGATAGCAGCACTAGCCCACGTCCAATCGATAAGTGGATATGGCCATGGTTGCTGGGGCGTATGTCGCATAGTCATCCAAGATTGCACAATCGCTGCAAGAAAGGAAACAATAACCATAAAGAGTGGTATTTGAATTGGAATCGTAAAGGTACGTGCATCAATCAACGTCATTGCTAGTAACGACGCGACCATTGTGAGAAGTGCGATAAACATGGGAAGTGAATGAACGATGCCATTGACATGC
>CAZRPZ010000104.1:0-4162 GCA_964602215.1 uncultured Isosphaeraceae bacterium | reverse complement strand
CAGCTACCGATGCTAAACATAGTGCGGCATCAGGGAATCCAGAAGCATCCAATTCACCAAAACCCCTAATTACTCCGGTTCCTGTAATTTTGATGCCATCATCTACTTCTAGAACCTCTGCCCCAATCGTTTCTAATAAGCGGATTGCTTCTAAATCAGGCTGTAATGAATCAAGAAATAGTCCCCTAAGTGTGATTGACATCCCTTCATGCAATGCTGCAACTGCCGCAAAATATACAGCCGAACTAGCATCGGGTTCTATGTCTAATTCTCGGTGAGTAATTCTTGTTTTTGGAATTGTAATTGAACGCCTTTCACTAACCTTGTCAATAACTTCCACACCAAAGGTACGAAGGACATTTGTAGTGAGATCAATATATGTTGAAGATGTCACAGGAAGTTGACAGTGAAGTGTTAATCCATTTTCGATAAATGGCGCGACGAGCATTAACGCTGAAATAAACTGGCTTGATTTTGTGACAGGAATTTCTAAAACTCCTCCCTGTAAATGAGTTCCATCCACCTCAATGGGCATGCAATCTCCATCGAAAGAAACACCCATTGTTTTCATGAGTTTAACCAACTCGCCAATTGGTCGCGTTCGCATTTTTGAATTACCATCGACAATAACAGGTTTTGCAGCGAGTGCACCCGCTGCAATCATAAACCGTGAAGGTGTACCTCCTGCACCTAGATTCACCTTTGCTCCGTGAGGTGGCTTACCATCAACCCCGTGTAACACGAGTTTCTTCGGTGTCCATTTCACACCAACACCAATTTGAGAGAGTGCTTCAGCTAACAATGTGGTGTCATCACTCACAAGAGGATTTTTCAAGACCGTTCGACCAGCACCAATCGCACCGAGCATCATCGAACGCAATGTCAGACTTTTCGATCCCGGAACCCGTAAATAGCGGTGGCCAGTTCTTTTCAAAACAGGGACCGACTGGGCGGTTGAACCTGCATTTTTTTTACTCATGAATCTCGCCTAAAGATTGCAACGACGTCCTCAAGGGGGATGACAAACAAGCGGTTATCGCCTTCAAAATCAACTGGAATACTGTTTTTAGGATTGAATAAGACCTTGTCATACTGTTGGATTGGGTAGTCAGGATTATTCTCAATAACTGTACTAACTGCCACAATTCTACCTGTCAGGGTTGGAATTTCGATTTTATCTGGCAAATGAATACCAACCTTGGTTATTTTCCGGTCTTCATCCTTGCGAATAAGAACGCGCTCGCCAATCGGTTCAACGGTTTCAAGTGGTGGCTTTTTGCTCTCAGATTTCGCCATAATTGATGGGTATAATACGCCTTTTAGAAAAATTGGGAGTTTTTACTTCCATTAAATCAGGGTCTAAACATTTTTCCTACATTTGTAGCATGATTTCTTGCTGCATAAAAATCTGTGTAATCACCAATTTGTGCAAGCATCACAAGTTGTAATTCTTTTTGAGAACAAAGAATCTCTGGGGCGGGTTCCCCTGAAAGCAGCGCAAATAATGCGTGTCGGACAATTCTCCATGTGTCATTTCCAAGGGACATAAAATCGTTTAAAGTGTCTTGTTGCAACGCAACTTCGATGTCATTTGAGAATTGCAGGTGCCCTTTTTTCATCGCTTCTCGAATCACAACCGCTTGCTCTCCAATGGCAACTACGATTCCATGCGTAGAACACACACCCCATGGTAAATTTTGGATCGGAAAATCAATTCTTCCAATGCCCATTTCTACCCAACTTGTCGCAGTTTGTTCATGTGTGTGGTCAATCGATGTCATACCTGTTCCTTCAATAATTCCATGTTTCTCAAATCTACTCTCGGATCATCAAATGAGCAAGCTCCAAGAGAGTTAAACAATTCTGCTCGTACCTGTTCGAGTTGACTTTCAGAATAACTCGAAAAATCTACTGTTTCAAGAGTAAGAACTTGTTCTACTTCTTCAATGTTTGCACAATCAACACTTGCAGCAATTGTTGCCTGCAACACCGACAAAAAACCAAATTCAATTACGCCATTTGACTCATTTTTAGCCCTGCAAGGATGGTGCATCCCAGCGGTTGCCTTAAACGGTTGCCCAACAACAGCACAACTATGAATAAACCGAGCCAGATCTGAACTTGTTGGATACAACTCTTTGGTTACTCCGCCGGTTCGCACTTTTGCTCCAGCAATTGCTCCCGATAGCGCTGCGATGAGTCCCCTTGGATCCTCATCGATTGGCAATTCGATATATGGAAATAAATCGTCGTGCAAAATGTCAAGTGCGTACTCTATTTCACTTGTACTAGATGCTTTAAATTCAACAACATTTGCGACAGCGCCAACATCAGACGTATTAAAGTTCACAGTCTTTTGAACTAATGTACTGAAGTTCTCATCGTTTGCTGCAGGAAGTAATACACTTAACTGCCACATCTCCTCTTTGTCCGATGGAAGAGATTCCTTAGCACATTCAAGAAACTCATCAAGTCGACTTGCTGGAATAATTAGTCGAGCAAGCATCCAACTATCATCTGATTGCAAATAGCAAGCCCAATTGTCTACAACCGCCTGCATGTCTAAATTGGCGGGTGGATACAAACCAGCATAATCAACAAAACCTTCTAACATGATTTCGCTTTTTGTTGTTACTGCGGTTTGAAATTCAGGCATCGCAAACACTCGCAAAATATTCTTGGCATCGTTCTAGCCGTCTCAAAGTACGCTCTTTCCCGAGCAAAACGAGAGTGTCGCCAATTGGTGGACTCACAGGTCCACCGGCAACTGCAATTCTTACCGGCTGAGCAACTTTTCCTAGGTTCCCATCGGCGAGTTCATCTGCAAGTGAGTGCAAACATGTATCAATTGACGTTGAATCCCATTCTTCTAGTCCTTGGAACGCTTCAATAATTGCTGGCATCCGAGATAAGCCGGTTTCTTCGCCTTTTAGCAATGCTTTCTTCACCGGCTTTGTATCAACCCATGCGAGTTCATCATCATCTATTATCAAGAACTGTGAAGTCACTATTGCGTCTCTAAAAGTTTTGGACCTTGCATGATTTGCAGAAGCAAATAACGAAAACTGAGTAATCGCTGCAAACTCTGGTGCATACTCTTGACACCATGCAAGTAATCTTTGCTCAAATTCATCACTTGATAATTTCTGCAGCGCATCTAAATTAAACGCAAGCAACTTTGCCCTATCAAATTTTGCAGGAGACTTCACGATTCTATCTAATGAAAATCTTTCTACCAAAAAACCAGCGTCGAAATGTTCAATATCATCTCCGGGTGACCACCCCAGAAGGCACAGGTAATTCATTAGAACTTCAGGCATGTATCCCGCCTTCTTAAAATCGTCAACGTTAATTTCTGGAAGTTCAATTCCAAATTCAGAAGCAAGTTTCGTTGCATCTTCAGTTTCAAGTTGGCGGTCTTTAGATGATTGCCATTCTGTCCAAGCAGCTGCAGAGATACAACCGTCTGGTGGAGATTCGACGTGATGGTCACTAACATATTTCCTTAATGTTTTATCTTTATCTCGCTTTGACATCTTCGAGCCATCTGGATTAAAGATGAGAGAGATGTGAACGTACACAGGACGTTCAAAACCTAGTGCTTCTTGAAGTAAAATATGTTTAAACGTGTTGTTTAAATGTTCCTGACCTCGAATGACATGTGTAACATTCATACAAGCATCATCGACCACAACTGCGAAGTGATATGTTGGGAAGCCATCACCCTTGAAAATAACAAAATCATCAACCTCTGACCGTGCGATTGTCACTTCACCAACAACTGCATCTGTTACTGATAATGGACCACCATCGGGAACTTTAAATCGGATGACGTGTGGCTTGCCTTCTTCCAAGTATTGCTGAATCGTTTCTGGTGATAACTCAAGAGACGCGCGGCTGTATTGATATGCACGTTTCTCTTCTCTTGCCTTCTTTCTTTCAACATTAAGTTCTTCTGGAGTTTCAAAAGCGTAGTATGCAAGTCCCATGTCAATTAGGCGTTGCAGTTGTTCTTTATAAATATCTAAACGCTGAGATTGATAGTATGGACCTTCACCCCCTCCACCAATTCCGTCAAATTCTGGACCTTCATCCCAATCCACACTGAGCCATTGCAAATCGCTAAAAAATCCAGTGGTTGCTTGCTCACTAGAACGTTTTT
>CAZRPZ010000103.1:0-12714 GCA_964602215.1 uncultured Isosphaeraceae bacterium | reverse complement strand
CTCCAGTACATTATCGTGAACCACCCAGCCAGATTGATTGTTTGTTCTCCACCCAGCTAAATCAATACCCGTAAACAAAGTAGTGAAGCCACGATCTTCTTCTGAGATAAAATCTTCACTGATTGAAGGTGCAGATGGTGGGAGTTCCAAAATACGAAAATTCTTGAACTCTGCTTCTGTGCCTTCGGCCTCTAAACAAATGTATCCCTTGCGAGGTGTCACACCATGAGCCCCTGAAACGAATGCACCATTTACCGACAAGTTTATTTGGCCATCGATGCAAGTTAACACATAATGATTCCACTGAGGAGAAGGATTGGAACGTCGATCGCTTGGTAAACATCGTTGAACATTTTCTCCCATGGGGTGGGGGTCATCTGGGATCATGGAAGCACCCCAGATTGAAAAAATGTCACCATGGGTCGTGTACCAATCAAGTTCTTTGCCATCCATGATTTGAACTTCAATACTGCGAGTAAACGGAACGCCTTTTGCTGGAATTGGGTCTGACCAAACGAATAAACCTGCATTCCCATTTTCTTCAAGATGTCGCCAGTCGAGTTCCAGAATAAAGTTTTCATACATCTTGTTTGTTCGCAAAACACCCGTTGGTATGCCAGTTGTAATAATCTTGTTGTCTTTCGCCACCCAAGTGCTTTCATCCCCATTGACAATGGTCCAACCATCAAGATTTTCCCCATTAAATAGAGGTTCCCATGTTGAAAACTGCATAATACAGAGCGGGATGACGACGATTTGGGGGAACATGAAGCACATCATACTCACTCTTCACTGAAATATTGGCAATTCGAACTTGAGCTAGTCCCAGTTTTGGCATACTGTGGTCTGAAGTAAAGGAGAAAATTCGATGTTTCAATGTATTTTGCTGTCCTCGGTATTACTTGGAGGTGCTCCACAAAGCACTCAATTTTCATACAACCACTTTAAGACTGCCATTGATTTGACGATCGACGTGTCAATGATTGCGGTGTTTGACCAAGACGGAACACCCGCTGTTCCTTCGTTTGCAATAGGAAGGGAAAACTCGTTTTCTCAAAGTAGCGTATCGGGGTGGGCGTATGTAAAAATGCCTCGTGCATTACAAAGCACAACCTCAATTGAGAACACGATTGGCAAACTATCGCTCGATCAATCGTATGATTTTGTCTCACCAGTTTTTCTTGGTTCAACTGGTTTACCCTATATCCCCACGTCAGAATTATTTGTAAAAAGAACAGCCGATTCAAATGAACAGGATGTACAAGCGTTGCTTCAATCTCATGGAGTTATTCTGAGTTCACAATACGCAGGGATGGAACGTGTGTATCTTTTGAAAACGGAACTTCGTGATGGTAGAGACGTTCTTGCACTTGCCAACGAACTTGCTTCTATGAGTCTATTTGAATTTGCAGAGAGTAACGCTATTTCTTGGGTGAAACCATTTCATATACCAAACGATCCAGAGTTTGGTTCGCAGTGGGGATTACATCAAGCAAGCGACGACGACATGGATCTCCCAGAAGCATGGGATATCTCAATGGGAAGCGAAGATGTTGTGGTAGTTGTTCTCGATTCTGGCATCGATCAGAATCACCCAGATATTCATCAACTTTCAGGCGAAACTTTTACTGGAAGTAGTAGCAACGGAAATCCCAGTAATGGTTGCGACAATCATGGTACTGCGGTATCTGGTTGTATTGCTGCGACAATCGATAACAATCAAGGAGTTGCAGGTGTAGCGCCACACTGCTGGGTTCGTGCTGGAAAGATTTTTAACGAAATGGACATCTTTGGATTTTGCTTGGGCTTCCTTGAATTTCAAGAAAGTTGGGCAGTCGACGGAATTGCTTGGGCAGCAGATTCGGGAGCAAGAGTGACAAACTCAAGTTGGGGAGGTGGATCACCTCTCTCCGCAATCTCGAATGCATTTAACACAACTCGGGATGCTGGAGTATTTCACGTTGCAGCAGCTGGGAACGATGGATCAGCCACAATTGGATGGCCAGCGAATCTGTCGAGTTTAATCTCTGTCTCTGCGATATCGGACAATGGCACGCTTGCAAGTTTCAGTACGTTTGGAAGTGGTTTATTTATTAGTGCACCAGGCGAAGGCATTCGCACAACTGATCGAAGTGGTGGTGACGGGTACAGTTCTGGTAACACAACAACGATTGATGGCACTTCGTTTGCTTCTCCGTATACAGCAGCTGTTGCAGCACTCGTATTATCCGTAGACCCATCACTATCGCCCGATGAAATTGAAAATGTTCTTGCAACAACTGCGGTAGATTATGGAAGCACAGGATATGACACAACATTTGGCCACGGTTTTGTGAACGCTAAGAACGCTCTTGACGCGGTTGATACAGGTAACTCTTGCCCAGCAGATATTGACAACGACAATGTTGTTGGAGTTTCTGATTTACTTGCAGTCGTCGATGCATGGGGAAGTTGCAGTGGATGCGACGCAGATATTGATGGTGATTCGCTTGTGGGAGTTTCTGATTTGCTAGCGGTTGTTGATGCGTGGGGTGCGTGCGAATAATTAGTTTTTGAGATACGTTCGTCGAAACGAGACTTCTGCATCATGAACACTAATTTGAACGGCATTTCCTTGCATCGTAGGCGCATCAACATTCTCAAACAAAGTGATTCCGTTTAATCGAAAAGTAGTACCCTCAGATTGTTGTATTTCGATGACGCACCATTCATGTTGGTCAACAAGATTCGTCTTGATTGGATGCCCAGTGATCCCGCCAGTTTTTCGATCGCCAGTTGTTGCGAAATCAACCTCTAATTCACCAATCTGAATAGTTCCGTTTCCATCACCAGAAAACTTCACATCAAAACGAATTGTGTCAAACGTATTTTGATGTGGAATTTGAACGGAACCAGAGCCAGTGACGGTAAGAGTTTCGTCTTCAGTGCTCCAAGCTGCCCTACCGGTTGTCGATAGTGCATTTTTGTCATACAAGAACACATCCCAATCATTGGAAACACTTTTGTCAAGAGTTTGTTGAATCCGCACATCTCCAAAAGCAACCATGCCTCTGGAACAGCTAATCTTTAGTGGAGTCGGTTCCTGCTCTCCAGCAAAACGCATATTTGTGAGTGTAGTCACACCATTAATTTCTACTTTTTTGATTATTGGAGGACTAACTTGAAATTCAATTCGCAAATCATGCCAAATACCCGCTCCAAGATACCCGTCCATTGGCATATCTGCTAATTCAAATAAAACGCCATTAGGAAGTTGCAGCATACAGGAACTGTTTTTTGTAAGCATATATCTCATTTTTAGGACGCCATCACTTCCATCACTAGCAATAAACTTGGTTTCCATCCAATCCCCTTTGCTCGCAACAAGTGCTCCGTAGCCCTTTGTGATGATAAATTGTGTTTCGTCGTGTACGTCGATTTCAGCGTTGCACAATTCAACACCATCGCTCTCCCACAGATCAAATGCATCTGCCCATGTGAGGTAGAGCCAACCTTCAACCTGCATTCCACGTTCAACGGGTGGCAGTGCTTCTTTTGCAACATAGGCAAGTTCCCCGTTTGGCATTTTATTGATGGTGTATGAAACGACGTTGTGTCTTAATGATTCGCCATCTTGGCTTTTCGTTTTTAACAGAACTAACTTCACGCACTTTCCTGCTTCAAGATTATCGATGGTAACTTTTGCGGACAAACCATCATCTGCAAGCGAAACATCGGTGATATTCAATTTCTCTATATTCTGTTGCGGTGAACCGTATTCCCACCACCAGTTGTAATCGTATTTTTCACCAGTAATTGTTGGTGCACTTGCAAGTGGTTTTGTAAATTTCAGTTCAAAGCCATCTTCTAAAAGATGTGCGCTGTTTATCTCGAGTGGTAAAACGCCGTTGTATCTAATTCGAGCAATTCCATTTCCGGGCGCTCGACCTCCCCAGCCCCGATTGGTTAAGCCAGCATACAGTGTTCCATCAGGTCCATACTGGATGTGATACGCAGAGCCCACCTTGCGATGCGCCCGCCAGCATGCTCCTTGAAGGACGCCATCTATTTCTTCAAACTGTGCGCGAAGAATTTGACCATTCGTGAGTTCGGCGATGAGGTACTGTCCTTGAAAGGGACCATCGGTGGTGTCAAGAATCACATTCCCTGCTGATCGTGACCATTGGTATGGGAGCCAGAGAACTGGATGCTCCCTCTCTATAAATTCTGAGGGTGGGGGTTGAGTGTCACTTGGTTCGATATCTGGCTGATCTTCATACCACCTGAGGGATGCGGGGTGTCCATAAAATCCACCCTCTTTGATGGCATAGACTGGGCACACGGGCATCCAGTCACCTTGATTGTCCGTGACAAGAAGGGTGTCATTTTCAAGAAGTCCCAAACCAGCGGGGCTTCGAAGACCCCCAGCCAACGGCGTCACCACCCCATCTGGCGATAACTGAAGAACCCAGCCACGATACTGTGCGCGTGACTTTCCATGCCACCAATGTGGATTCCAAAAGCCAACATTCAAAGAGAAGTACATATTTCCTTTGCTGTCTACAGGTAACCCAAAACCAAATTCGTGGTAATTCCCGCTCATCCCAAAATCTTGGGTAATTGTTTGTACTTCATCAATCAACTCGTCACCATTTAGGTCGAGAAGTTTTGAAATCTCGCAACGTTGCATGACGTAAATTTCATCATCAAGAACTGCAAGACCAAGACCCTCATGAAGCCCTTCGCAAATCAAGGTGAAAGACCCATCGTCAGGATTTTCAGCATTTGGATTCTCAATTCGCCAAACTTGTCCACGCCGAGTACTTACAACCATATCGCCATCGGACATGAATCCAATTCCACCAACCTCAAGGATCGCGCCTTCGGGCGGTGTTAGGTAATCAGTTGTCCATGCAGGTTGGGTTATACAACATGACGCAAGGATGGAGATTGAAGTGAACATTATTGCCCACCCCCAGAATCTTCTTCGTATATTGCGTGTGTAATAATGTACTCATGCGTTCCTTCAGGAATGAGTGGTGCGTTTGAGAGATCAGTTGAAGAAGGAGGATGAATCAGAATAGGTTCAGAGGATTCAATCGAGAATTGTTGTTCGATTAACGTTCGCGTTCCAGTTGTTGGGACACATTTTTCTTCAACCCTTGCAATGTTGGTGCCATCAGATTTGATGAGGTTGTATCGCACGAGACCATATTTCCCCAATGTGTTTGTTGACGAAAGTTGAGCATGTAGTGGCGTACCATCTTTCGTAGTAAACAAATGATACGGTGTTCCATTTTCAACGGTGACAACAATTGTTCCCAGTAATTCAAGAGGAGAACCACCCCGTTCACCCCAATCTGCTCTCCGTACAAAACCTCCTTGCCTCACTGAGAGTAGACAGACATTGTCAGCAAGGTACTCATAACTGAACCGATCGGGATTACCTACAACAAGACCCCTTGGATGAAGTTCAAGTCCGTCTTGAATGGGTGGAATCATTCCTCGAACAACGAGTGGTCTATCCACGACGATTAATTCAGTTTCATCAGGCGTAACATCTTGAATTGATGGTGCAAACGATCGTACGTGCTTAGCGACCGTGTTCATCTGCTCTGCATTTAAAATGTCGATGAAGGGCGGCATAGGAGTTCCGGGGAT
Organism: uncultured Isosphaeraceae bacterium; assembly: GCA_964602215.1. Taxonomy (GTDB): domain Bacteria; phylum Planctomycetota; class Phycisphaerae; order Phycisphaerales; family SM1A02. The sequence continues at coordinate 7,074 of CAZRPZ010000103.1, read as the reverse complement.
TCCTGATGAAGTCGTTTTTGTAATCGCTCGGATCGTGTTGCCAAATGAAAATCCTCCGTCAACAAAACTTCGAGCAGGCCGATCGAGTTGGATGAGTGCTTTGCCATCGCCGTTGGCTCCATGGCATTGAGCACAGTACAACATGTATATTTCTTCACCACTTTGATTGTTTGTTGAGTGGGTGATTGTTTCTTCTTTTGTTGCAGAATCACCGCACCCAAGAAGAAGATTGAAACTGATTAGTACACAAAAAACTTTCATTCCTGTTTAGGGTACACAACCGGCGAGATCTAAAGCAGCTAAGAATGCAAGTTGTGCTGTTTTTGCGGCAAGATCAGGCATAATTTTGTCGGTCTCATCTGAAACTCTGTGGTAATCCTCATGATCTTCGACGCTAAGAAAGACTGAAGGAACGCCTACATCAAGAAATGGCGCTTGATCACTTCGCTGTAGCCAATCAGGATGTTTTCCACGAATGATAGTGAGCCCAATTGACTCGTTTGCCTTTGAGAGAGCCCTTGCAATTCGGGGCGCATCTGCAGCCCCTTCCAAGAAAATCGTATTTTCTTCCCCTCGACTAATCATATCGAGGTTTATCAGTGCTTGGATTGATCGCATTGGTATTGGGGAACTTTGAACAAAGTCTATAGCCCCAAGAAATCCCGCCTCTTCGCCAGTGAATGCAACAAGCACTATCGAAGATGTTGGTTTTATTTGTAGCGAGGTAAGTGCGTCAGCGATTGCAATGAGTGCCGCTGTTCCCGAAGCGTTGTCATCAGCGCCGTTATAAATTTTATCTTCGCCTCTTCTTCGTGGCTTTAGATGGTCATAATGCGCCGTAATCAAGACGTATGAATCGCCAGTTCCTTCTAACATCGCTACGACATTTGGCGAAGCACGGAAATCACTGATTGGTAAATACATCGAACTTTTACCAGTGAGGGGAACTAAGCCAGAGTCCTTCCATTTTGTTGCGATGTAATTCGCTGCCTGCCTTGCTTCATCTGAGAGGTAATGTCGTCCCTGACGTTCATCAGAAGCAAGCCACTGAACATCTGAAAGTATTTTGCTAGGTGTAATTGTTTGAACAGGTGATACATGGGGTTGAGAACAACCACATACAAAGAGCAGAAGGAACTGAAACAGTTTAGACATGTTCAACTTCGATTCTACCAGCAGCGGCCAATCCAAGAGTGACTTCCTTATCATCGGTTTGGAGTGTAATTGAATCTGCGATGTCGTTTCTTGATGTAATTGTAATTGTTGTGCCAAGAAGTAAGCCGCTTTCTTCTGCAAATTGCAAGAATGCAGAGTCTTGGTTTCCAATTCTAGCAATCGAAACGGAATCTCCCTTATTGCAAGAGGCAAGTTGTGTCAGTGGGCGATGAGGCAAAGTTCCATCAGCACTAGGAATCGGATCCCCATGTGGATCAATAGTCGGATGACCAAGCAGGGCATCTAATCGACGTACGACTTCATCTGAAACAACGTGTTCTAGTTTTTCAGCTTCTTCATGCACCTGACTCCAGTCCATCCCAAGTGTTTGAACAAGAAACAACTCAACTATTCTGTGCCTGCGGACAACGTGAATTGCGAGGTCTCGACCAAGATCAGTCAACTGCACGCCATAATGCAATTGGTGCATGACGAACCCTGAATCGGCAAGGGTTTTAATCATGGAGGTTGCCGAGCCAGGAGTCACATCCATCGACTTTGCCAATTCGCCCGTTGTTATCTTCTTTTTTGGGTCATTTTCAAGGAGAAAGAGGGCTTTCAAATAGTTTTCAATTGTTGGGGTCACCATTGCTTGATTTATAGCATACCATAGATTATACTTTTGACTAATCAAAAAGGAGCCCTCGTGGTATATAAATACATATTATTTGTCTTAATTACGGCAACACTGGCCTGTGGGAAACCTCTGGATATCATCGCGACCACAGGAATGGTCGCAGACATCACTCGTCAAGTTGCTGGCGAGCATGCAGTCGTGAAATCGTTAATGGGCGAGGGTGTTGACCCCCATCTCTACAAACCAACTGCAGCTGACGCGAACGCAATTGTCAAAGCTGACATGGTGTTTTACAGCGGGCTCATGCTTGAAGGTCGAATGACAGACACCTTTTTCAAAGCTGCACGGTTGGGCAAACTTGTATTTCCAGTGACAGAACTCATTGATGAATCGTATTTGCTTGAACCACCAGAGTTTCAAGGGCACTGGGACCCACATGTCTGGATGGATGTTTCAGCATGGTCTCAAGCAGTAGAAGCAGTCGCCGATGCACTGTGCCAACAAGATGAGGCACACTGTGAAGAGTACAAAGCGAACGCGAAACGGTATCAAGCGAAATTACAAAACCTACACATGTACGCAATTGAATCGATTGCATCTATTCCAAAAAATAGGCGAGTACTCATTACTGCACACGACGCATTTAATTATTTTGGTCGTGCATATGGGATTGAAGTTGTCGGTATTCAAGGGCTCTCGACAGAGTCTGAAGCGGGAATTGAAGATGTCAATCGACTCGTAAATATGCTCGTTGACTTTGGAATTACCGCTGTCTTTGTTGAATCAAGTGTGTCGGATCGAAATGTCAATGCGTTAATCGAAGGTGCTGCTGCAAAAGGACACCCGGTTACAATCGGAGGACGACTTTTTTCAGATGCAATGGGCCAGAGTGGAACGTATGAAGGCACATACATCGGAATGTTAGACCACAACATCACAACTATTACATCTGCACTTGGTGGAGATGCACCTGAAGGTGGTTTTGAATCTCTACAATTGCAATCTGATACCGAAAAGAAACCGAATGACGATTGAAGCGGGTCATTCTGCAAGTTCTCCTATTTCGATACATGACTTAACAGTTGCGTATCATCGGAAACCAGTGCTGTGGGATGTTGATCTCGACATTCCAGAAGCAAAACTTATAGCAATCGTTGGTCCGAATGGTGCTGGGAAGAGTACATTATTAAAAGCAATACTCGACATTATTCCACGGGCTTCAGGTGATATCTTGTTGTACGGCAAACCCCTGAAGAAACAGCGGAAACTTGTTTCGTATGTTCCTCAACGAGAATCGGTTGACTGGGATTTTCCAATTGATGCACTGGGCGTAGTTCTGATGGGACGGTATGGGCAGATTGGATGGTGCAAGCCAGTGTTTTCAAAAGACAGAGCATTAGCAATGGAAGCACTTCAACGAGTTGGGATGGCAGAGTATGCACACCGACAAATTAACCAACTCTCTGGTGGACAACAACAGCGTGTGTTTTTGGCGCGTGCTTTGGCGCAAGATTCAACGATTTACTTGATGGACGAGCCGTTTGCGAGTGTAGATGCTGCAACAGAACGGGCGATTGTTGACGTTTTGAGTGAACTCAGAACACAACGAAAAACAGTTGTTGTTGTTCACCACGATTTGCAAACAGTCCCAGAGTATTTTGACCATGTCATTATGTTGAATATGCGTGTTGTTGCACATGGTTCAATACGTGATGTCTTTACGAATGAGAACCTAAAGAAAACATACGGAGGTCGTTTAACGCTTTTATCCGAAGCAGCTGAACGTCTCGCAAGGGCGAAGGTTCTTGAGTGATGAACAACCATTCGATTTCAGATACTCGGATTTCTTTTCCAACTTTTGAGCAGATTACCCAAGTATTACTGTTAGAAGAGTACAACACACGCGTCGTTGTACTTGGGGTGATGGCACTTGGAGCCGCAGCTGGAATTGTTGGCACATTCCTTCTCTTAAGAAAACGTGCATTGACAGCCGATGCGCTTAGCCACGCAACGTTGCCGGGAATTGCAGTAGCGTTTATGGTCGCAGTTGCATTTGGTGGAACTGGAAAATCGATGATTGGTTTATTACTCGGTGCATTTGTGTTTGGCTGCATCGGCGTGCTGATGATTCTTGCAATTCGCCACACAACTCGATTGAAAGATGATGCGGCGATTGGAATTGTACTAAGTGTTTTTTTTGGACTCGGACTTTGCTTATTAAAAATAGCAACCGAGATGCCCAGTGGAAGCGCGGCAGGATTACAGGGATTCATTTTTGGTAAAGCAGCATCAATGGTCGCAAGCGATGCAATGACGATGTTCGGTGTTGCGGTGGGGGTTATTCTAGTGATTGGATTACTTAGAAAAGAATTTACTCTGCTTTGCTTCGATGAGAAGTTTAGTAAGACGCAAGGATGGCCGGTGATGACACTTGACATTGTGCTCATGGGCTTAGTTGCGATTGTGACGGTCATCGCATTGCAATCGGTTGGGCTCGTACTTGCAGTTGCGATGTTGATTATTCCCGCGGCTTCTGCGCGATACTGGGTTCGGGGAACGGGTTCCATGTTAATAGTCGCCGCACTGATTGGATGTTTAAACGGGTGGCTTGGCGCAACTGTAAGTGCTCTTGTTCCAAGGATGCCAACAGGACCAATCATAGTTTTGCTTTGTGGTTTTTGGTTTGTTGTGAGCTTTGTTTTCGGAAGGAACGATGGAGTTGTTGTGAATAAAATTGCACGTATTCGTTTACATAGAAGAGTTGCAATGCAACACCTGCAAAGAGCAATGTGGGAAATATACGAACGTGAACAAATTGAGAAAATAAGCATCGAAGCAATTGTTTCGATGCGTTCATGGAATCAAACATTTGTACTCCGCCAACTCAGAAGAGCTCAGAAAAAAGGATTTACAAAAAGAGAGACGGCTAATAACTGGAGGATGACAGAAGCGGGGCTAAGTGAAGCGAATAGAGTTGCACGGAACCACCGACTGTGGGAGGTTTACCTGATTAATTATGCGGATATTGCCCCTTCTCATGTCGATCGCGATGCAGACACGATTGAACACGTGCTTGGCAAAGATTTGGTGCAAAAACTTGAAACGCTATTGGATTCATCTCACGAATTGCAAAGCCCCCATCCAATTGGTGTCGAATTATGAATTGGACGGTCATCGACAGTTGGATTGTCATCATTGGAGCACTTTGTGCTGCGGGATGTGCAATTCCCGGCACAATACTTGTACTCCGTCGAATGAGTCTAATGGGGGCTGCCATTAGCCATACAGTGCTTCCGGGAATCGCAATTGCTTTCTTGGTGACAGGATCAAGAGATCCAACAGCGATGCTCATTGGTGCAGTCGTTGTTGGACTCATTACGGCTTTTTTGGTACAGGCAATTCAGACCCTTGGGAAAGTTGAAGTCGGGGCGTCGATGGGAATTGTATTCACAGTGTTGTTTGCATTTGGGTTAGTCTTGATGCGGCAAGCAATTGACCATGTAGATATTGACCCAGACTGCGTTCTAAATGGCGCAATTGAATTTGCATGGTTTGACCAACCAGTTGATGGCTGGGGTGTACCAAGGGGGGCAATTGTCAATGGAGTGATGCTCATCGCAAACGGTATTTTCATGTTGTTGTTTTACAAAGAATTAAAAATCACTGCATTTGATCCATCGTTAGCAAAATCTCAGGGAATATCCCCATCATTTATGCATTACATGTTGATGACAATGACCGCGGCAACTGCGGTGGCTGCTTTTGAAACAGTTGGAAGTATTCTTGTTGTTGCAATGTTTATTGTTCCGCCTGCTACAGCATATTTGCTCACAGATCGTTATAGCACACTTATTTTGTTATCACTGGTATTGGCAGCATGTTCTGCTGGGCTTGGGCACCTTTCTGCAATTACAGTGCCAACATGGTTTGGCTATAGCGGAACAACAACAGCAGGTGCAATGGCAGTTGCAACCGGATTCTTGTTTACTATTGCATGGATGGTTTCGCCAAAGCAAGGGTTGATTTCAAGAGCGCTCTGTGCTGTTGAAACAAGGGCACATATCCTTCGTGAGGATATTTTAGGAGTACTCTGGCGATTTGAAGAACGCAACCAAACAGGCGTACAAACAGATGAGTTGCCCCGCTTACTCAGTGCACCACATAGAGCAATGGGAAAGGCAATTCGAAGTTTATTGAAGCAGGGCGCTATTCAAAAAACCGCTTCGGAATGGAGGCTGACAGAATCAGGGCGGACAATAGCGACATCGCTTGTGCGTTCCCACCGACTTTGGGAAGTGTATTTAGATAAACATTACCCTCAGGATACACACCAACTTCATCGCTCTGCCGAAGTACTGGAGCACGTGACGACGAAATCTATGCAATCTGGATTAGGTAGTGCAGATATTGACCCACATGGAAGCCCCGTTCCTGATGGCAACTGATGATAAAGAGTGCTATGCTTTCAGAATGATTCGAAATACTCTCCTCTGTGTGTTACTGTGTTTGCCTTCGTGTGCATCACCCTCAAAAAATGATGGTAGCGTCATTGCAAGACCTTTTTCTGCAGTCGATGAAGACCGAGTTATTGTGCTTTCACCGAACCATACATTTGAAATTGTCTTACCGAGTAATCCGACGACTGGATATAGTTGGGATGTTCAAATATCAAACCCGAACGTTGTGACGAACAACTCTCAAAAATATGTTCCTGATAGAAGCGGAAGAATTGGTGTTGGCGGAACCTCAACATGGACGCTACGCACCGAATCAGTCGGAGAGACAGAATTAGTGTTTTCGTACCTGCGACCATGGGAAAAAGATATTGAGCCGACCAGAGTTGTGAAATTTACTATTCACGTTCGATAGTCGCAGCAAGATACATCTCTTCATACTGTTTTGCAACGGTATCAGAATCAAGCCATTTGAGAATGTGTGTTCTTGCTTTTGTTCCGAGTGCCTTCAACTTTGAGTCATCCTCGCAAAGTGTGGTGATTGCGTTTGCAAATGCCTCGGGTGTTCGATCTGCAATGATTGCACCACCTTCTTGTAATTCCCGCCAGATGTCAGTCCCCTTTGTTCCAATAGTAGGAGTTTCACAAAGCATCGCCTCTGGGTATACAAGCCCAAAGTTTTCTTGTTGCGTTGGTAACGCAAACATATCCGCCATTGCATATAAAGAAAGTTTTAAATCCCCAACAACCATCCCCAAAAACGTGACAGCATCATCAACCCCTGCTGTTAACGCTCTTGATTGAAGAGAATCGATATACGATTGTTCT
>CAZRPZ010000102.1:0-4359 GCA_964602215.1 uncultured Isosphaeraceae bacterium | reverse complement strand
CGGGTTCGCAGTTCGATTGCCTCATCTGCTTTGGTTGCTCCAACGACTGCTCCCAATGCGCTCCAACCAGACTTTCCTAAATATTGATTCCCCAGTTCAGAAACGATATCGGCAATTAATTGAGCAACCGTTCTTCCATCTGCAAGTGATTGTCCTTGGATAAAATCGCCGCTTGGATTTGAAGTCCGCACAAGACAAAAGACGCCAATTCCAGCGTCTAAAAAGGGTCGAATTCCATCAGTTCCAAGATATGGGTTGACAGTAACCCAGTCACAAGGACCATCTGCGAGTACTGCAGTTGCATAATGAGTAGCGCTAATACCGATATCTCCCCGTTTTACATCAAGAATGACTTGCATCCCTTTTTCGCTTGCCTGTTGTCTCAATGAGCCAAGCAATTCCACACCACGATAGCCAAGTCGCTCAAAACATGCCGATTGAAATTTAATTGCTGGGGCAATCGAATTCACCGCATCAAGAATACCTGTGCAAAATACTTCAAATGCCTCAAATTCTGAAAGATCCTGCAATTCGGCTGGTAGTTGCTCAAAGACAGGGTCAATTCCAACACAAAGAGGTGCGTTCGTCCGGTTGATGGATTCGCACATTCGGTCTGCTGGGTGCTGGCAACATGTCATAGTGTGCATCATAGTAGAATCCACGTAGTGCCTCTTGAACCCAAACATATTGATATTAGCAAATCAGAAGGCGTACAAGTTGGTTGGGATGATGGCACAACTTCCTTCTATCCTTGTGCCCTTCTTCGAAAAATGTCACCCTCTGCTGATTCCAAAGAAACGAGGGACCAACTTGCTCAAAATCCACTGGCAATTTTGCCAAACACCGGTAGCGTAATCACAATCAAAGATGGCGAACTTGTAGGGAATTATGCAATTCGTTTTACATTTTCAGACGGGCACCGCAGTGGTATTTACACATGGGAATATCTGAAGGGTTTGCAACAATGAGCAAAATCCTACTTCATCCTTGCGATAAGGACGACATTATTCCTTTTGCAAAAGTTGAACACCCTGCACCTTTTCAATGCAAAATTGAAACAACTTCGGATCAATCAAGTAATGAAGTCAACCACATCAACAATATTGTTTATCTTCAGTGGATTGACAAAGTTGCACAACTTCACTGCGATTCTGTGGGATGGAATAGAGAAAGACTTCTTCAACGTGGAGTAATGTGGTTCGTTGCAAGGCATGAACTCGATTATCTCTCAGAGGCAAGTTCAGCTGATGAATTGAGGATTACAACTTGGGTAGAAAATGTTCGCAGAGTTAAATCTTGGAGAACAACTTACGTTCATAGTGTTGAAGAAGAATCAAGAATTGTCTGCTGTTGTAAAACTCTTTGGGTTCTTGTGCATTTAGAAACAAGAAGACCAAAGAGTATTCCTGTCGAAATGGCTGAAACACTCGACTCTCTCACTCCACCAAAAGGTATTTCTGGAGCCAACGCATGAATATTTTGACGGTGATGTCACAGAACCGACTAGACCAAGAGCATGCGATGTTAAATCGTATTGTTGTAGGTTTCGTGAATGATGGACACCAAGTCGTTAGGGTTATCCCTTCAACCCCTATAGATGAATTAACACCATTCGAAAAAGCGGTCTCTTTGACCAAACGTATCACGACCCCTATGCCAGTCTCGTTCCTCTTGCGAAATACTCGAACTGATGAAATCTTATCGAAACTTGAAAAAATTGATGTAGATGTCATCGTTTCATTTGGAGCAGATGCCTTACAAGTTGCTTTTGATATTTCTCCAGAACTTAACGCGCCTATTCTAAACGAAATCATTTCGATGCAGCAGGCCAAGCGAGTTCGTTCATCTTCCAACGTATGGCGTTGGTTCGCACCAACTCCTTCAATCGAACGCGTTGTCGCAGGCCGTACTAATGAAGACCGCGTCGTCCTCGTGCCACTTGCATCGTCCTCTTCCAAGCAATCTAACTCAGAAGAAGTTTCTACTAAAAATACTTGCATATCAATTCTTGATGGCTCAGGGAATCCAAAAGCAACAAAACGAATTTTAGAATCAGCAAAGGCCTTACAAAACACGCATTTATTTTTAGAACTTACGGGACGTCACCAACATAAAGTGTGGAAAACAGTTGAACAACTTGACATGCTTGATCGTGTGACGACCCTTTCAGATATGGCATCGATGAGATCTCTGGTCATTCAATCTGATCTTGTATTGCTGCCTTCAAAGACAATGCCAATCAGAAGTATTTTGCTAGAGGTGATGCTCGCTGAAATTCCAGTCATTGCTACCTCAATTGATGGTTTCGATATGCTGATTGATGACGAGACGGCACTAATCGTTGATTATGATTGGGAAGATTCGATTCATCGCATCCTCAATGATCAGAATCTTGCCTCAAGAATAGGTCAAACAGCAGCGTTGCTTATCAAAGAGCAATACTCCTCAGCGGCTCAAATCGCTGCTTTTGAGCACTCATTTACCCTAATTTAACTTTTTTTCACGGAAGCCAAACGAAACGGTCGAGAAATGTATCATCTTTCTCCCCTCCGCCTCGTCGGTGTTGCTTTGCTTCACCGACGGGGCCTTTTTTCAAGGGCTACCTAGCTACATGTACTTTGTTGTTACTGCAGCAACTTTTTCAAAATAGCGAGGCCGTGCTCAAGTTTGTCATCTGCTACCGCGTAACTAATACGGAAATGAGTGTCATGTTGCGAAAAGATATCGCCTTGAATAATAAGGACATCATGGGAAACTGCTTTGGCGATGAACTCCATTCCCGACATTTGATGTCCTTCAGGAATTTTCGGGAACGCATAGAACGCACCTTGAGGCACAACAAGTTCAGTCACATCACTGAGATACTCAACAACCATATCTCTTCTTTTTGTAAACTGAGCAATCAGAGGGCTTAAGTCAATGTCATAAGCACCAACAAGAGCATGCTGCATGATGGAGGGAGCACAAACAAATGTTTGTTGTTTCAATTTCAGCATTGCATCTATGAGTTGCTTAGGACCAGCAGCATATCCCATCCTCCAGCCGGTACACCCATATGTTTTTCCATATCCACGGATAACAAGCACGTCTTCACTGAATGAGGCGGGGCTAGCGTGTGTTGTTGGCGGGAACACAAATTCGTCGTAAATCTCATCAGTAATAAGTAAAAGACCCCTGTCTTTACATAATGTTACGATTTCCTCAACCTCTTCACCCGTGAGCACTACTCCTGTTGGATTCGCTGGCGAATTAAGCAATACTGCCTTCGTGTGTTGTGTGATGCAGGATTCAATGCGATTTGCTGTCATTCTAAAATCTGGATACGTGTCACATAGAACTGCATTTGCATCAGCGATCCGTGCAAGAGTTGGGTAAATCACAAAGTATGGATCTGGAACGATAATTTCATCACCCCTTTCCAGTAAGGCTAAACAAGCAAGGGTGAGTGCACCCGCTGTTCCAGATGTCACCATTGCACCTTTGCCGGAATCTTCGTCAAACTTCCATCCATACTGCTCTTGTAAACGAGCATGGATAGTTTGCAGCAAACAATCGCAACCAGCAGTATGGGTATATCCATTTTTATCTTGTAGGATTGCCTCGATCGCTGCTTGTTTAATTGAGTCGTGGACTGGAAAGTCAGGTTGCCCAATCGATAAATTGATTGGATCCTCACATGCTTGAGCAAGTGCCCATGCACGTCGAATACCCGAAGTTTCAATATCTTTGACGCGTTCAGAGAGCAGACGCTCTATGTCGAGCGACGAAGGCAACGTTATTCCTCACTAACTTCGCTAGTTTCTACAGCGCCTTCTTCTCCTTCTTCAGTTTCCTCTTTCTGCTTACTCGCAATTTTTATTTTGCGGCTTGCAACTTTGAGCAATCCGATAGGGGAATCTTCTTCAAGATTGAACTTATCTTCATTCGCAAGAAATTCGATTCGTTCGCCACGTGTGAGTACGTTTCGATGCTGGTTCAATCCTGCTGGTTTTGTTTTCAAACTTCTGTGAAGGCTCATACTGTTTTTCCTAGAACTTTAATCACTGTGATTTGATGCTTAAATACGCATCTTGAAGGTCACTGCCACGACCGGCAGTTGTTCCAGCCCATTCTTGCCCTACGGCATGAATCTGAGACAGAACTCTTTTTAACAGAGTGGAATTACGATCTGGCGAGCCAGGAAGTGCGACCACTCGGTAGAGCCGCGTATTGTTGCCTGAAACTACGTATGTTTCAAGTCCTTTTTGGCGACAGAAGGCCGTTAATTGCATTGCACCCTCTTTTGTAGTCTGCATAAGGGTGAAATAGAACTGATTTTGCACTCTCGGGTCACTGAGAACAGCCCCCCAATCCCCACTT
>CAZRPZ010000101.1:0-9233 GCA_964602215.1 uncultured Isosphaeraceae bacterium | reverse complement strand
GGTGATATGAACTTTTATTCTCCAAGTGAACCAGCATATACTTGGTTCACAGATGTAGGTGATGGTCAACTCATCGATCCACTTGGTACAGGAGATTCTTGGAGTGGAAGTTCAAATTCATTAAAACATACACAATCTCCTCTTCTTACCCAAAACGGAGGGCTCATTGGTGGTGGATTAGATGACCGGTTCGATTTCCAGTTTGTTTCACCATCGTTGTTTGATGGAGGAGGTTTTGATGTTATTACTGGAACATACCGTTCACTTGGTAACGATGGTAATCATTACAACCAAGCAATCAACTCAGGAGATAACAATTATTTTCCAGGTGATCTTGCAAGAGGAAACACGTTAGCTGATGAACTCGTCATTGCCTCTGATCATCTGCCACTAATTGTTGATTACCAAGTGCCCGCAGTGTTCTTTTGGGAACACGATTCGCCTCAACGAGTTTTAATTGGAGCTGAAGCAACAAGTTCGATGGTGATTACGAACGATGCTCCAGTCAGTGTCTCTGAAGGTGCAGATGTCTTGCATGTATCAGTTGAAGCAACTGGTGACGTTTCGGGTTCTCAATCAGTCTCGGTACTAGCACTTAGTGCACCCGAGACAGTTGCTTTTCCAATAGACACATCTGCTGCAACAACTTGGTATTCGACTTTCACTTTAACATCAACCAGTTCGGAAACAGATTCTACGCCTGTTGTTGTGAAGAGTTCGGGTGATGTAATCGAACACGCAAACCCTTCATTCTCATTTAGCGAAGATCTCGATTGGCATACGTTTGATGTTTCATTTGAACAGGGAACAGGCGTTCAAACATTTAACGTGTGGTTGTTTAATTATGGGTATGACGGATCGCAATCATTGCTTGAAGTCGATAACGTTTCAACTCCGACTCCTCCAGTTATGTATGAAGGAATGTCGACTTCAACAGTTGGGTCAATTCCTTCTCTGATTACGTTCAGTATCGACACGGATTCAATAGCACCTGATACATATATTGCGCCAATGCCAATCGAAGTTTCAGATGAAGATTTACTTGGCGAACAAAGCGGAATCTCAATGCTTACAGTTCGGGTCGAGATTACGGCTCCAACGTCATGCCCTGAAGACTTTGATGGCAATGGTCAAGTTGCAGTAGCGGATATTTTGCTTCTGATTGGAGAGTGGGGCGGGAATGATCCAATCTATGATCTTGATGGTAATGGTATTGTTGGGGTCAGTGATTTGCTGCTGTTAATCGCTGCATGGGGTCCTTGCAGCTAATTGAGGGGATGAGTTTCAGATTATTGAGTATAAATTGCCTATTTTCTCTTGCTTCACCTCACATTATCTTTATATTTAGGTATTCAGAATAACTAATATTCCTACACAAAAGGAGAGAGAGATGATTGGGAAAAAGATCGCTGCACTAATAGCCGCAACAACGTTTAGCATTATCGGTACAGTTTCAGGTGATTTGCAAATCACAGCCGTTTTTGACGGACCACTCTCAGGCGGTCTACCAAAAGGGGTTGAATTGTATGTCGTCAATGACATCCCAGACTTAAGTCAATATGGTTTAGGGTCTGCAAACAATGGTGGTGGTAGTGATGGCGAGGAGTTTACTTTTCCAACAGGTTCAGCAACTGCAGGATCATTTATCTATGTCACGAACAATGACACGGCGTTCATAGAGTATTACGGATTTGCTCCTAATTACATAGATAATGCTGTGAATGTCAACGGCGATGACGCGATTGAACTGTTCCAAGCTGGTGCAGTGATTGATGTCTATGGCGATATCAATGTAGATGGAAACGGAGACCCTTGGGAATATATGGATGGTTGGGCTTACCGTGTTGACGGAACCAGCGCAAACGGAGGTGTGTTCTCTGATGCTGACTATACGTACAGCGGTGCAAACGCTGTTGATGGGTGTTCAACGAACGCATCCTGTTCAAGTGTAATGCCAATCGGAACATATGTTGCAGGTGGTGGAAGTTCAACGACATTTTATATCGACCAAATTGGACTTACCTTTACGCCAGCGTTAGTTGAAGTCATGACGGGTGACACAATTGTTTGGCAATGGAATTCAGGAACTCATACCGTTACATCTGGTGTTAATTGCGTAGGGGATGGATTATTTGATGCTCCACTCACACCCAAAAGCAGCACGTTTGAATGGGTTGTTCCCTCAGATGCGCCCGCACTAATCCCATACCTCTGTATACCACATTGTGCAATGGGCATGGTTGCAGAAATCGTCGTCCTCGATGCAAGTGGGCCAGATAGTGACGGCGATGGTTGGGAAGACAGTGAAGACAACTGCCCGAATATCCCGAACCCAGGACAAGAAGATTGTAATGGTGATGGAGTGGGTGATGTGTGTGATGCTTCAGCTGTTGATTGCAATGGAAATGGTGTCCCAGACAGTTGTGATTTAGCCGATGGTAACGCCCTTGATTGCAATGGTAATTCCATCCCAGATTCATGCGATTACGATAGTGGTGTACTTCACGATGACAATGGAAACGGATTCCCAGATGAATGTGAAACCGAACTTCCATTTATACAGTTACAAGAAATTCGCACAGACCAGCCCGGCTCTGATGTGGATGAGTACTTTGAAATTCGAGGTGACCAAAGTATGGATCTTTCGGGTGTGTGGTACATAGTGATAGGCGATGGTTCAGGCGGGAGCGGTGTAATTGAATGTGCAATCGATTTATCATCCATGGCAATTCCTGCAAACGGTTCACTACTTGTTGCTGAAGATGATGACACCCTTGGAGTGCTAGCGAATTATGTACTACCAGGTGCGTTGAATTTTGAGAACAGTGACAATGTGACACACTTCCTCGTGATGAACTTTTACGGTTCATATGGTGATGATTTGGATACTGACGACGACGGCGTCTTAGATGTCTTGCCATGGCAAGATACCATTGATGGTGTTCGGTTAATCTATGACCCTGTTGGTGGCGATTTTACCTATCTTGGGTTTGAAGAGATTGGTCCAAATGCCGATGGATTCGCTCCTTCACATGCATACAGATATACCTCAGCGTGTGGGAATTTTGCAATCGGTACGTATGATCCCTATGACCCTGCGTCAGCGGACACCCCCGGAAGTGAAAACCCACCATGTCCAAGTGATTGCGTTGAAGATATCGACGGAGATGGTCAAGTTGCTGTTGCTGATATTTTGATACTAATCGGAGATTGGGGAGGTACTGACCCAGCCCATGATCTTGATGGTAATGGAACAGTTGGTGTAGGTGATATACTGATGTTAATTGCTGCGTGGGGACCTTGTTAATTCAGGGAATGTAGAGAGGAGAACCCACGTTTCAGTTCAATGCGACCCGTCATTTATGGCGGGTCGCTTTTTAGTGACAGTCACCCCTTGGTGACTGTCACCAAGGGGTGACTGTCACTTCTTTTCACGATTTGGGCGTCTTCACGGCCTATCCAACCCTCATTGCCATTTGGCAACCTAATGTGTAGCCACATTTGGTGTTGCCCGAGAACTTCAAATTCAGTCCCTTCATGCAAGGGTTCATTAAACATCGGTCCGTACTGTTCGCCAGAACCCTTCCGAACGATGACCTCTTTAGTTGTTAATACGCCATGGTCTTGATGTTGATCTGCGATGTCAGCACCAACACTTACACCTAGGGCAAGTGCGAATAAACCAAAAGAAACAGATGCTGTTTTAAACAAAGGAATGACTCGAAATAAGCGAATTGAAACAAGCGTCCAACACGCAAACCAAAAGGTGATACCGAGGGTAAGGCGAACACTAGTAGGGAGAGATTCATGCCAAAACGCAAGTCGGTTTAATAGAGAAGTCGAATTCTCGCCGTCTATTCGATTCGTTACGAGTGATCGTGCATATTCGAGGTTTGTTTCAACCCGCCCATCTGAAGGGATATATCTGCTAGCAGATCGATACGCAGCGATCGCTTCTCCGATTTCGCCAACTTGAAGTTGTGCATTCCCTAGGTCATACCACAGTTTGCCATTTTCAATGCCATCATCAACGAGAACTTGAAATCGGTTCGCAGCTCTTCGAAAGGATTCTTTTGCAGCAACTGGATCTGCGGTTTGCAATTCAACAGCATGATCATACGCAATTTGCGCTTCCTGTAACACAGCAATTTGTTGCTCATGAGAAAGGCGAATCTCAGTAGTAGTTGTTATCAGAGCGAGGACAATCGTGGAGAATGTTAACATGAGATGGTCTCCACTAGTTTGTTCGCATCTTCAAAGAGAGATGCATCAACATAGCCGCCAAATTGTGCTGCGTCGCACCGTTTGAGTAAGGATTGAAGGTCAGCATGATTCGGCACATCTGTTTGTAATGTTCGAAGTGCTTCTGCAAATTCTTGAATCGGAACATCTCGATTGGATTGTGAATAAGTTCGAATTGTTTTTAGAGCAACTTTCTTTGCGGTTTTGTGTTTGGATGCATCGGTATGCATTCGTTTTTGATACAAAAGAGCGAACGCAATTCCTACGAAGGCAATCGGCGGTAATGCAATTGCTGCAAGAACAGCTGGAGTAATTTCAGTCGATTGCGATTCTAGAAGATTATCGCCTGTGTAATTTGCTAGTATTCCACCGTCAATTTCAGTGAGTGTCTGGCTGGTGGGTTGTTTTGTACGTGATTCTCCTCCAACTAAATCACTTGCTGATACTGTCGCAACATCATGCACAGTTACTGGAATCGGTTTTGTCCATATAGTGGAATATGTGCCAGTTTTCGGATCAAAACTACTCATCGGAAGCGGTGGTATTTCTGTGACATCAGCGTTCCTTGGGCGAATTGTTTGGGTAAAAGTCTTCGTCCTCCCATCAGATATTCCTCCAAGTGGGTTATCAGGAACTTTAAAGTAATCTGTTAATGTTGAAAGCCGATCAAGAGCGGGGACTGCTAAATAATCTAGATTCACTGGACCCGATGAAAGATCGGTCACCCGCAGCGTTAAGGCGATAGGTTCTCCGACATTGACTTGTGTTGGTTCTGCAACAACGCGAAAATCAAATTTGCCAACAGCACCTGTATACCATTCTGGGCGGCCTTGGATTGGTGGAGTAAGAACATTGACCGATGGCATTTCCGCCAGTGCACTCACGAGTTGAGATTGGCTTACAACAAGTGAATTTCCTCCAAAGAGCCCAACGCTTCTTTCTCTTGCGAGTGAAATTGGATACTGTGCAATAATTGAAATTGGATCGAACTCAAGTGGACCAGTGGTTTCTGGCCATGTTGTAGCTTGTAGGGAATAGACATAAAACGTTGCAGGAACGCCCTCGTCAGTTTTGCCTCGTACAGATTGGGCACTCACCCTGCCGTTTTGTAGTGCTTCTGAGAACATCCCATATGAAGAATTTTGGCTAATGAGAGAGAACATTTCACGTGCATCTAGTTCGATTTCAAGAACGGGATCGGTGAATTGTTCAATGAATATGTTCAATGTCAAATCAATAGGTTGACCAAGATAGAGTTCGCCATCAGTTCCGTTCACCTCTATTTTCAACGCACCGCTCGTTGGTGTTTCGACGATCTCAATACTCTTTTGAACTGTCTGGAATGCCTTCCCGTCTGCAATAAAGGTCAATGGTGGTATATCAAGGGTTCCAACCTTGGTGGGTGTTAGATAGAAGGTGAACTTCCTTGAGGATGTTGACGTGATTTTTCCATTGACAAAGGTAGTTTGAGAAGAAGTTTCGATTCCACCTTTTCGTCTGATGGAGAAGCCGTCAATCTCTGGCAAGGTTGGTTCTTCATTAGACTGAACATTTTTATAGACGATAATAAACTGCATCGGCACGCCGATGTATCCCTGATTTGGTGGCATCTCTACAAGGACTTCTTGAGAGAAAGCGACTGAGGTACAGAGTGTGGAGAGAAGAAGGAATATTTGGACTAGTTTCATCATGATTACCAATCCTTCTCTACAGGAACTCGACGGTTGGCTCTGCGAGCGGCGAGTTCTTTTCGTCGCTTTTGTTCTTTGTCCCGAATGAGTTGAAGCAACCGATTTGCTTCTTCTTCAGATAACCGTTCGCCTTCATCGCGTTCGGTGGCTTGTTGGGCTTTAGATTGTTCCATTTCCTCGTCAGTTGATTCTAAATCGCCTTCTTGAGTTTGCTGGTTAAGTTCTTCCTTGTCAGATTGCTCATCAGATTGATTGGAGTCTTGTTGTTCGCCATCTTGAGGAGATTGATTTTGTTCCTTGTTTTGTTCAGATTGTTCGTCATCTTGTTCTTGTTGCTCTTGATTTTCTTCAGACTGTTCACCTTGTTGTTCTTGTTTTTGGTTCTCTTCAGATTGTTCACTGTCTTGTTCTTGTTGTTCTTGTGAAGAGTTATCGTCTTGTTGCTTTTGGTTTTGTTCTTGTTGTTGATCAGCGTTCTCTTCGTTTTGTTCTTGTTGCTGGTCATCCTGTTCTTGTTCCTGTTGTTCCTCCATTTGCTCTTGCATTTGGTCTAACTGTTGCAACATCTGCCATGCAAGTTCGCCATTTGCTCTAGCGTCCATGTCAGCAGGATCATTATTAATAGCAGTTCTGTAATTTTGCAAAACCTCTTGAATTTGTGATTTTGCATTTTCAATTGCAGCTAAATCTTCATCACTCGGTGCGCCAGTGCCTTTGCCCTCAAGAGATTCCATCGTCTGTCGATACATTGCATTTCCCAAATTAAACGCACTAAATGTTTTTAATGTTGGATCAGTGGTGGAAGCCATGGCGTTGTCAAAGGCGATTTGCGCAACGTCATACTCGCCCAAGTTGTAGTGAGCAACGCCTCGGTCGTACATCGCTTCGGCTGTTGGGTGATCTACTGTACGAGCGTATTCATCAAGAGCAGTAGCCGCTTCTTGCCAGTTTTCCTGAGTAATGAACGACTGAGCAGATTCGAGCAATGATTGAGGACTTGCTGTGAGAGCAATTGACAGAATGAATGGATAAATCATCATGAAGCCACCTCGTACGCACGTCGCGATCTTTGTTTCTGTACTCGCAAGCGTAACCATGAATCCCCAAGCAATAGAAGAAGAGCGGGAATTGCAAACCACTGGAAGCGAGGAATAAATTGTTCAAGTTTTACGCTGTCGAAACTTTTTCCAGCATCTGTCGCAATCCGTTGTGCATAAATCGATCCGAGGTCAAGATTGGCAGTGCCTGCTGGGACGAATGCACCACCTCCGGCATTCGCGACGTTTGTGAGTTCCTCTGGATTCATGACCGACCAAACTTCCTTGCCCTCATGCACAATGTAAGATGGTTGGCCGTAGATTGTCGTTGGGATACGTGCGCCTTGAATAGGGTCGCCAATTCCAACGGTATAGACATGTATACCGGCATTTGCCGCATCAACAGCTGCTTCACTCGGAAAACTGCCCATGTCTTCACCATCGCTGAGCACAATAATCGTTTTATGATCCTGCACATCATCAGTAAAACTATTTTGGGCAAGACGAATACCGTCACCTATCATCGTGCCGCCTCGCTTTACATCCCTTGGAGAGACATCTTCTAAAGATAGACGTAGGGAACCATAATCAAGGGTGAGTGGTACATTTACTGTTGCGTCTCCTGCAACTGTAATCAACCCAGCACGGTCACTTCCCATCACATCAAGAACGTCAGAAATTGCAGTCGTTGCTCGATTCAATCTATTTGGACGGACGTCTTCAGCAAGCATCGAACGAGAAACATCAAGGACAAAGAAGGTGTCGATGCCTTTTTGCTCGACTTCCCTGTACCGAGTTCCCCATCTTGGATCCAAGACACTTACGCAAAGTAATAATGCTACAGAAACGAGAAGTCCGATTCTAAATTTTCTTCGGCTGTTTGAACTACTTACAGTAAGTCGTTTTACAAGTCGCGGAGTAGCAATTCGTTGTAACAACTTGCTTCTTCGTGCATATCCCATTACAAGAATAATGCCCAACACAACAACTGCCCAAAAGTACAGTGTGTTATTTGGATTGTTGAATTGCATGTCCATTAATCTAAAATCCTGTAATACGTAGAGCGAAGGATGATGTCAGCGAATAAAAATATGAACGAAACGAGAAGAAGTGGGGGAAGAGTAAATCCAGCAATACTGACACTTTCGACAGCCATGTCTACATGATTGACATACGTTCGTTGAGTGATTTCAGTGCGTTCCATTTCGTCAATTGCGGCGTAAATTTCTTGTAAAGAAGCAGTATCTGTTGCTCTGAAATATTTGCCGCCGGTCGTTGTGGCAATCATCTCTAATGTTTCTTCGTCAATTGTGACTTGCCCCTGACGCATCACAGTACGTCCAAAAATATCGGTTGTTGGAAAAGGCGCATAGCCATTAGTCCCAGCGCCAATCGTATATACAGTGATATCCATTGCTGCTGCAATATCAGCAGCAGTTTGTGGGTCAAGATCACCTTGATTATTTGCGCCATCGGTAAGCAAAATGATAACTTTGCTTTGTATAGGATTGCCAGATTCCTGTTTTACACGATCTTCAAGAGAAGAGAGTCGTTCAACAGCGAGGGCAACCGCATCGCCAATGGCGGTGCCGTCTTCCGAACGCTCATTGACAATTTGAACACGGTCAAGAACATCTGAAACGAGATACTCATGATCGAATGTCATTGGGCAATTGCTGTCTGCATATCCAGCGAAAGTAACAAGACCGATGAGGTCGCCACTGCGACCATCAAGATTACCCATGCCCTTAATAAACTCGCCTGCAACCTTCCGTACAGCAGAAAGGCGATCAACCGGCTGACCATTAATCGTAAAGTCGTGTGCATTCATACTTGAAGAGCGGTCTATCACAAGTTCGATAGCGACTCCGTCAGCACTTTGTTGAGTCCGTTCAAATCGCTTCTGAGGTCTTGCTACACATACGATTAGGAGAGCTATAGCGAGAAGTCGAAGGCATGCAGGGAACCACGTGGTCTTACTTCGAAGTGTTGATGGAAGCAAGGAAATGTCAACATTGCTCGTGTATGTCACCCCTGTTTTGTAAGACTTCCGTGTCCAACGCCACCAAAGAAATGGAAGCAAGAGTAGAAGACATAAAAACCAAACAGATGGTGCTTGAAATATCATGCTGCCACCTCCACTGTAACCTGATTCGTAGATTGAACAGTATTCGTGACAAATTCTTGTGCATGCTTGATTGCATCGTCCCACAGTAATTCGCTTGGTTCAAATTTTGCAAACTTCACCAAATCAGCTTCAGCC
>CAZRPZ010000100.1:0-4995 GCA_964602215.1 uncultured Isosphaeraceae bacterium | reverse complement strand
CAAATAAAAATGGTGGTACAGAAGACGTCGTTGTCATGAACTGGTCATTTGGCGGTAAATACTTAGGATGGTCTGACTGGAAGGAACAATACCGATATGCAGCAGCACTCATCGAAATTGACGGTGAAGCATGCGCTGGCGATGCTGATTTTGATCATGACATTGATGGGGATGACCTAGCCATTATCATCGCAACGTGGGGTGGCGTTGATGGTGTTGGCGATGTCAACCACGATGGAGCCATTGATATCACCGACTTACTCTGGTTACTTGATTATTGGGGTGCTTGCCCGTAAATCAGAGGCATCGCTTGTTGAACGTCCTTGAGGTTTCACTTGGCAAACCTCATCGTCGTCATCCCACGGACCAGATTGGTCGAGTATTGGCTTATACAGTTGAGTGCTGCTTGGCTGAAGAACTGGTGGCTGATTCACCCCAGTTGCCCTACCTAGCAATATTGCGATAGTAGGAACTAGAGCATCAGACCAACGTTGGTACCCCTCTTGGCTAAGGTGTAATGAGTCTGGCATGATGTCTTTTGAAATTGTCCCGTCATCTTCCAAGAAGGTGCTCCCGATTGGAAAAAACATCACATTGTCGACATCACTGTACGTCGCTTGCAAAGCTTGATTGACTTGTAAAATTTCCCCACGCATATCATTAAAGGATTCCCCTCGCGGAAAAATGTCGAGTAACATCACATGAACCTCCGGAATTGTATCAGTCAATTTTTTGACGACTGCGACAATTCCATCGTACACTTCGCCCATTGAATCTTGGCCGTTGCCAAAGTTATTCGTCCCAATCATGACGACAGCCACTTTGGGGATGATCCCTTCTAGATGGCCATTGTCAAGTCGCCACAAGACATGTTCAGTTCGATCACCACCGATTCCTAAATTGACAGCGCCAAGTTTTTCGATATCTTGATCCCACACTCTTTTGCCGCTTCCTTCCCACCCTTGAGTAATGGAATCACCGACAAAAATAACGTTCGTGTTTTTACCTGAAGTCTCTATCACTTCTTGAATTTGTTCAACTCGTTCTCTCCACCACTCATGTTCACGAGGCGCAGGGGTTATTGCACTTCCATCTCCTGCTTGTGTGAAACATAGTGAGAGTAAAAGGGATATCAACATGCTAGGAGTATATCGATAATTGCCTAACACATGGCTATCTAAAGCAATGTAGTATCCTCACATGTTCCTTTCAACAATGTTGTGCTTTTCTTTGTTGCACACTCCGCAAATCGATCTTGCGCAAGACACCGAAAGACAGACCACAATCGACAAAGAAGATGGTCAATACCTAGGACACCCTACAACTGTTTTGTTGGAGGACGGCTCAACAATTTTGTGCGTGTATCCCAAAGGGCATGGCAAAGGTGAACTCGTCTTAAAACGCTCAACAGACGGAGGACGTACTTGGAGCAATCGTTTACCTGTCCCTGCTTCATGGGCGACTTCAAAAGAAACGCCTCATCTGTATCCAGTAACTGACAAAAAGGGTGTTGACCGACTCATTCTCTTTTCAAGTTTGTATCCAATTCGCATGTCCGTCAGTGAAGATGACGGGGTCTCGTGGTCAGAGTTGGAACCCATCGGTGATTATGGTGGAATTGTCGGCATGGCAGACATGGTTGAAACTGGCGAAGGTGCATATACCGCTTTTTTTCATGATGATGGCAGATTCATTTACAACAGTGGAAACTATTCCGGATTGTTTCATGTGTACGCCGTTGACTCAGAAGACGGGGGGATGACTTGGAGTGAGCCACGAGTTGTGGCGCATCTTCCAGATGTACATCTCTGTGAACCTGGACTCATCCGTTCACCGGATGGCAAAAAACATGCAATGTTGCTTCGAGAAAATAGCAGACAGAAAAATAGTCATATTTGCTTCAGTGAAGATCATGGTAAAACGTGGTCATCACCCATCGAGATGCCAAAAACTCTAACTGGTGACAGACACCAAAGTGTCTATGCTCAAGATGGCCGATTATTTATTTCGTTTCGTGACATGGACAAAACAAGTACGACGTACGGCGATTGGGTCGCTTGGGTTGGCACATTTAACGATTTAGAAGAGGGCAATGATGGAGAATACCGTGTTCGACTTTCTGATAATCACTACCTACAAGATTGTGCTTATCCGGGTGTTGAGTTACTTTCAGATGGAACGATTTTTACAACAACCTATGGGCACTGGGATGAAGGCAAACAACCGTACATTCGCGGAATTCATCTGACACTTCAAGAACTCGATGAACTTTACTCGACATTACCAAGATTCCACTGCTACGTGCTCGGGCGAGCGCAGGATGGCGGGTTGCCACACCTTGGATGTGAAAAAATCTGCTGTACTGAGGCACGCAACCAAAATAGAGAAGAATATCCCGCTTGTCTTGGCATTCACGACACCAAGACAGGCAGGTTATTACTTGTTGAAGCAACACCTGCAATTGAAAAGCAAGTTGCTTTGTTACATTCTCTTTCAGGTATCGAAGACCGTGGTCGCCATCCATTTGATGCATTGCTTCTGACCCACGCACACATTGGTCATTACGCTGGGCTCATTCAACTTGGCAGAGAGGTTGCATCAACGAATGAAATCCCAACCTACGTCACAGAGTCGATGGCGAATTTCTTATCAACGAATGGACCATGGTCTCAACTTGTCGAACTGAATCAAATTGAATTACACGTGTTTCCAGAATCGGAAACAAACTCGACAACGATTTCACCAATCGAGGGGTTAACCGTCGAAGCCATTCAAGTTCCCCATCGCGATGAGTTCAGCAATACTGTTGCATATAAAATTCATGGCCCTGACAACTCGGTGTTATTCGTTCCAGACATCGACCGCTGGGAAGGGAATGAACAACTCCTTGCACAATTACTTAGCGGAATTGATATTGCGTATATCGATGCAACGTTTTACGATGGTCGTGAATTACCTAACAGAGATATCAGTCAAATTCCACACCCTTTGATGAATGACACGATGGATCTCCTTCAAACGTTTGCAGAGGAACATCCTTCAGTGATTCGGTTCATACATTTAAACCACACCAATCCTGCATTTCGAGATCAAGCGATTCAACAGCAAATAGAGGAACGGGGATTTAGAATTGCAGAACAAGCTGAGCGTATCGGGCTGTAATGTTAAATCACCATCGCAGCAATAAGCATTGCGCCGAATCCAAGAAAGAGAAGCATCGAACCTAATGATGTTTCTCCAGATTCGTGCGCTTCCACAAGCAATTCCTCTGTAACAAGATACAAAAGCGCAACGCTGCCGAACGCCATCGCAGCTGTTTGCATTTGTGATTCGAGCGTACCCAAAAGCCAATACCCTAGAATAGAGCCAAGGAACAGCAGTACTGCAAGGCAGAACAGAATTGAGATTGAAGTGCCTCGGCGAAGTCCTCTTGATTGAAACGTCGCTGTAAACGCAAAGCCCAAGAACAATACTTCAAACCCTATTGCAATCAGAAGAATAATTCCACTACTGACAGCAACACTAAATGCTACACCAAGTAGAAAACCATCGATGAGCATGTCTACACCAGCAGCAACAGATAATCCCAGCCATTGGGTGGTGTTACCCTCGCTGTTTCCCTTACTGAATGACTCATCAAAGTAACGAACTGAGTACACAAGAACAATGCCAACAAAAAGTCCAATAATAGTTGGGGCAATGTGATTATTTTGTAGAAGTTCAGGAACAATTTCCGTTGCGACTGATGCAATAATTATCCCAGCAGCAAGATGTTGTAACGCAGAACGAAGTTTCACTCCCGGTGAAATCCAACCGGCTAGAAAACCGGCAACCAATAATACAATTGATGGAGCAAGAAAATACAGCAATAGGTTTTCCAAATTATTGTTGTCCTTCCTTGAGAATCAGTTCACAATTTCTTTCAATTATTACTTATCTTCTTCAGTAATTCCCATGCCGCTTCGATTTGGATACATTGGTCTTGGTGGTTTGATATATGGGTTCAATTCAATTTCTCTTTGTATAGTTTGAATTGCAACGTCAAGTTGAGGATCGTCTGGGGTGGACGGGTCTCCGTCCTCCACCATTAATGCAGGATCAGCAATCACTTCAATGTCTGGTTCGACTCCATGACCTTCAATACCCCATGTTCCATCAGTTTCATAAAAACCAAAGGTTGGAACTGATGTATAGCCGCCATCGATTAAACCAGGATTTCCAGATATTCCTACAAGTCCTCCCCACGTTCTTGTGCCAATAATTTTCCCGAGTTCGGCTTCTCTAAATAGCCACGGGAACATATCACCTCCACTGCCTGCAGCGCCGTTAATTAACATGACTTTCGCACCTTGATGTGAATCGTGGGGCCAAGGCCAATCCTTTCCATCTCTTCTCGCCCAATAATTTGTACGAGGGCGATTAAGCAACTCTATAAATCGGTTTGGGATTTGCCCTCCACCATTCCATCGTTCATCAATAATGATTCCTTCTTTACCAATCTGCCCGTAAAATTGCCGAAACAAATCATTCTGCCCATTTACACCAGTATCTGGAACATATATATACCCCACACGACCATCAGTCATTTCATCAACATACTTGCGATTTGTCTCAATCCAATCTCGATAGCGTAGTGACCACTCTGAATACATTGGTTTGACAACGACTTCCTGCTCGTTCTCGCTACCCCATGTCGCAGAGTCACTGACAGTCAATACTGTAATTTTTCCTTGCGTATCAATAAACGACGCGTAAATATCTTCTTCTGAATCTATCTCGATGCCATTGACAGCAAGAATGTAATCGCCAACTTCTATGTCGACACCTTGCATACTGAGTGGTCCACGTGAATCAGCATCCCATGTTGCTCCCTCGTATATTTTTGTAATCTGATATGCAACACTTCCCTGCTCGTCTTCTACTAATTCATAATCAGCTCCAAGCATACCCACTGATACATTTGGCTGGCGTTCTACATCACCACCAAAGTAATAT
>CAZRPZ010000099.1:0-6281 GCA_964602215.1 uncultured Isosphaeraceae bacterium | reverse complement strand
CACGAAGCGCGGTAGACCAAGCCTCCATCTGAATCGACATGGACGGCATGTAACTCGTCTGTGAGTAAATCTTCTCGTGTAGGTAATTCAGAACTCGCATTCCAACAACACCACCTTCCGAGTGAATCTTGCACACCCTTTATTGGCGCATAGTTCAAAAAATAATTCACCCCGAACTCGTTCGTCTCAACAGCAATATCTTCAATTCGCTTGCGAGTTTGTTTCCCAAATATCTCACCGCCCTTATGTGTAAACTCAAATTCTACGGATTCTGGTGCAAGTTCATGTTCAACTTCACAGTCAATCAATCGGATGCTTGGTAGTAATGAAACATTTTCATCTTGAAATGCATGGAATGTACAAGTTTCGAAAGCAAGTTCTTGTATGAATGCTTCTTTGTTCGTTGATGCAGGTATTTTCTCCATGGAGCAAGAAGTGCAAGCGAGGAAAAGGAAGAGAATGGAAATCTGTCTCATGGGTTCCCATCATAAGTGTTACACTGCAATTATGTGTACTCATGAACAATTCATGCTCCGTGCAATTGAACTTGCAAGAAAAACCTCAATCGAAGACAAGGCAGGAGGACCATTCGCATGTGTCATCGTCAAAGACGGCGAAATTGTCGGCGAGGGTGCGAATCGTGTCATTTTAGACTGCGATCCAACAAGCCATGGCGAGATGAACGCTATTCAAAGCGCTTGCAAAAAACTTGGCACGCACGATTTATCTGGGTGCACGGTGTATACAACTGGTGAACCATGCCCAATGTGTTACGCAGCATGTTGGTGGGCACGAGTCGAGGCGATTTTCTACGCTTCAACAATTCACGATGCACAAGAGTTTGGTAATTTTGATGATGTTGCACTCTTTAAAGAACTGAACTCTGACATCGGCAAACGGAAGCCTCAAGGCAGAGAATTATTACGCGCTGAAATGCTAGAGTTATGGGAAGAGTTCAATCAGTGCAATCATAAAACTCATTATTAAATCTATGTTAATTGAAAGGACTGTTACTAATGCTTCACCAGAAAGACAATAGTTCATTACAGGAACTCATCGCACCAACATATGGCTCAGACTTCACTGCGAATACACTTCCTAAATACGAAATGCGTGACGGGGATATGCCACCCCGCGACGCATATAGACTAATTCATGATGAATTGTTGCTAGATGGCAATTCTCGCCAGAACCTTGCAACTTTCTGCACAACATTTGTCGAACCTGAAGCGCAACAACTGATGACAGATTGCATTGATAAGAATATGGTTGATAAGGACGAGTATCCACAAACAGCTGAGATAGAAAGCAGATGCGTGCACATTCTCGCAGAATTGTGGCATGCCCCAGATGGAGAAACGACCCTTGGATGTTCTACAACTGGCTCGAGTGAAGCAGCAATGCTTTGTGGGATGGCGATGAAATGGAACTGGCGAGCTAAAATGAAAGCCGCCGGAAAACCAAGTGACAAGCCAAACATGATTTGCGGTCCAGTTCAAATTTGTTGGCATAAATTCGCTAAGTATTGGGATATTGAACTTCGAGAGATTCCGATGGAAGGCGATCGTTTAATCATGACTCCAGAAGAGGTGATTAAACGATGCGATGAAAACACAATGGGCGTTGTTCCTACGCTCGGCGTGACGTATACAGGCCAATATGAGCCAGTAAAAGAAGTGAGTAATGCACTTGATACACTACAAAAAGAAACAGGATTAGATATTCCAATTCATGTTGACGGAGCAAGTGGTGCATTCATCGCACCATTCATCCAGCCCGAATTAGAGTGGGACTTCAGATTGCCACGAGTAAAATCGATAAACGCCTCTGGGCACAAGTTCGGCTTAGCACCAATTGGTGTTGGTTGGGCGCTGTGGCGAACCAAGGAAGATCTTCCAGAAGATTTAATTTTTAACGTGAACTATCTTGGCGGGAATATGCCCACATTTGAGTTGAATTTTTCCCGCCCAGCAGGAGAAATTGTTGCTCAATATTACAACTTTATTCGGCTTGGTAAAACTGGATATAAGGAAATTCATAATGAAGGTTGCGGGGTAGCAATGTATCTAGCCGAAGAAATCGAAAAAATGGGTCCGTTTGAAATTATTTACAACGGCGATGGCGGCATTCTTGCACTTTGTTGGAAATTTAAAGAGGGCAAGAAGTATAACTTTTCATTATATGATTTTGCTTTTCGACTTCGTGCGAATGGATGGCAAGTTCCAGCATATTCGATGCCAGCGAATCGACAGGACCTAGTCATTCAACGAATCCTAGTTAGACAGGGGTTGACACTAGATCTTGCAGAATTGTTACTCGCTGATATGCGACGTGCACTTGACCATTTCGACAAGAACCCTAATCATACGCCTTCGATTGAGTCAGAAACAGGTGGTTTTAAACACTGATTCTTCGTCGTCTTATATTTGTAATACATACTAAAAGTACTATTGCAATTCCACCTGGTGCTGGCACCTCCAGCTCAATCATCGCATACTCATCGGGGTTCATGCCCTCAGGGAAAATTGTATTTGCGTTGTAGCGAGCGGCAAGCCAAAAAGCAGATTCCCAATTTTCTAGATTCGCCAAGTTTGCATCTGAAAAATTAGCATAAAACATATTCGCATCATTGATATTCGCAGACTCTAAATCAGCCCCAAAGAAATTTGCATAAGCCAGAATGCTCTCTTCTAAATTTGCACCAAACAAGTTTGCGAAGGACAGATTTGCTATTTTTAGATTCGCTCCAAATAGATTCGCAAATGAAAAATCAGTGTTTACTAGTGTCGCGTGGTGTAAATTCGCATTTGGCAACTCGGCCCACCAAAGCACTTGTCCACTTAAATCAGTATACGGCTCTGCAACGGAATCGGATAACCACAAGGTGCCGTTACCGTCTCCATCTGCCCACTGCCAAATATCAGCAACACATACATGTGTTGTAAAACAAACCGCTAACACAAGGGAAATCCATCTCGCCACGTAGATTTATCGAAGGAATTGCTTTACTTGCTCTACGAAATATCACTAGGTTTTTGGTGTTAAATTAGAGAACTTTAAGAGCCGTGTGTGCAACCGTTTTATCTGCTTGAACTTGCGTCACTTTCCCCTTCACTATTGAGCCAATGGGTTCATCGGTTCGTAGTGAAATTTCTGCGTAGTTGTCACACCGACCTTTCATCAGCCCCTCTATTTCGCTGGGTTGTTCAAGCATGACATGTACCTCTTTTCCAAGGAGTTGCTCTCGGTAAGAGAGTGAAAGTGCTTCATCGAGTGCAATTAGCCGATGTACACGATTTTGCACAACTTCTGGGGTGAGTTGCTCCCACCTTGCCGCCGCAGTACCGGTGCGAACAGAATAGGGGAAGACATGCATGTGCAAATATCCAACTTTGGTTGCAACTTCGATAGTTTGTTCAAAATCACCCTCTGTTTCAGTTGGAAAACCACAAATAATGTCTGTTGTGATTGCAGGTGGTAATCCGTCTTTAATTAAACGTTCGTTCACCATTGCAATCATTTCCATGTACTGAGAGGTGTTGTATTGCCGATTCATTTTGTGCAGCACAGCATCGCTACCCGATTGCAAAGGCAAGTGCAAGTGAGGGACAACAACTCCTCGGTTCGCCACCATCGCGTCAAGTAAAACTGGCGTCACATCGCCCGGTTCCATCGAACTTATGCGCAATCGTTTTAAGCCATCAATTTGTGCAGCAGCATCAAGCAAGTCAGCAAGGTATTCACTGTCTGGAGATGTTTGTTTTCTACGAAGAGCGGTCTCATGTCCGTATGCACCAATGAACACGCCAGTAAAGACAATTTCTTTATGTCCAAGTTCGACTAAACGAGTTGCCTCTATAACCGTGTCTTCAATTGTTTTTGAGCGAAGTGATGTGCGAATTTTTGGAATGATACAGAAGGTGCAATGCGCATCGCAACCATCTTGGATACGCAGTTCTGCTCTTATATGCTCCCCCCGGATTTGAGGTAAAGAAGTAATCGGAAGCGATTCAGTTTTTGTAATGATTGAATCTTTGTTCGTTTCACCAAGCCAAGAATCGACTTCTTCTTGGAACCGAGCAAGCATCGGTGTTTCACCCGCTTGCGTTACAACAGTATCTCCAAGATCGCGAGCAACATCAAAATCTGTTCCAGTAAAACAGCCAGTAACAAAGACGTGTTTTCCATTTCGTTTTGCTCTTCGGATTGCGTTTCTTGATTTCGCTGCTGCTTGTCCTGTCACGCTGCACGTATGCACAATTTCTAAATCTGGGGCATCGCTTTTCGGAGTCATGCCCCGCGCTTGCAAAATGGATTCCATTTCGCGGCGTTCCGCGTGATTCATGCGGCAGCCAAGCACCTTGAAATGATAGGTTTTTTCCATGCAATCGAAGATGGTACCATTACGTGTATGAAAACGTACTTATATACCATCGCAATTCTCTTTCTTCTTATAACTCTTGCACA
The DNA here is from genome assembly GCA_964602215.1 of uncultured Isosphaeraceae bacterium. Taxonomy (GTDB): domain Bacteria; phylum Planctomycetota; class Phycisphaerae; order Phycisphaerales; family SM1A02. The sequence continues at coordinate 1,814 of CAZRPZ010000099.1, read as the reverse complement.
TCTACTACGTTTTGTTTGTGGCAGTACGATAATTTTTGGTGATTGGCCACTGCCTATGTGGACCTCGATTTTTGGAGTGATTATTGCTGGAACATTCTCTTTCTTAGGATTCAGATATGCCAGACGCTGTCATTAAGATTACAAAAGAACTTTGTAAGGGGGTGAACGTGTTGTCATTTAGCACGCCCGTTGCGTATGTGTATAACCCACTTGTGTACGCGTGGCAATCGCACAAGCAATACCTGGAAAAATTTGGTGATGGGAAAGGTCGGGTGCTATTGATAGGAATGAATCCGGGACCTTGGGGGATGGCACAAACCGGTGTGCCATTTGGCGAGGTTAACTCGGTTCGCGATTTTCTTGGCATAAATGAGAAGGTGAAACAGCCTGAGTACGTTCACCCAAAAAGACCAATTCTTGGGTTTGATTGCCCCCGAAGTGAAGTGAGCGGGCGGCGTGTGTGGGAATGGGCGAAGCAACGTTTCGATACCCCCGAAAGTTTCTTTAATGAGTTTTTTATAACCAATTACTGCCCGCTTTGTTTTATGGAAGAGGGCGGTAAAAACCGCACGCCAGACAAACTTAATCCAGAAGAACGGGACGCGGTGTTTGATGTTTGCGATGTTGCACTTCGAAAGTTTGTCAAAGAACTTGAACCATCAAAAATTGTCGGTATTGGCGGGTTCGCAAAAAAACGCGCGATGAAAACATTGAACCGCTCCGACATCGAAACTATTTTGCATCCAAGCCCTGCGAGCCCGATTGCCAATCGCGGCTGGGCACCCCAAATCGAAAAGCAATTCGAAGCAATGGGTGTCCTCATGCCTCAAACTAACTGATCCAAGGTCATTAAATTTCATTTGGAAATCGGGCTCGCACCTGTGTTACGAACGACGGGTCTGATCCACCCTTCGCTCGTGGAATCGCTCTATGTGACAGTCACGTCGAAATTACAGTGGGTCTACGCTAGTACTTTTAACCTCTTCGTCCATGACGCGGAAGTAAAGTCCCATGCCCTTTAAGCCGTTAAGGATTTTGAAAAGTACAGGGTTCCAACCCTTTTGCAAGGTGAATGAACCGAACTTGTTGTCTTTGGTGGCGCTTTGCCAAGATGGGTCGTCCCAAACAAGTTCGTCGCCAATCCAAATACGACACCCATCATCGCTACCAATAGTGAAGTCAACTTTGCGCTCATCTGGGCTCCATAACCAACACCGTGCATAGGCAAAAACATTTTCAGTCGCTTCGCCAAGGGAAAGATCTAAGTAGCCATCTTCTTCGCTTTGCACATCAACCCATGTAAGTGGCTCTCCCGCAGTCGTCATCGGCACAACAAGCATTACAATGTTCGGCTCAGGTAATTGTTTTTGGTTTGCAAGGTTCGACAACCGGTCATCGTCATTTGCAATCGCAAAGTACCCAGCAACCTGCCACCTCCTAACGAAATCACCGGACAAATTAAGTTCTCTCTCTTTTGTGTAACGCCTTGCGTCATTCCAACTGAATCGATCTACATATCGTTTCAGTAACATTTTGCCGAATGCTTCATCTGTTTCATCAATTGCCATCCATGCGGAAAATGCAAGATAGCGATCACACTCTGGGTTATCAATGACACTTGCGAGCATTGGAAGCAGTAAATCATCTTTCAATACTTCTGCAGTTTTGGTTGCAGCAAGTTTGACGATACGATTACTACTCGATAATCCTAGTCGGACCATTTTGTTTCCGATATCGGAATCATTCATAGATGCAAGAACAAGCAACGCTTGTTCGGTTGGATTCACGTTGTCGAATGTATCCACAATGGTGTC
>CAZRPZ010000098.1:0-28209 GCA_964602215.1 uncultured Isosphaeraceae bacterium | reverse complement strand
CGCATCATGTGCCCTAGATTGAAGAGAGTCGATATAGGATTGCTCACCAGTTCCCGCTATAAACATTCTGATGCGATGCCCGCGTTGTTTTAAGAGCACAGTTGCATCGATTAATGTCTCAATTGATTTTTTTTCATGCACTCTACTCAAGAATAGAACCGTTGGACAATCACTTTCCCCAAACGATTTTAACGCTTCGTCTGGAGTAGGAATGTCTTTATATTGATCAAGATCTACGATGCAAGGAATGACGGCGATGTTGCTGTGCTTCAGCCATTTTGCGGCTTGCTTACGCTCTTCTTCAGCTGTAGCGAGAAATACATTTGCATTCCGAATAAGTCTTCGACCAGCTGTTGCTAAATAGAGTTTCTTTTTTAATCCCCTTTGTTCCATGCACCAATCATCGAGCATGCCATGGATGCTTAAGACCCAAGGTGTACCAGTCACATCGCACACTTTTGCAACCTGAGGATTCGATGGCATCCACATCGCATGAATGTGTGTGACATCAACATCCTTCATCAATTCAGTCACAACCGCAATTTGTTTGCCAGTCAACCGCTTGCCGGATTTTTGGAGTGGGTCAAGCAGGAACACTGTTGGGGTGTTTGGTTCTCCATTTTTCCAAGACTCAGGCACATCTGTATCATCAGTTGTAAGCCAAATGACGTCATGGCCACGTCTGGCTAAGATTGCACTTAAGTCAAGGGCAACACGAACTGTGCCACCTTCCTCTAACCGAGTTGTTGGAAAATAATGGAGAATTTTCATGGCGATGTAATACTTTCTTCAGTAATCCATGAGTCATTTGGTTCGTCTGAGGTTTCGATGAGAAAATCTACAAGTAATAATCCGTATTGTTCTCGTAACTCAGGGCTGAAATGATTTTTCCAATCGCCCGCAATTCCCTTGCGTGCAAATTGAGAATCAGAACTGTCGCCACGAGTTCGACCCCCACTCATTTTTTTGAAACTGTGTTGCGCGACAATTTGTTCGATTTTTTGTTGAGAATGGTCAAGATCAAATAGCGATGCAATTGTTGTCATTGCTCCAATCGGGTTTTGAAGCATGTCTTCATAACGAATTTGGACCGAGTGGTTTGGATCTGCGTGTTCCTTCCAAGATTGCACCCAATGTATGTATGCTGGAAGCATACGTTCACCAAAAGTTTTTAATCCTTCTTGTACAGACACATCGACATGGTGTTGATGTTCAGGATGCCAAGGTGTGTTTCGAACATAAAAATGATAACTCACAGCAACATCACGAAGATCACGATGCAACACGACATAATTGATTCCGGCCTCTTTTAAGATGTCGACATTGTTTGGTGAGCCATGACTGTGCAATTTGGTGACGACTAACATATTTGAGAGATTGTCAAACATCCCTTTTGGCATTTCGAAATCATGGCTACCACCTGTTTGAAGTTCATGTTTCGCTACAGATGGAGGGAGGTATTCGTGGTATCCATCATAACTAGACACCATTTTTTCAACCCAAGTAGAACCACTCTTTGGAAGCCCTGCAATGAAGAGAACCGGTTGAGAATATTGATCACCGTACTCGATAAACCCTCTGCGACATGCGCGCAATTGATCACGGGCTCGCAAGTGGACAGCGAATCGTTTCCCAAATCTCGCTACGGATGGAGGGAGTTTTCTTGCTATAGATTCAAATTTTTTGGTATTCATAAATGAACGTGTTAGTCCAAATCCACAACTTTATAGTCACCGTTTTTAATTTTGTGTAAATGTTTTTCAGGAACTTTCCCAAGTGGCCATGCATCAGTGAGTTCTACGAGTATCCACTCGTCGCCTTCGTGTCGAATCGAATGATCGTCTTTCTCTGGGGATAACTGAACTGCAGCAAATAAATGGTCGTCCATGACGATGAATTTTACTTCAACCAAATCAATACTCTCAGTAAGTGAAGCAAAAAGCATACTTTTAGAATCGCAATCTCCCCATCGTTTCGAGAGCGTTTCAATTGGCATCATTGCTCCAACGGTCACAATTTCTTTTCCATCATCATTTACCCGATGATCCGGCGGTACTCGATACTGTAATGATTGAACAAACGATGCGAATGCACCTACGAGTTCTCTTCGAGATCTATATCCATTTTTTCTAGCAATACTCCTGATAATTTTTGCCGCTCCTCGCAAATCCCGTTCGCTTTCTTGAATCACCCATCCATAGTCAATGACGAACTGAAGACCCCCATCCATCATTTTTACTCCATGTTTCGATGCTTGGTTTTGGAGTTCCTGTTGTTTTTGAGCAAGGTCTTTCTCGTCGGTATATGTAATTGACGTCCACTCGAGAGGGATTCCGAAACGCTCAACCGCTTTGTCAATATCTTTTGTATTGAGGGTGATTCGACATGAGAGTTTTTGCATAGAACTTCCTTGGCGAACAACTGCGATATCTCCCTCCCATCGAATGACATCGCGTGTGTTAATGTCTTCCCAATTAAATGTATATCGTTCAATTGATAATCCAAGAGCCGAGCTAGTCGTTAGAAGTAAGGTTGCCAAGATTGTGTTAGTTCGTTTCATTTGTACAAAGGTCGCTGGTCACTTGGATTGCCCTTTCGACATCTTGAGGGCTTACACCCATATGAGTAACAAAGCGAATGCTAGTAGGGTCTAGTGATTCCGCGTAAATTCCGTTCTCCCACAATTTTCGGCATAATGAAGGACCATCTCCAAGCCAACTCTCTACATCGAAAAATACGAGGTTTGTATCGGTTGTATGTATATCGCAAGACAGACCATTGATTTGGTCTAACGCCGTTGCAAGCTGTTTTGCATTGGCATGGTCTTCCGAAAGCCGCTCGATGTGGTGATCCAGTGCATACATGGCAGCACCAGCAAGTATACCCGTTTGTCGCATGGTTCCGCCAAACATTTTTCTGAATCGGCGTGCTGCACGAATAGTATCCTTATCTCCGACAACGATTGAGCCAGCAGGGCACCCCAACCCCTTAGAGAAACATGCCGAGATTGTGTCGAATGATTGCACCCACGTTTTGGCATCGTGACCGGATTCAACAATCGCATGCCAAATTCTTGCTCCATCGAGATGTGTATTCAGATGTAATGAGTGGGCAGTCTTGCAAACATCATCGAGTTGCTCAAGCGGCCAAATAGAACCACCCCCCCGATTGTTTGTATTTTCGATTGCAACAAGTTTACTTTGCCCAAAGTGGGAATCGTCTGGGCGGAACAGTGAACGAACATCCTCTGAAGTAAAAAATCCACGATCGCCTGACGCTAACGCGAAACTGCACCCACTTAGGGCAGCCGCTCCTCCGGCCTCATAATGAACGATGTGGGCATCTTCATGGACAATAATTTCATCGCCTGGTTGAGTGTGGCAACGAATTGCAATTTGGTTCGCCATCGTTCCAGAAGGCACGAAGCATGCATCTTCTTTTCCGAACATCAATGCACACCGCTCTTGAAGTGCATTTACAGTTGGATCATCCCCCCACACGTCGTCCCCGAGAGGCGCTTGCATCATGGCATCACGCATCCCATTCGTTGGTTGGGTGACTGTATCGCTTCGCAAATCAACAATATGTTCTGCCATACCGTGTGATTGTATGCATGCGAGGGCTCTTCTGGGTACTATTCTCACTATGATCAATTGGAAATGGTTTTTTATAGAGGGAATTGCACTTTTAGTTTTGGGAATAGTTGCGATTACTAGACCCGGTATAGCCGCTGAAGCTCTGGTGACACTCCTTGGCTGGCTATTGATTATTATTGGTGTGCTCTCTCTTTTTGGTGGATTGAGTTCACAATCTGGACCTCGCAAGAACGCATCATCTGTAGGTGGGTTTGTTGCAATAGTCTTAGGATTGATTTTTATATTCATGCCAGAACCAACGCTTGCACTCTTGACAATTTTGATAGCCCTCTTCTTCCTACTCACTGGGTTTGCAGAAATTTCCTCATCGTTCGCGCTCCGTTCAAGAGGCGGGCATTCGAATCATTGGGGGCTTGCATTTTTTAATGGACTCATTGGAGTCGTTCTTGGCATTCTTTTATTCACTTGGTGGCCCGACTCTCTGGAAGTCATCGGTTTACTTTTAGGATTAAACTTTTTATTGAGTGGGTGTTATCTAATCTCTCTAGGATGGTTTTTCCGGCACGCACCCGCGACATAAGCACAAAGAATGGAAACCCAATCGAAATGTCGGCTAACTCCACTTGCTTGGCTTGTCATTATTATTGCGGCAATTTTCGTTGGCTTGGTTGCATATTATTTCGCTTATATCGGGCGACAGTCAGAAATTTTTCGCGCCTCGCTTGAGGGTAATACTTCTTGGCTGCTGTATCTATTGCCTGCAATCGGCTTGACAATCATTACCCTTCTTCGAGTAAAACTGTTCGTTGGCACTGAAGGAACTGGTATCCCCCAAACAATTGCAGCTTTGGATATGAAGTCTGAAGGTGAGAGGAAGAAAATGTTGTCGATGAGAATTTTGCTTGGAAAAATCATCTTGACTACTTTTGGATTGTTTAGTGGCGCATCGATGGGGCGAGAAGGTCCTACCGTTCAAGCCGGCGCCTGCATCATGTTCTTATGCAGGAAAATAATGATCTTCCCACAACATCTTGTGCAGAGGGGCTTGATTCTTGCTGGAGGCGCTGCAGGTATTGCTGCAGCATTTAATGCTCCGATTGCAGGAATCGTTTTTTCAATTGAAGAGATTGGCCGATCATTCGATAAACGTAATCTTGGTGTTATTCTCACAGTTGTCCTTATCGCATGTGTCGTATGTATTGGGTTGTTCGGAGATTACTGGTTTTATGGAAATGTGCACACTGAGTACGCATCGATAGCAACATGGGTATGCGTTCCTATCATTGCAATTTGTATGGGTGTGTTGGGCGGAGCTTTTTCGCAATTTATTGTGGCGACTTACCCAAAAGTTTCTTCTCTTTTGATGCGACGACCAGTTATTGCACCACTCTCAATCGGACTAGCAATAGGATTTGCTGCATGGCTCTCTGAAGGTAGTTCGCTTGGAACTGGTTTCTTGGAAGCACAACAGATGTTGATACATGGCGAGGAAATGCCATGGTACTACGCGCCGCTTCGGCTGGTTGCAACAGCGCTCACGTTGTTAAGCGGAATACCTGGCGGATTGTTTGACCCATCACTCTCTGCAGGCGCAGGGTTTGGTCAATGGTTTACAACATTAGCACACAATATTGAATGGTTTCAAAGTGTCGATTCCAAACTTGTCATGATGATTGCAATGGCGTGTTTCTTTGCTGCAGTTGTGCAAAGCCCAGTGACAGCAGTCGTCATCATGGTAGAAATGACTGACTCAGTTCACGTCACCCTGCCAATGTTCGCAGGCGCACTTATCGCGTATGAAATATCAAAGTGTATTTGTAAGAAGTCGATTTATACTGCTCTTGCAAGCAACTATTTCAGCGAAAATCGCTGATGAGATTTCTGCTTCGATGACTGAATTGAATCTCGTGCGATTTTTCGTAACCTTTGAATTCGACAAAGAACATCACTCATTGACATATTCATGACAACGTGGATCTCCCACGCTGAAAGCCGCTCTGCAAAGTGCAAAGCAAGGATTTGGCGGTCTGTCCAAGAGAGATTAGAGAAGAATGACCCAAGTTTGTCATCGTGTTGGTCAGATTGCAACCGAAGATGATTACTTGAATTTGTTGGTAACGATTGTGGGCCAATATGGCCTAATGGTGATGTGTCGGCGATCATGGGCGACTTCCTGTCTTGTAATAAAGCCAACACTCCGCTGGCTTGGTGAGATAAGCCCATTTCAATTCAATTTCATTCAAAAAAGAAAAAAGAGAAAAATATTCATTTGAGCTGAAAGATTGTGCATGGAGCATGATTGTCGTCCTGTGGCAAGGATGCCACTTCAAATTTAACTCCTCTCTCTTTCTTCTCTCCTCTGCGAGCCGCCGTTTTACGGGGGCTCGCAGTGTTTTAACGCCCATTAATTTGGCTCTGAGCCGTAAAGAAATCGAATCTGGCTCTGAGCCAAACTAATTTGAGCCGAAAAACCAGATTCCGCAGTGATATCCGTCATCATCTGGCTCTGAGCTACTCCAAGCGACCATCATTGGTTGGTGGACTGATGTGCCCTCAGGGAGATATCGAGTAATGACGCCTGTCATACCCTCAGAAAGTGGGAATTGGGAGACAATTCGCATGCCTCCCTCACTTCGATCGACAACTTGATACCGAACAGGTGTATCAAAATCGTGGCTCCAGCGGAGAACCGCCTCCCCAGAAAATGTCGTACGGTCCTTATTTCTGCGGTTTTGGTTTGAAATATCTGATTGAATGTTGGAATCGTAAATCATTCCACTGGGATCGGAAAAAAAGAACCCAGACTTAAGAAGAGTCCAAAAAAACCTCAATTATTCCTACATTATCGCTGTAACTGGAATTCTCGGACCTGTTCTTCCGCATGATATGAACTACGAACAAGAGGACCAGATTCGACAACCCGAAATCCCACTGACAGGCCAACTTCTTTGTACATCTCGAATTGATCTGGATGAACCCATCGATCGATCGGAAGGTGATTTCGGCTTGGTTGAAGGTATTGCCCTATCGTAATAATCTCGGTTTCTGTCCGCTCTCGAATGTCTGAGAGCATTGTTATGACCTCTTCATCTCGTTCACCAATCCCAACCATAATCCCAGTTTTACCCGGAAGACCAGATTTTTGAATCCGAGAAAGGACCCCTATTGAACGTTCATACGTTGCTTGGGGTCGAACCGCTCCATGCATTCGTGGAACAGTTTCAAGATTATGAGCCAATATTTCAGGTGAAGATTGGATCACTTGCTCCAAATCGCTCTTATTGCCTTGAAAATCGCCAATTAATGCCTCAACAGACGTTGAGGGAGCCAGTTCATGCACCGCAGCAATTGTTTCTGCCCAAATCTTTGCTCCTCCATCAGGTAGATCATCTCGGTCGACACATGTGATGACAATATGCTGTAAACCCATAAGAGAAACAGATTTACCTACTTTTCGAGGTTCATCGTAATCGGGTGGTTTGGGCTTTCCGGTTTTTACATTACAGAACCCGCATGAGCGAGTGCAAATATCCCCAAGAATCATAATAGTCGCCGTGCCACGGGACCAACAATCGCCAATATTTGGACATGAGGCCTCCTGACAGACTGTATGAAGCCCATGTTCATCCATATTTGCTTTCACGGCTCGGTATCCTGAGCCACTTGGAAGTTGGGCACGAATCCACTTTGGTTTTCGCTTCATGAAGAGTGATTGCGTTTCCTCAGTATTGTTTAAGACTTGTGCACTGAGATCTACAATTGCTGAACATCTAGTTTTACGAGCCGTATCACCCCCAAGAGCCCCATGATGTCGGGGTTTGGAGAGAACAGAACGAGATTGAGGTGACTTTGACACAGAATGCGTATTCTACCAATCAAAAGGGGGTAGGCGTTCAACTTCACGCTCCAGATTGGTCGATGAAGTCCGATACCTTCCCCTTTGCGATATCGCTGGGGGCTGTTTATATGTTTAAATTGCACAAAGAAAGTTCAACGAAGACAGGATGGTCATGTCACTACGATTGATTGAAAAGAGAACCATATCGGGAGTCTGTGTGTTGGCTATGATCATCGTTCTGGCGGGTTGTAATGCAAACGCTTGGATGGGGGATCCAACCGCAAACGGTTATTACAAACCGACACCAACGACAATTCCGATTTTGGATCGAATTGACATCATCGAAGAACAAACGGTCTACCCGAAAGTGACAAAGGTAACACCAGCTGACCTGACACCATCAGATTTAGAATACCGAATTGCTCCGGGTGATGTTCTTGATGTCGAAATCTTTGGTTTATATGCCCAATCTCAGCGGCATCCAGTTCAAAGAAGAGTTGATCAGGGTGGATATTTCCGAGTGCCTGAAGCTGGGGAAGTTCTCGTTGCAGGACTCACACCACAAGGTGCTCAAGATGCTATCACCAAAGCGCTTGGGGAAAAAGTGATGACACATCCAAGCGTACAGGTGAGTACGCTTGACCAAACAGGGTTTACCTATACGGTGTATGGCGGACTTGCAAGATGGGGTGTCTTCACACTTCGCGATCCAGACCTGCGTCTAGTTGATGTGCTGGCGTTGGCGGGAGGCGTTCCACAATCAACCAAAAGAATTCACGTTATTCGACAATTGCCGGTCAGTGACTCCATGTTGCCAGCATGGAACCGAGAGAAAGGTACACCTACAAACACACATCTCCCTACACCTAAAAAAGACACTGGAACCACTCAGACGCCAACCACATCGCCAAATATCGAAGACCTTATCAATCAACTGGATACTGGTTCTGAAAGTCCTCCAACTCCCAAGAGTGATACAACCACCGGAACACCTACACAAATTCCCGACGATATCGACCAATCAATTCAACACATCGATGATCTTATTCAACAGCTAGATATTGGAGATTCGACTGACGAAGAATCACAGACTCCATCAGTTTCGCCCGGAGTGTTACAAACTGGTGACCATGCGATCATTGATATTGATGATCTTGTTACACCAAATCATGGTCAACACCAACCAGTCGACATCGATGAACTCACAAGCGGTAACGCAACGAGTGGAACTTCAGATGCTGCATATATCTATGTTCCAGAAAGTGATTCTTGGATTTCCGTGAGCACAGATCCTAAGAAACGAATTACAACTAAAGAAGATACATCCAAAAAAGAAAAGTTGGTGTCTCCAAAAGTGTTAGAACGCATCATCGAAATTCCTTGGAATTTACTGCGTCAAGGTGATAGTTCATACAACATCGTGATTCGTCCAGAAGACCGTATTTACGTTGAACCACCACCCATCGGCAATTTGTATATCAGAGGACAAATTACAAGACCAGGTGTTTTTAATTATCCAAATACTGGCGAAAAAATCACCCTTTCCGAGTTTATTACTTCTGCGGGTGACCTAGGTCCTATTGCAGTTCCTGAAAAAGTGAGTTTGACTCGTCGAATAGGTGACAACATGCAAGCAACGATTACTCTGAATTATGCAGCAATTTTACAGAGAACAGAACCAGATATTTTTCTAAAACCAAATGACCACATTAGTATTGGCACATCGTGGGGCGCAACCCCGATGGCCATTATCCGAAATGGTTTCCGTGCAACGTATGGTTTCGGTTTTCTTCTAGACAGGAATTTTGGTAACGATGTCTTTGGAAGACCTCCGTAAGCAATTTTGCTGTTCAAAAAGGGTTTCTTTTGTATGAACCATCTGCAGAACAAAAGCGTATTGGTTACATTGGATTATTGGGGATAATAGGGAATCCAACTTGAGAGAGCACAGATCATGACCGATCGACACAAACCATGAGAAAAGGTAACGAAGATGAAGCTCTTCAAGAGGTATCGACTAGGCAACTGTTACTTTGGTCAACACTCCTCATGGTTGCGTTTGGGTGGATATTCTGGGACTTTCTACAGCGACAATTTCGGTTTGCGATAGAACAACAGGCAGATTGGGGTCATACCCTTGTCATTCCATTTATCGCTGGGTATTTCGTGTGGTTATGTAAAGACAAATTAATGGAGAAGCCATTTAGGCGTGCTTGGTTTGGTGGTCTGTTCCTCATCGTGATTGGTCTGGGTTGGTACAGTTTATGTGCACTTGGACCGACGTCCATGCATCATCACAACTTGATGGGTATAGGGGTTTCATGCACCTTTGGCGGTCTCGTTCTATTCATCTTTGGCTGGAGAGCGATGAGATACCTTTGGTTTCCACTCCTCTTTCTTTTTGTGTTCGGACAATCGATTTCTGATCGCTTTATGGAAATAGTGACATTTAAACTTCAAGACATCGCAACATATGGTTCCTACGTCGGACTTTCAATTTTAGGATTAGACGTGACAAGAGCCGGCAACACCCTTGAAATTTTTTACGACGGAATTAGTTACCCGCTGAATATTGCTGAAGCATGTTCTGGAATGAGGATGCTCATGGCATTTTTAGCAATCGGCGTCGCGATGGCATTTACATCGTTTCGATTTAGTTGGAACGATGTCGTCGGAGCGGCTAACAACGAAAACGGGAGTGAATCCTACTTCTCGTTGAAGACTATTAAGTCATTCGTTTGGTATGTCTGGCGGCCAGCATTTCTAATTATGGTGGCGCTTCCTGTCGCAATCTTTGTCAACATTCTTCGAGTGATGACACTTGGATTGCTTAGCATTGCTGATTCCGGATTTTCTTCAGGCGATTTTCATACGTTTGTGGGGACGTTATGGTTAATTCCAGCGTTCCTGATTTATCTCGGTATCGTTTGGATTCTCAAAAATATCATTATCGATGATGACGAAGATGAAGAGCCGATTCACAGTTCAATTCGGTTTCATGGCTCTGCAACCAAAGGGTTTGTCATCGCCGTCTTCCTATTAGCGATTTCGGCAGTCATATTCCAAGTTGGAGCGAACTATTTGAACGTTATTTTGCATAAAAATCCTGTTTATCCAAGGAAGACCTTCTCGCTATTACCAGTAGAAACGGATCATTGGAAACGTAGCGGTAAAGACATTCGGTTTGATGCAGCAGGTGTTGAAGCTCTTGGAACAGATTTATATCTCAGTAGGACATACTTCAGCAAAGACGACGCGTATCCCCCAATTCAACTTCACCTTGCGTATTACACAGGTCAAGTCGACGCCGTTCCTCATGTGCCAGATCGATGTATGGTTGCTGGAGGATTTGTGCCATTAACCGCAGAACCGATCACGCTTCCGATGGATATTGATCAATCTACTTGGTTTGATGACCCAATAGAAACCCTTGATGGTATTCCCTACAAAGTTGTCTCAGATCAATCGGAAGTGGTTCGCCTTCCATTTGGAGAATTCGAATTACGGACAACTGAGTTTAGCCACCCTCAAATTGGTGATGACCATATATTTGCTGGCTACTTCTTCGTGGCAAATGGAAAAACAACAGCATACCCGTCACGTATTCGCTTTCTGGCCTTTGACCGGTCTTCTCAATATGCTTACTATTGCAAAATTCAGTTTACGATACGTGGAGATCGAGAATTTACGACAGAACAGTTTGTTGAAATAGTCTCATCCTTCACTTCAGATATGCTACCTGAAATAATGACGCTACTCCCAGATTGGGTTGAAGTTCAATCTCGCCCAACTAGTTAAATATAATCAAATTAGGACCAACAAATTCGATGGCAAAGAAACCTAACTACAAATCGTTAAAGAAAAAGCAACTAAAGAAGAAAGTTGCTCAGACAAACAAAAAGTTACTGACAATTGTAATCACGATTGCCGCCATTCTTATTGTTGGTGTGGGCGGCCTATGGTTTTATGTTGAGTACCGCGGTGCAGAACGTAATGTAACTGCTGGGGATAATATGTTTGCTGCCGGAAAGTTCAGTGACGCTAAAAAACAATACGGACGCGCTGTTTCAAAAGAACCTGCAAATCTACAGTATGTTGAGAAGTTGCAAAATGCCGTGCTTTCCGTTGTTCCAGTTACACCTGCTGAAGCGAGAGCAACGTATGACGAGTATGTACGAACCCTTATTCATGAGGCAAGATATAACCCACAAGATATTGATGCACACCTACGTGTAGCAGAAGAAATGTACAACGCTGCATTCTTAACGGGGTCGATAGATTTTTGGTTGAAATTACAACTTGTTGCACAAACAGGATTAGACAGAGTTTCACAGGATAACCCCAGAAGACATGAACTGAATCTCTATCGTGGCCTTGCAACACTGCGTATCGATGACGCGACGATGACAGAAACCTACGACGAAGTAGGAAATGTCCGATTCCCTGGCGAAAGCGACTTTGAACTCGTGTTAGAAAAAGACCCCGGAAACGCGATGGCTTGGGCAGCATTGGCTCATGGAAGAATGGCGGTGTATTACAGACTCAATGATGAAGGTAAAACGAAACAAGCAAACAGAAACAGAGCATTTGCAAACGAAACAATGAACAGTGCTCTTGAGGTCGCAGGGGATTCGTTTGAGGTTTCAGCAGCTTTGCTTCGAGAGAGGCTTCTTCAACGAACATCACTGTTGCAGGAAAGAATCGCGAATCCAGATTCTGTGTCGGATGCTCAAATTGAAGCAGCAACCCAGAAGATAATTGATGCCCGAGACAAGGTTGTGCAATCTTTTGACCCCGTTATCCACCATCCAAGAGCAGGAGAGATCGCATCTTTGATTGTGAGCTCAGATGATGACGGACGTGATGTTGCCGCACAAATACTTCAAGAGACTATTGAATTGCATCCAAATGATTTTGGACGAATGTACACCCTCTCAGGATTGCTAGCTAGGCTTGGCAAGATAGATGAAGCAAGAGAGTTGGGGAATCTGATTCTTGAAGCAGAAAACCAGACCACAGGTTTACATGCAATCGAGTTGTTTACGATTCGCCCAATCGCAGCTCAATCATTAGCCCGTATGGCTATTGAAAACGCAGGAGGTGCCGAGGATGAAGCAGAGCGTTTAGAGTTTATCGAAGAGGCAAAGCAAAACCGAGAAGTGCTCAGTGAGTTAGTTTCAGCTGATGAAATGAACCGGTATCTACTGTATGTAGATGGAATCATTGCACTTGCAGAAGAACAATATGATGTAGCAGCTACGAAGCTCGAGCAAACGATTGCAAGAAATCCAGATGTCGACGCGAGTGTGTACAGACAGGCAGCGTTCGCGCTAACAAAGACAAATGCTAGTGGATTGGCAATTGAACGTCTTCAGCGTGCAATAGAATTAGAACCAAGTAACCTCTCAAACCACGTAGCAAAGGCGAGGCTTGAAGTTCAGTTATCAGATCATCAAGCTGCTGCAAACACTCTTTCTATCCTGCCCGAGGATATTAGGAGTAGGGATGAAGTGCAAGAAATAATAAATATCATTGCTATGCAGCGATCAAGTTCTGACCAGACTTCATATTCTGACCCAACACTTCGTTATGTCGCAATTTCAGAGCAGTACTCAAAGAAGAAGGAATACGACGAAGCGATTGCCACGTTGACTGAGGCAATTGGACTTGCGCCAGCCCCAGATTGGCGACTATTTCTTGCGATGTCAAATGTTTATGGAAGGATGGATAACAAAGATTCTGCGGTTGAGTGGATCCAGAAAGCAATCGATGTTGCCCCGAACCCAACAGCACTGCTGCCACAGTTGCATATTCTTCAATCAGACAATCGAGTTGAAGCACTTATTTCTCTTGTCGAATCGCAAGATGATACCGAAGCGAATATAGCAGAAGAATTGGCAATTGCACTCTATGAATTGAGCATGAATTCCCTAGGCGAATCTGCTCGATGGTTGCAGATGGGAAATGACGAAGAAGCCATAAAAGCAAAAGAAATGTCAGAGCATGCGATGGATGAAAGCACAAAGTACCAAGAACTTGCAAAATCATTGGGTGCTGATATGGCAAGGATTGTTGCTTTGCGTTTTAATCAAGCAGTTTCGAATGGCAACTTTGAAATTGCAGATCAATACTTAGAGGAACTTTCTCAATCCACAACGAATCAAATAGAAATAGATAGTGCAAGGGTTTCATTACTCCTAGCAAAAGCAATTGATGCAAGAAATCACGGAGAAATGGACGTTTTTAACTCTTTGACATCTTCAGCAAACTCAATTGCTGAAAAAATGGTGAACGAATCGAGCATTTCCGATCATGCTTGGCGAACGCTTGGTCGTGTGCTCGTCGAAATCGACGAAATGGAAGAAGCAAAAAAAGCATATGCAGAGGCATACCGAATCTCCCCAAAAAACAAAGAGAATATACGTCGGTATTTGAGCGTTCTTGTCACGCAGCCCGAGGAACACCAACGCATGCTTCGCGTGTTACGTATTGCAAGAGAACAACACGCAAGCGATCAACAGTTGCTTACAGCATGGTTAGAAGCTGAAGGGAAAATAGGTGAACAGTGGAAGGTACTGGTGTACAGGATGAATGAACTTGTTCTGAATCCCGAAAATCGTACAAACGCATTAGAGTTGGCTTTTGCATTGGTTAACCTAACTCCAAAACGTGATTTATTAAGAGATTTAAAAGGAACTGAAGTCTATTCAGCAAGAGTGTGGGATCAAATGCCTACAAAATTGAAAGAATCTGCGATAAACGACGCAAGGCGTGAATGGAACAAGACAATTCAGGACATTCTTCAGAAAGCAACTGCTCAAGTTGACCCCAGTATCAGAGTTGCAACACTCCACGCCTCGATATATCGAGACTTAGGGCAACTTGAAATGTCCTCTGAAATTTGGGATCGCTTTATTTCCAATGCAGAGGGTTCAGAGCGATATACGGATGCTGTGATTGCAGCAGCAGATTTTTTACAGAAGGTGAAACGCATTCAGCAGGCAATCCAAATTCTTGAAAACGCAAGGGAAGTTCAAAGTGAGCTATTGGAAATTGATGCAGTGCTAGGTTCGTTGTATTTTATCCTCGGAGAATTTAAATTGGCAACGGAGTTCTTGCAACAACCCGTAAAAATCACAAAAAATCACATTTTACACTCTCGCTATATTGAAGCACTCGCAATGTCAGGGCAGTTTGACAAAGCAACAAGAGAATTAGAAGATTACACAACTACAAACTCTGAATATGCAGAACAGATGCTTAGATCGCTCATCAGTCGAGTGAAGAGTGAGCAGATGCTTGCTCAGGGAGATATCGAAGGTGGCAAAATTGCTCTTCGAGAATATCGCAATGCTCTTCGCTCAGCGATCAACGCGGACAGCAGAAACCCAATTCCATATATTCGTCTTTGCAGAAGTTTGCTCAACGAATATCAACTCACTCAAGAGAAACAATTATTGCAAGAAGCACTTAAAGTTGCTGATGAAGCAACCGCTACCGAACAACAATCTGAACAATTTGTTGTCGTTCGGGCAGATGTATTACAAGCAGATGGGCAACTTCCTCGATCGATTGATCACCTGATGAGATATCTATCCGAAAATCCAAGTTCTTCGAATGTTCGGACACGACTCATAGAAGCGTATCTTGATTCGGAAAACATTGACCGTGCACTCACCACCGCGAAAGAGGGCGTGGCAGTCGACCCATCAGATCCAACGTGGTATCGCCGGTTAGGTGATCTTTATATACGAGCAAATGATGATCGGGTTGAAGGTGTACGAGCATATCTTCAAGCGATTCAACGAGACCCAACACTACTGTTATTGATGAAAATTGATGAGATTACACGAACTGATCAGGAACTTCCGAATCAAGAATTACTCGAGATGGCAAAGGGCTCACTCTCAAAACTTCACCCGATAGCAGGTGCAATTGAAGCGAAAGCATTGAAGAACCTAGGAAGAAACAGAGATGCAATACTCGCAATGGAAAAATCTTGGAGAGCATTTAATCAAGCGGTGAAAAATGGATGGATTTCACCTCAATCAACAGCAAGTTGGTTCCTCGATTTGCAAGTCCTATTCAGGGATGACCCAGAAGCTGGCGAAGCGTTCGTTCGTGCACTCGTGAACGGACCTCTTTCGCAGCATCAGCTCGCAGGTCTTGCTGGATATTATCAACTAGTTGGTGGAGAATATGCAAACAAGTCGTTGGAAATTATCGGCAGCGCACTGGCGATGGAAAACTCTGATCCAGATGCTAGGGTGCGGCTACTGATGCTACGAGGAGGATTCCTTGTTGAAGCAAAAAGGTATGACGAAAGCGCAGATACATTTAGATTGTTGGCAGAAGAATCGAATTCGCCACTCGTACAAAATAATCTTGCGTATGTAGTAGGTGTGTACCAAGGTAAGCCCGAGGAAGGTCTGAGAATTGCAAAGCAGGCAGCGAAACAAGCACCGAGAAACGCTTCGATTATTGATACAGTCTCTACGATGTACTATCTCCTTGGAGAGCATCAAAAGGCAGCAGATTCTTTAGACTTCTTATTACAAATTGATCCAGCAAATTCAAAAGCGATGGCAAAACTATCTTTACTTTATTCTGAAGAACTTGGTGATCCGGCACGGGGAATCGTGTTTGCTGAGCGGGGAAGAAGCCAGAATCCGCGTTCCCCAGAAGTTTTGGATGCGTTGGGTTGGGGATATTATCGGATGGGTAAAATTGAACAAGCAGAGGAAACAATCAGTAGATCACTACGTAATGGGGATACGATGGAGGCGTATCTCCATTTAGCACAGATAGTTACAGAGAATTTGGAATTTGACGAAGCACTCGGGCATCTCCGAATGGCTCAAGAACTTGCAGAAGATCCCTATTCCTTAAAGAGAATTCAGGTCCACAAGGACGATATTCGCAAGAAGAAAGCGGAAGCCCAAAAGTAAGAATCAGCAGCATGCCAGCACCAAAAAATATTGGAACTCCAA
Organism: uncultured Isosphaeraceae bacterium; assembly: GCA_964602215.1. Lineage (GTDB taxonomy): Bacteria > Planctomycetota > Phycisphaerae > Phycisphaerales > SM1A02. The sequence continues at coordinate 11,785 of CAZRPZ010000098.1, read as the reverse complement.
ATAGACCTATGCCCAAAGGAAGGGCCATTGATCCAGTGCGCGTATTGCGTAGGTATTGGAAGGGGATTCCCATTTGGGGCATCATTGGGGCAATCATTGGGACGGGAGCGTATTTCTTGTTTTCTCGTATTTATCCCCTGTACTCTGGCGACATTATGTTTGAAGTTCGTCCCGGTTTAGGTGAAGCCACTGAAATTGGTACCACCGATACGATTAATGAAAAAATGGTCGAACGTGTTGCGGCTACCCAAGTGTTCCTTATTAAAGAGCGTTCAATTTTGACTGTTGCCGTGAACGATCGAACAATGATGCAAACTGAGTGGATGCAACAGTTCGTTGTTCCAGAGACCCAAGTGAAACTAATTGATGATGCAGTTGACGCCTTAACAGATGAACTTGATACACCAATTAAAGCAGGTACAAACCTTTTTGGCATTAAATGGGCTGGGCATGTTCCTTCAGATGTTCCTATTGTTCTAGGTGCAATTGCGGGTGCATACATGGAACGTACAAAGGAACTTGACGAACAGGGATTTCGCAACAACGCGAAGTTGTTTGAAGACGAAGGTAGACACATTAAATTTATGTTGCAGGACCTAAATGATGACTTGCAGGCTTTTATTCAAGCAAAGGGAATTACAACCCTTGATGATACGCGGTTTTCTTCAACGATGTTTGAAATTCAGAAGTTGACCGAAAATCTCACAATAACAAAACAAGCACTTGTTTCATTGCAACAACAATACTTACAAATTGCTGCGAAACTTGATGGCACGTTAGAGCCAACAATGGAAGATCGCCTTGAAGCTGAACGAGATCCAATTATTATCCGTCAAGAACAGGTGCTTGAATCTCTGGAAGCGAGTTTGCGTGCATTTAGAGAAAAGTTCGACACAACACATCCTCAAATCAAAGAGGCCGAGGTAACAGTACAAGCAACAAGAGATCAGATTGAATCAAAAATTGAAGTAATTATTCAAAGAAACTTGAATGCTCAGTTACGGGACCTTGTCTCGACGAAGGATCAATTGGTGGTTTCTCTTGAGCGTACTGAACAGGATATCGAGGTAAAAGATGCAGCACTTCGTGATCTTGCATCAAATCAATCTGTGTATGAACACATGGAATCAACTCGTAAGCAATTGGAAATGCAACGAGATGAAAATCAAAGGCTCATTTCTAGTTTGAGGTTGATGCAACTTCGTGCAGACGCAAGTCGAATTCGTCAAGCAACTCTACCGCTTGAACCAAGGGAAAAGTCATTTCCTAAAATTGAAATCATGCTACCTGCTGGCATCTTCCTTGGGGTGGCAGCATTTGTTGGCATTATCTTCCTAAGAGAAATTACTGATCAGAAGATTCGAAGCGCAAGCGACGTGTTTATTATTCCCGGAGCAAGGGTCGCTGGGGTTTTACCTGATGTTCACGAAGACCCTTCTGGTCTTGAAGTGCCAGAACTGGCAGTGTTACACAGTAACGAAGGTGTCTTTGCGGAGTCGTGTCGTCAAGCATGGGCAGGCGTGAATAGGTCACTCCAACAATCGGCACATCAAACATTGCTCATTCTTGCTGCAGCTCCAGAAGCCGGCTCCACAACAATTATTGGAAACTTTGCAGCGTCTGCACATATTTCGGGCTCTAGGGTTGTTGTTGTTGACTGTAACTTTAGGCGACCGAATCTTGGAACGATGTTTGGATTAGACGACGCATCACTAGGCGTCGCAGATTTACTTGCTGGGAGTGTAGATGTATCAAGTGTAATTCAACATACGGAAGCGGGGGTTGACGTCATTACTGCGGGGTCACCTGCGAACAGACTTTTTCAGCGACTAGGAAGTGAGCGCATGAAAAGCATATTTGCCCAATTGCGTGATTCCTATGATTTGATTCTTATTGACGCACCTCCATCTATTGTGGCTGGTGATGCAGTCTTGCTTGCTAATCTTGTAGATGCAATTACATTAGTCGTGCATAGTGACCGTGATGACCGCGGTCTCGTTGCTAGAGTTCTGCGTGAACTTGGTCAATCACGCGCTGAAATCCTCGGAGCCACCTTGAATGCTGCAAGGGGAACAGTCGGCGGATATTTCCGCAAGAATTACCTTGCAATGATTTCCTATTCTGAACAAGAAGACGACGAAGACGAAGAATAACAATACATGATGCCCACAGATACTTCTTTACCTTTTCTTCAGATGGGATGGCTGACGCTGTTGTCAAAGTATTGGGTTGTATTTGCTGTTGCATTTGTAGTTTCGGTTGTACTTACGCCAATCATGAGAGTGATTGCGACAAAAACAGGGGTGGTTGACCACCCAAATGAAGATAGAAAAATACACTCAAGACCGATTGCATACTTAGGTGGTGTTGCAGTTTTTTTCTCAGTTTTCGCTGGAATTATCGCAAGTTATTTTTGGGTGAAATCACCAGATGTATTTCAGCCATTTCCAATCGTTGTCATTTTAGGAATGATTGCAATCGGATTAACTGGTCTTGCTGATGATGTGTTTGAATATTGGGATCCGTGGTGGAAGGTTGCAGGGCAATTTGTCGCAGCGGCAGCAATGGCGCAACAGGGAGTAGGTACTCGGGTTGCAGAAGGGTTTTTGAGACAAGTTCTTGGCATTTCTGAATCAGTGTGTAACCACCCAATCATCAACGCGACAGAAATGATGCCAGATCCGATTACTTTGACCTATATCACAGGTCTCATCATCATTGCGATCTTCGTCCTTGGTGCGTGTAACGCAGCGAATTTAATCGATGGTCTTGATGGACTGCTTTCAGGTATAGTTGGTATTACTGCTATTGGTTTTATCGTGATTAGTTTGATGATTGCAACATCTCTTACCACAGACGATCTTGTGAATATTCAAGCGCATCTTCCAAAAAATGGTTTCTTAAATAATAGGGGAACAGGAATCACTCTTGTTGGAGCGGATCTTATATTGGGTTTATCAGTTCTAGGAGCGGTGCTTGGTTTCTTAATTTATAATTTTAATCCCGCTTCAATTTTCCTTGGGGACTCGGGCAGTTTGTTACTGGGTTACCTTTGCATCGCGATGGCTCTCATGCTAGGCGAGAAAGGACAAACGTTTATCGTAGTAGCAGGATTAATTGTCTTTGCTCTACCAATCCTAGATACGCTACTTGCAATTATTCGCAGAAAACTAGCGGGCAAACGTCTTGGTGATCCAGACTCAAACCACATCCATCACATCATTAAAAGAAAACTGGGTAGTGTTCGGAAGACGGTTCTTTCTTTATACGGGATTTCGTCAATCTTCTGCGCTCTTGGGGCTTCATTGGTATGGGCTCACATGACAGAAGCTATTGGAGCATGGGTCATTTATCTAGCAGCAATCATTATTTTTGGTGGGATTAGTTTACTTTCACTTCAAGCAGCGAAGCAGCATAAGTGAGTCAAGTATAAAAATTCTGTTTGTTTGCATGGGAAACATTTGTAGGAGCCCAGTCGCCGAGTGTTTCTTTCGATTAGCAATAAACGCAACGAACCGGAGTAACCAGTTTTTGATTGAATCAGCAGGTACGGGGGGTTGGCATGTTGGAAATGCTCCAGACCGAAGAATGAGAGCAGCGGCACAAAAACAAGGATTGAGCATCGAGGGTTCAGCAAGACAAATCACCGCAGAGGATTTGACAGAGTTTGACTGGATTTTTTGCATGGATCAAGATAATTATGATGATGTCATCGATATGGGTGGGGACCACAATAAAACGAAACTGTTGCTCTCCTATGTGGGAAATGAAGAGGTCACAGAAGTTCCAGACCCTTATTTTGGTGGTGATGACGGGTTTGATGATGTCGTAAAGTTAATTAATGATGCTGTCATCAAACTCGAATCCATGCTGATGTAATGCTAAAATACGGGGATGGCTTATCAAACGATAGAACGATCTATGTGCGAGGATGTATCAATGGACTCATCCACAATTGTGCTTCTTGCAGATACATTCCAAACAGAAGCGGTTGCACAATTGGAATCTCTAGGATGCATTGTTGAATTTGATTCAAAGTTAAAAGATGAGTCGCTGGTCAAAGCTATTTCAGATAAAAATCCAGATATTCTTGTTGTTCGTTCTACAAAAGTTAGCCCGGCAATGATGAACGCATCCCACCGGTTAAGCATTATCATTCGTGCCGGTGCTGGGTATGACACAATAGATGTCAATGCAGCATCCACACAAGGGATTTCCGTTGCGAATTGTCCCGGTAAAAACTCAATCGCTGTAGCCGAACTCACGTGGGGTCTAATTTTGGCATGTGATCGAAGAATCCCGAGCCAAGTTGCGTCGCTAAAGTCTGGTCGCTGGGAAAAAAAAGAATACTCAAAGGCAAGCGGTTTGTTTGGTCGGACAATCGGCGTGATAGGACTAGGTGGAATTGGACAAGAAGTTATAGTACGAGCAAAATCATTCGGGATGAAGATTACCGCATGGTCTAGAAACCTGACACCTGAAATAGCAGAACAACTTGGTGTGATGTATTGCAAAGATTTGCACTGCTTAGCGGAAGCATCTGACGTTGTTTCTGTGCATCTTGCCTCAACCGAGGAAACTAAACATTTGTTGAACTACTCTTTTTTCCAATCGATGAAAGATGGAGCCATTTTCGTGAACACAAGTCGAGGAGCGATTGTGGATGAAAAGGCGTTATTGAAAGCAGCTCAAGAAAAGAAATTGAAAGTTGGTCTTGACGTCTATGAGAATGAGCCTGCTACAGGTGATTGTGATTTCACTCCAGACATCGCGTCTCTAGATCATCTCTATGGGACACACCATATTGGTGCATCAACAACTCAAGCACAAGAACAAATTGCATCAGAAGTTGTTCGCATTATCGCAACATACAAAAACGAAGGCAGGGTGCTTCATTGTGTTAATCAAGCAATTGAACGCGAGGCAAAGGTGTTACTTTCAGTCAGGCACAAGAATCTTCCGGGTGTTCTTGCTCATGTGTTTGATGAACTTAATCTTGCAGGAGTGAATGTCGAAGAGATGCAAAATACAATTTACCAAGGCGGCAATGCGGCATGTGCACGTATGCAACTGAGTATCATTCCAACTCAAGAACAGTTGAATACGATTAAAAACAATGAAAATATTTTCTCAGTCACATTAACAACTCAGAATTGAACAAGGTAGAACAATGACAACAACGACCGATCGCATTTTAAATTTTTCTGCTGGTCCCGCAACATTGCCAGAGCCAGTTTTACATCAGGCGCAAAAAGACATATGGAATATTGATGACAGTGGTATCGGTATTTGTGAACATAGCCATCGTGGCCCTGTATTTGATACTGTGATTAAAGAAGCGGTTAAGAACTGTAAACAAGTTGGGAATGTGCCTGACGACTTTGAAATATTATTTATGCAAGGTGGAGCGACTTTGCAGTTTGCAATGCTCGCAATGAATTTCCTTGGTGAAAATGAAACTGCGAATTATATTGACACAGGTGTTTGGGCGACCAAAGCCATTAAAGAAGCAAAGAAACTAGGAAATGTACATGTAGCATACGATGGTTCTGATACTCAATTTGATCATTGTCCAACCAGTGATGAACTTGACCTTCTGGAAGATGCTGCATATACGCACTATTGCTCAAACAATACGATTTATGGAACACATTTTCGCTCTGCTGTACAAGCAGATTCTCCTGTCATTTGTGATATGAGTTCCGATATTTTTTCAAGGAGAATTGATTGGAATTCGTATAGCATGGTCTATGCAGGTGCTCAGAAAAATCTAGGACCCGCTGGCACGGTTTTAGTCATTATTCGAAAAACAATGCTTGAAAAATGTTCAGATACCTTGCCCCTTTTGTTGAACTACAACGCGATTGCACAAAAAGAATCTATGTTGAATACCCCACCCACGTTCGGTATTTATTTAATGGGCGAAGTGTTTAAGTGGATATTGTCAGAAGGTGGCTTGCAAGCAATTGAAGCACAAAATGAACATAAAGCAGGATTGATTTACCGTGCATTGGATTCAAACCCCGATTTTTACACCACATTTGCGCAAGAAGAAAGCAGATCAAGAATGAATATTTCATTCAAAACAAAAACCCCAGAACTCGATACGTTGTTTTTGGAAGAATCATCAAGGAAAGGCATGTCTGGATTGAAGGGTCACCGAAATCTAGGCGGCTTACGTGCTTCGATTTACAACGCCTTCCCAGAAGAGGGATGTGCTAGGTTTGCAGAATTTTTGCAAACGTTCGCCGCGAGTCACTAACTCAGTTCGTGAACGAACAATCCACTCCGTAATTTTGGTTCAAACCAAGTCGATTTCGGAGGCATGATTCTGTTGGCATCTGCAACGCTGAGGAGTTGCTCTATTGTCGTTGCAACCATAGAAAATGCAATTGCGGCATTTCCTTCATCAACACGGCGTTCAAGTTCATCTGTGCCACGTATTCCACCGACAAACTCAATCCGCATATCACTGCGAGGATCTTTGACCCCGAGCAAGGGCGTGAGTATCCGTTGCTGCAATAGTTCGACATCAAGCGACGCAATTGGATCACTGTAATCAATGTTTTCAAACTGGAGAGAATACCAACCAAATTCTTTCCCAAGGTAAAAACAGCAAGTACCAGATTGAACTGGAGAGGGCTCATCTGTTTTTGTAAGTGTCCCTAGTTGTTGTAGAGAATCAAGGAGTTCTTCTGGTGCGTGACCATGTAAGTCAAGAACAACTCGGTTATAAGGCAATATGTCTAATTGTGAGGCAGGGAAAAGCACTGCAAGAAACCAGTTGTATTCTTCTTGACCATTATGCTGTGGGTTTTCTTCAGCAAGTATTTCAGCAGCACGTGCAGCGCTTGCACTTCGGTGGTGCCCATCGGCAACATACGCAATGTCAATAGATTTAAACGCATCCAGAAGTTCTTCTTTTCGATTGACCCGCCAACCCGTGTGCGTTACCCCATCATCAGCCACGAAGTGAAACATTGGGCGTTTGATCAATTCGTCTTCGACGATTTTGTTGATTGTCTTATTTCCTCGGTATGTGAGAAAGACTGGTCCTGAATTTGCGTTGATACTTAACACGTGTTTTGTGCGATCGTCCTCTTTTTTCTGGCGAGTCTTTTCATGTTTACGAATTAGGTTCTCGTTGTAATCGTCAACGTGACAACATGCGACAAGACCGACTTGATGGTGGTCACCCATACATTGTCGATATAGATAGAGGGATGGTATTTTGTCCTTTGTTAAAGCGCCTGAATTGCGGAGTTCTTGGTAATTTTTCCTTGCTTCTTCATATACGCGATCGTCATATGGCGAGCATTCTGGGGGCAACCCAATCTCCGATCTCACTACACGCATGAAACTAACAGCATTTCCTTCTGCAAATTGTGCTGCTTCTTCACGATTAACAACGTCATATGGTGCAGAACCAACCTTTGGAGCGTCGCTGGCGGGCGGGAAAACTGCAAGAAACGGGCGAATTTGTAGTGGTTTCATGGGTGGTGGAATTGTACTAAATGAGAAGTTAGGAAAGGAACTCGGATTACGCATGCTTGTCATCTTTGTGCATTTTTATTTGCCTTCATTTCTCACTCAGATGGCCCGAAGAAGTCTTTGCAACCCTGTTTTATGCCATCAGGAAGAGTATGGCAAACAACAAGGTGCAACCGCTACAAGGATGGAGGCGGAAACCCGAGGTTCAAGATCATCGTGATCTTGTTCAATCACTGAAACCCGATGGTAATCGCTTTCCCGCCTGATTACCGCCTTAGGGAGCTACCGTATGAACACTCTTACAACCACTCACACTAACATTATTCGACGCGGATTTACGCTGATTGAGATTCTTATCGTTGTCGTCATCCTTGGGATATTGGCCGCAATTGTCGTGCCACAATTCACCAATGCGGCTGATGAAGCCAACGACGCAGCTGTACGTAGTCAACTTCAAACCCTTCGTGGTCAAATTGAATTGTATTACGCTCAAAACAGCGCATATCCAGATCTTCTTACGGACTGGAGCGATATGATTGATGGCGATTACCTTATGGGTGCGCCTGTTAATTCACTGACCAGTTCCTCAACATGTGCTGCTGCACCTGCTGCAGGCGTTGGATGGGTTTGGGCTGAAAAAGCCGGTCCAAGTACATCGATGGTCTTAACCGCAGTCGCTGCCGACGGTTCAGCATTCTCTGAATAAACACTCCCTGTCACCTCGGGCAGATAATTTCCAGCGGAGCACATGATGGAGGTCATGTGCTCCGCTGTTTTTTTACCCCGCTTCCTTCGGCTCAGAGCCAAAAATCGCGAGCGTCTGGCTCTGAGCCAAGCAAAAGTTATGTTGTTGTATAGCAAATGGTTACACTTCAAAAGAGTCCGATAACTATACCGGCTGAAGAGTTAAAAGGCATTTGGAAAAACTGACTTGTGTTGGGGGTGAAATTGCCCGATGCAAGCGAAGTCCCAGAAGAGGAATTGTTGATTTTATGACTAGAAATTGCTTACATGTACCAGAATACCGCCGTCATGGATGGACGCTCATCGAACTACTTATTACGGTGGTTATATTGGGGATTTCGTCTTTTGTGTTGATTCCGTATGCAACATCCGGAGATTCTGCATCAGGTCAATCAGCGACCCGTATGGTTGTGACAGAAATTCTTGCAGCGCAAATGGATGCAGTTGCAACACAGGGGTATCGAAGGATTCACTTCTTCGTGGATGGAAGTGGCTGGTGCGTTGAAGAACTAGACAGCAGTCAACTGATGAATGCCTTCGATTTTGCGACAGCCCAATTTGCTGAAGACGCAGTTGAATCACAAGGACAAAATCAACAATCAATCTCTCGATTCACCGAAGACAATCGTTTCCGTTTGATTTCCATAGAGAACGCACTTTTTGATGGTGCGAATACGAGTGTTATCTTCGATCCAACAGGTGGGGTTATTGCTCCCGATGGTTCACCAAGTACCGGTGGTCGTTTTGAACTCCATAGTGGAGAATTCCAATGGGAAATACAACTGGCACCACTCACTGGAAAAATTATTGTCAATGAACTTGGCGGTGCTCCGTGATGAACCTCCCATTTGGAAAGAAAAGCAAAGGTCGAATTGGAATTGCCTTCCATGACGGAGGTGTCACGTTGGGACAATGCGATTGGAAACTGGGGGGATATAAGAATCCTACAGCGCATCGTGTCATTAAAAATCCAAGGGAGTTTACTGCTACGGATTGGAGGAACTTCATCAGTGAATCAAGTGTATATGGAACTGAGTGTACGATTACACTTCCACCATCAATTGCTCACCATCAAGTCTTGCGTTTACCCAACATGAACGAAAACGAAATCAAAGAGGCGGCGGGTTGGGAAATGGCAGATAGGATTGGCGTTGATCGCTCAACGCTTCAGATTGACTCTATTCCAATTGGATCTGGTGGAGATGTATTAGCAATTGCAATAGAGCAATCGACACTCACAAGTTTACTTGACCCAATGTATGAAGCTGGGTTGCAACCGGTTGCAATAGAACCCCAGTGTATCGCTGTAACAAGAACGATGAGCATGCTTTTTCGCAGAAACAGTGATCAATCAATTGTGCGATCAGTGTTGGATTTTGGAATGAATGACTCAGCTTTTATGGTGATTGCAGGAGATACTCTGATGTTTTATAAGCATCTTGATTATTCTGGCAACTCACTTATTGAGTCAATAGCGTCACACACGGGTGTGACTATAGAACAGGCAAATCGTATGCTTGAAGAATCAAGTAATTCAAACACAAGCGATGACATTCACAAAGCAGTGCGAGATGCAACACGTGCAACACATGAGGCGATAGCGACTGATGCGATGAAATGTATTCGACACTATGGCGTAACGAATAGAGGTCCACTTTCGACGCAACTCATCATCACAGGCAGCGCTGGCTGGAATAGTAACTTGTCAACTGTTTTATCTATGGCGTGTAATCAAGATGTTGTACAAGACGCAACAGCAAGCCATATTCAATCTTTGCCATCAGCTATCCGACAAACATGTGGTTGGCATATAGCACTAGGGGCAAGTCTAGGCGAACTACAACAAACAAATCGAAGACGTGGAAGTGACGAGGCCGGAAAGGAGGCAGCGTGAATTTATTACCCGAACAATATGTTGAACGCTCTAAAAATAAAGCTCGAAGTAACCGAGTTTCAGTCGCAATCATAGTTGTACTTTGTGCAATTGGGTTAGTAGCAACACACTCGAGGTTGTCAATGAACGCATCAGTTAAAAATTTGATTGCCACACAAGTTCGAGCGAACAGCGCGGTTGAACTTGAGGTTGATGCTTCGTCTCTCGAAATTAAAATGGCGAAACTAGAATCGTTTATGAAACGGTATGAAAATGAAAAAACAGTTTTTCAGATGGGCGAACTATTTGCAACCATCGCGAACATGGTTCCAGATGAGATGACACTGGAAGAATTGTCGTTGGATATCATCAAAACCGAAACGGGGAATGGTATTAGCGGTCGACTTGCTGGATTTGCAGAAAGCGACGAACGAATTGCAAGTTTTGTGTCCTCGTTACAACAGGCAGAACCGTTTGGTGCAGTGAGTATGGACTTCAGCCGATCAAGAACGGTACGAGAAAAGCGAGCGCGTGGTTTTAGGATTAGTTTCCATATAGATTTAGATAAGCCATGGATTGTATCCAAAGCAATTGTCGCAACTGGAGGTGAAGAATGACAGCAACTCGTGAACGCTGGATGTTATTCGGAACATTTGTTTTATCCGTTTTATTTGTATGTTTTTTCATCATGCCGAACTATCAAAATGCAGATCGTGCATCTGAAGAAACAGCAAATCTAGAAGCGAGAATACAACAACTTGAACTTCGTCAAGCAGAAGTTGAAAAAATGAGAGTGGAATACCAAACTCTTAGGCATCAAGTAAATTCAGAATGTAAGCGTGTTCCACCCACACCGGACATGTCTCAGATTGTGCAAGCGCTCTCCCTAGAAGTAGATGGGCAAAAAGTGCTCGATCAAAGTTTTACCTCTGGGAATTCGTCGTTGAGAACTGCTAGTAATGAATTTTCAGTACAACCGCTAGCTGTGACTTTACACGCAGATTTTGAATCAATTTTCTCCGTAATACAAAATGTCGAATCAATGAATCGGCTCGTACGTGTCTCTTCAGTTCGAGTGAATCGCAGGGAAGCAGAAGCCGATTCTTCGCTTCCAGCATTGGAAGCGGCTATTGGACTACATGCGATGTACGACGGGGTGGAGGTGGAATGATATGAAAACGAAATTGAAAAAAATGTGGCTCCAACTTACGACAGACCGAAGACGATTCGGACTTTTCTGTGGCTTATTACTCGTTGGGCTTCTGCTTTGGGCTCGCATCATCGTGATTGCAAGACCCGCGAGAACTGCGGTTGCGCAGCCGCTTATCCAAACAGCAATTGAGACCGCCTTAGCGTCCGATAACGTAACAATCCCTGTTTCACTGCAAGCAGAACCAAAGAGAAACCCATTTTCAGTGAATAGCAACACCTTTCCGTTTCTTCCAGATGCAACTGGAGAGAATGCCAAAACTCAGCAAATATCTGGTTCTTCAAGCGAAAATGATCTTGTTCAGTCATTGAAACTCGAAGCAGTGATTGGAGAAATGGCAATGATTGATGGTCTAGTCATTCAGATTGGTGAGATTGTGGGACCACGCCACGTTCAAGAGCCGCTGAGACTCTTCTCGGTTGAGGGCAGAATAGTCATCCTTTCGGCTGGAGACCGCCGATATGAAC
>CAZRPZ010000097.1:0-23818 GCA_964602215.1 uncultured Isosphaeraceae bacterium | reverse complement strand
TTTCGATTTCCCACGAAGAGACAAGCGGTGGAAGAGAAGCTAGAGTTGACACAACTTGCTTTAAGGCATCAGAATCGACATACATTGGCTGTTGGGCGGTTTGCAGAGCGTGCCATGTTGTTGGATTCCATTTTGTCATGTTGTATCAATGCGGGCGAGAGGACTCGAACCTCCACGGGTGTTACCCCACCAGAACCTAAATCTGGCGCGTCTGCCAATTTCGCCACGCCCGCTTCGGTGGTGCAGAGCGGATATGATACGGGGAAAGGTCCTTTCCCAACAACCGATTACCAATGAACTTTGCGTCTTCTACAATCATGCCATTACTTGCTCGGCTTGTTATTGCCGCCGCAATGTTGACTTCCGGTTGGATGAACTGCTTTGGGCAGGTACAAATTCGGACAGAAATTGTGGAGGGGCTTCGAGAAATGGAGATTACGGTAAATGAACCCGCTCCAGTTGAAACACCAGTTTCAACCGATGAGAGTGTGGAAGAAGAGGGAAGTACTGAGCCGGTTCCTTCAACCATCTCAAAACCGACGACTCGCGGAGTCAATCGAATTGTGTGGCTCATTCATGATCGATGGCCAGATTTGGGTGGATGGGGAACGTTCATGGCATGGTCTGCAGCAGTTGCCCAACTTGTAGCGGGAGTATTGTTGTTTGTGGGCTTGTTTACCCGCTTTGCTGCACTCGCCATTTGTATTGCGACTGCTATGGCTATCTATATTGTGTCTGCACATATGCATGGGATGTTTACGATGAATCCCTTTGAGTGGCCACATGACTCACACCGCTTCATCCAACTCTTCGCTGGTTTGGGATTGTTTACCCTGTCGTTAGGATTGCTTTTTGGAGGTGGAGGAAAATTCTCTATTGATCATCACCATTGGGCTGGCTCTGCGACATCAAAAAAGATTCCTACGAAAAAGAGCATCGAATAAGAGTTTTTCAACAATTTTGATGTAGCATTGAATTCATGACGTCGAGTGAAGCACTTTCCAACGCAAACACAAACAAATCCGTTGCGTGGCTAGTCTCTGTTGGTGTTCATATTGGAATTGGTTTGCTTGCATTCTTTATAACATGGTCAGTTGTGCGAATTGAAGAAGCACCTCCCCATGTCGTGACGGCATCTTGGCACGAACAGGCAGTCAATGAAACGGCAACACTTCCAATGCAGGCAGTTCCAGCAATTACTCCAGAACTTGACCTGACAACAATCACTCCACCTGAGCCGAAGGCGGCAATTCAAGATGGATTTGCAGTCCTGCACACAATTGCCTCTGGTGGCGAAATCCCCGAACTTGCTCGAAGAGTACCCGAGCAAGAGGTTCAATTCATGGGGCTCGATGCTGTGGCAGCAAAAAGAATTGTCTATGTTGTTGATGCATCAGGATCGATGTTACTTCATTTGTCTACGGTACTTGAAGAACTTGAGCGATCACTCAGGACGCTTCACCCAAAACAAGAATTTGGAATCATCTTTTTTCAGCAAGATGATGCAATCGCAGTACCTCCAAGAAGAGACCTTGTGTTTGCGAATGCCTTGAACATCTCAAAAGCAATGCAATGGGTGAATACGAGTGGAAAAGTAATTCCATCTGGAGGGAGCAACCCGATTAATGCAATGAAAAATGCAATGAAACTCAAACCAGATGTCATTTACTTGCTGAGTGAGAATATTACTGGAGCAGGGCGGTATGAAGTTCCGGTAGAACAACTGCTTGGGGAGTTAGATGATTTAAATCCTATTGATTCAAGAAATGGGCTTCGCCGAGTTCAAATCAACTGCATACAGTATCTCACGCAGGATCCATTGCGAACTATGCAGAGAATTGCTGAAATTCATGGCGGAGATGATGGGTATACATTTATCGAGCGTGGTAGAGTAGGGAGGTAAGGAGAATGGCATGGACGCCAAGCGGAGAATACATCAAGTATGTGTCGTTGCAGTCATCGCGATGACAACCACAGCATTTGCAGAAACAGGCGATCGTAGTTTCGGAGAGGCGTTCTTTGTTTCCCGAAGAAACGACGGCTCGATTGAATTACTAGGAAGTACAGTGACGTGGCTTCTTCTGCTCATGTCAATTTGCAGTATTGGGATCATGGTACATCTTGCACTGGCAAACCGAAGGCCCACTGTGTTGCCAGATCAACTTGTCAAAAGTATTCGTCGAAGTATTAAAAAGAAACAATTTCAAGACGCAATCAACCTTGCTTCAAAAGACGACAGTTATCTTGGAAAAATTCTTGTTGCTGCATTTCTGGATGCGAAGTTCGGATTCCCATCCATGATGCGTTCACTTGAACAAACGGCCGATGAACTTGCGACTGCTCGGCTACGGCGAATCGAACTGCTCAATGTCTTTGGGCAAGTCAGTCCTATGATTGGTTTATTCGGAACAGTGTATGGGATGATTCTTGCTTTTGGTGCGATTGTTGCCTCTGGTGGGAGTGCAGATCCAGTTGCACTCGCAGGAGGAATTGGCACAGCATTAACCACAACCTTTTGGGGACTTGTGGTTGCAATCCCAGCGCTCTCGGGCTACGCAATTTTACGAAACAAAATTGATGAAATAACAGTTGAAGCAACAATTACAGCAGAGGACATCATCAATAATTTTAGACCCAGAAAATCAGCTCGTGCACCTAGCAAGAGCAATGGAGTCTCTTCAAAAGAAGTTGAAATGTCATCACAAACTATTGAGGCAAGGTAATGGCTAGAAAAGGGAAGCCATCCTCTGCAATTAATGCAAACATGACGCCGATGATTGACGTTACATTTTTACTTATCGTATTTTTTGTTGCGGTCTCGCAAATTGTTGATCGTGATCTTGTTCCATTAGATTTACCTTCTCCGGAACGTGCTACATCTGCAGTGCCTGAGGAAAAACATGTGACGGTAAACCTTGTCCCCCTTTCTGGCGGTGAAATTGCAGGAATTGTTGTTGGCGGTCATGCAATTGCTGCCGACGCAATGGGTGAACTCACAGCAATTGTGAATACACGTATTGAAGGTGGGGTAATTGATGTGCATCTTCGTGCAGATCGTCAAACGAAGTATCAATATATTCACAGAGCAATCGAAGCAATTCGTGAAACGGGGTCTTCACCACGGTTGCAACTTGTTGTGAATGGAGATGCTCCATGATTCTAAAAAAACGTAGCAAGGGTACGATTGGGTTAAACCTTACTTCTATGATTGATGTTGTCTTCCTGTTGCTCATTTATTTTATGGTTGCGACAGAATTTAAAACCGCCGAGGAATCGTTCCCTATGGATTTACCCCTCCGCAACCACGGGCAAACTATGACACTTGACGACGAGCCGCTTGTTATTTTTGTTGAATCAGCAGGAGAAGGTGTGGGTGACATTCGAGTTCGATTGGACGGTCCATGGGATCCAATTTCGTCGCTTCAAGAGCTATCAACTTTTTTAAGAAAAAATAAAGCAGGCGGCTTTGGAAGTGGAGGGTTGTTTGCCAAAAGCCATCCAATTCTAATTAAACCAACAAACGAAACACGGTGGGATCATACGATTGCAACGTACAACACGGTCACGAGTGCGTTGTACACAAATATTACGCTGGATGAACCATCGTGATGTTGTTTCCAGCACTTTTACTTGCGGCCTCTTCACAACAACTCGAAATTGTAAAGGAGCAACTTTTTGTGGAGTGGACAACATCTTCTCGTATTGCGAATGTGACAATCGGGTTACCCTCCGAGAATGAAGTGGACTCAGTTCTTATGCAGGTTGAGCAGTTTCGGGAAGAAATCGAATTAGCAAAAGGGAGAGGTCTTTCCTCAACAGAGATAGAACTTGATCTTCCGTTTCTTTTGGTAATGCTCGATGGAATCACGATGGAGTGTTCACCCAAATTTGCTGAGCAGTGTATTGAACACCTTTCGGTGTTCGATGATGAATTCTCTGGAATTGCTGCCTCCCGGCTTTTACGAATGCAATACCGTGCAGCCATAATTCTTGGTGATCAATCTTCTTCAGAAAAAGCAAGGACTACGTTTTGGTCTCTAGATAACCCCCACCCTGAAGATGTAGTCGTGTTTACGCTTGGTGAAATACAAGAAGCGTTCGAAGATGGCAACACATCGGGTGCACGAAATTTATATGACAGACTGGCGAGCCAACTGAACAGGAAACAAACACAATATTTACGGGCACCGTTTGCAGATGGATATGCAAAAGTGGCAAGAACAACTCACGAAGCGATGTACGGTTGGTTTTCACTTGCGGAGTGGCTAGTGGATTATGGGTATGAACAAGTTGTTGTTGATGCTGAACTTGTCCGGTGGATACGAAGATTACCCAATCCACCAAACATATCTCGTGAAAGTGATGATCCTCGCATTGCATTACTCGCATTGCGACGAGATGTCGCAAACAAAGTGCAGCACGGAGGCGAAGAAGTACTTGAGCAACTCATGATACTCGCCAGAGCAGGAGATGGACGTGCTGCTGAACAAGTGCTTGAGCATGGTAACTCGAAGTTTTCAGAAGAAGCGATTGAGCTGTTGGTTAAATTTCCGAAGCGGATTAAATATTCAATAGAGTATTGGCAACTCTATGTTGCAAATCTTGATATCAAGAATCGCAATGTGCAGCAAGCTCGCAAACGATTATCCCCAATTGCATCGGCTGAAGGAAAATATCAATCGAAAGCACTGGAGATGCTGAATCAAATACAAGAATTGGAGTTCTCAACTTTAAGTCAGGCCTTTGGTGTTTCTTCATATGAAGAGTTGCCAACTAAACTCACCAAAAACTTTACTTTGTCTGCGATGCAAGACTTGCTAATACAGTGCATCTCCATTTGCCACGAAGAGGGTGTCGATGAGTGGAATAAATCGGCGCTTCAATTATTATTAACGAATTCAGAAGGTGTTTCAGTAGTTTTAATTGCGGAGGCGAATCGACTTCTTGGTCAATGTGAAAAAGCGATTCCACTTTTTAACGAAGCGATACTTCAGCAGGGTCCGTCGATACAGGCAATTGCAGGGTTGGCAGATTGCACCAAAGATCTCGATGCAATGAAGAAAATAGCACACGATGCATCGTTAGATGATTCTTCATCGTATTGGTACTGGCTTTCGAATGTTCGAATAATTCAGTGGTTCATTGAAGACGGTGGAAATATAGTTGAAGCTCAAGCAAAAGTGAATCGGTTGAGAAAAAAAGACGCCACACTTGGTGGCGCTCAATTCATGTCTGTATTTAATTCTCTCTGCCGTTAAGAAGCGCGGCGGCTATGAATCGGAGTCCCATTTTGCATGCGCTCTCGTAACCTTTTTAGTGATTCAATTTCAATTTGCCGCACACGTTCACGGGTGAGACCGATGACTGTTCCTATTTCTTTAAGGGTAAGGGGTTCTTGCCCTTCAAGACCGAAACGTAATCGAAGCACCCTCGCATCTCGATAATCGAGTTGTCCAAGAAAATTCAAAATATCTTTTATTGTTTCACGTTGTTCGACTTGTTCATCTGGTCGTTTGTTGTGTTCATCTTCAAAAACATCTGACAAAGACATCGGTTCACCAGCTATTGTTCTTGGCTTTCTTCCAGATGATGCACGCATCGCTCTACGAATCGCATGTAGTTTCTTGATTGGTAGTTCCATGTACTCAGCAGTTTCTTGATTCGTAGGTGCATGCCCATTTGAATCACTAAGCGTACGAATTGCAGCTCGATAGCGATTAATGAGGTCAACCATATATGCAGGAATATGTACTGGTTGTGTTGCATTGATGAGCATCCGTTTAATCGATTGCTTTATCCACCATGATGCGTATGTTGAAAAACGTGCGCCATGTGCTGGATCAAATCCCTCGACTGCTCGTATAAGCCCAATGTTTCCCTCCTCAATAAGATCGGCAAGGGTAAGCCCTCGTCCGAGGTATCGTTTTCCAATTGAAACAACGAGGCGAAGATTTGCCCTAATCATGTGCTCTTTTGCTTCAGGGTCACAATCATTAATAATCCGCCAGCCGAGCTCCTTTTCTTCTTCTGGTGTAAGAAGAGAAACCTCGTCAATCTGATGTAAGTAGAGTTCAAGATCCACGTATGTCTCCTAGTTTTCCATTGCCTTTAAAATCCTACGCACGCATCGGTCTTATTTACACGCGAATAAAGCAATGTTAGATATCGATTAAAAGACCAAACCTCATAACCCGAATAGATTGGTGACTGTCTCCCGTATTGCCATCGAATATGCCTTTAAAAGGCAAAAATAGGCGCCACCCGTCAACAGGACTGAGGATGAATTGTGTTAGAGGAGGGGTTGCGTTTGGCGATATGATGTGAGGATGGGAAAGATATTCCAGCAATGACGACAAACGATATTTCAGTCATCTTGAAAGAGTGGCCATTTGAGCCCGGAAAATTGAATGTTCGCATTTTTGAAGTTGAGGATGGGCGAGAGGTTCTCCAAATGAGGATGGAAATGGGGGTGGTGCAGATGGAAATGCAGGGTCGACCAGACGGATTATCACAAGATGGTTTTTCATCACTTCTTGATTTATATGAAAGTCGCGGAACTGCTGGAGGTTTGGATTCAGATGCATGTCGCCGCTTGCGTGAAGAGGGCGTGCAGCGTTCACATCGGGCGGCTGCCTTGTTCTCCATGAGTAGGTGGGAAGAGGTCATCCGAGATTGCAACAGGAATCTTGAATTGTTTGATCTATGCAAACACCATGCGAACGAAGAGCAAGATCGAGAAGCGCTTGAACAATTCAGAGCCCCGGTGATTGCATTACGGACGCGCTCGGCTGCAGAGTGGGCTGTTAGTGTTGAGAACACAATCGAAGCGATGTCTGCAATTGACCAAGGCATCGAACTTCTGCGAGAAGTTCTTGGCGAAGATTCTGAAGAGTCTAATGAAATGCAACTTCTTTTAGGAATGAAAGAAGCGCTTGTCCCGCGTCTTCCAACGTCAGAGCGTGCAGATATTGAAGAACGACTAGCAACTGCAATCAAAAATGAAAATTACGAGTTGGCAGCGATTCTAAGAGATGAAATCCGTTTGCTTCGAGATTGATTACAGTTTGTAAAAAGGAAGAGGGACAACTGTTGCGGGTAACGATTGTTTCCCAAAATCGACCTCAAGAGTGGTACCCACAAAATCGCTTGAAACATACCCCATTGCAATGGGGTATTCAAAAGTTGGGCTAAAACACCCACTCGTTACTGCTCCAATTTCACAACCGTTTTCAAGAATTGACATTCCTTGGCGTGGAGAACGACGACCATCAAGGGTTAAACCAACAAGTTTTTTTCCCGATCCATGTGTAGCAATATGTTGCAACGCTTCTTGGCCAATAAACCGCTCCGCTTCATTATCACCAACTCCCTTCTCAAGTTTTACCGCGAACGATAAACCCGCAGACAAAGGATCTGTCTCCTCATCAAGTTCATGACCATATAACGGCATCCCCGCCTCGAGCCGCAACGAGTCTCGCGCCCCAAGCCCAGCAGGTTGAATGACATCTTCGTCTTTCACATGCTTCATCATCATGTCGACTGCTTTCTGCGCAAACCCCTTGGGGAGAATAATTTCAACACCATCCTCTCCTGTGTATCCAGTTCTTGAAATCAGTATTTTTGCAATGAGTAAATTTTTTGTAGTGAATCGATACCGTTTTAAAGTGGGGATCTCACTGGAAAAATTTGAGAGGAGTTCCATGACTTTGGGACCCTGAAGAGCAATCATCGCAGTCGATTCGGTTTCATCTTTTACTTTACAAACAAATTCGCCACGGTTTGACTCGATGTGTTCACAGATTTTTTCTCTATTTGCACCATTGCAAACCATCAAGAAATTCGTATCGCCTTCGCAGTATACGAGGACGTCATCTCGGCATCCACCTGCCTCATTACACACCAATGAATACCGAATTTGCCCCACACTCATGCCATAAATCTGCCTTGTACACAACCGGTCAAGTAGGCGACATGCATCTTTACCTTTAAAGCGAAGGCGACCCATGTGAGATACGTCAAATAATCCACCACTCATTCTCACTTGATGGTGTTCTTCAAGAATAGACCCATATGTTAATGGCATCTCCCAACCAGCAAAATTAACCATTTTTGCGCCGTGCTCAAGGTGATAGGAGCGGAAAGGAGTTGTTCTAAGTTCTTGTGTATTTGACATTTGAATAGAGGTGGGTAGAAAGGAGGGTATTGTACTTCCTTGGTCAATCTGCGGTTGTGGGCAATACCCTCGGCGGGTATCCTTCTCCAAACGAATGAAATTTCTTAAAACCATTTTCCTCTGCCTTGTATGCGCCACGTTAGCCCCCCAACTTACAGCAGATCTTGAAGATCGATTTATCTCTTCCATCACCTTTGAGGGGCTAGACCGAGTAAAGGATCAGCGAATTCTGAATCTTATTCAATCGACCGTGGGCGAACCATATAACGCAGCCGTTGTTGAAGGCGATGTACACACACTCACACACCTGGGTGAATTTAAGTACATCTCTGCAGATGTTGTTCTTCAAGAGGACGGGACCGTTGAACTAATTTACACTTTTAGAGAACAACAAATAATTACTCAAATATCGGTTGTGGGAAACACTCTAATGAGCGATGAAGCACTGCTCGCCGCAACCCCAGTTATGAAGGGTCTTGGTCGCGACCAAGACGCAATAGATCGCGGAAAAAGAGCGATGATGGAATTGTATAAAGAAAAAGGAAACTACTTAGTTGAAATTTTTCCAGAAGTCATTGTTTACGGTAAAGATGTTGATGAATTTACTGGTTTGCGAATAGATGAATCAGTTGTACTGATTTATAACATCATGGAAGGACCAAGAGTCCGCGTAAAGGGTTTGTCATTCTTTGGTAATCACTCGTTTACTTCAAAAGAATTATCAGCAGAGATTGACACGAATGTTTCAGTTCCATTTTTTCGTCGAGGCGAATTGAACACTCAGGTCTTAGAGACTGATGTACAAAGTTTAAAATACTTTTACATTAACAGGGGATTCCGAGACGTTCGCATTTCATACACCGATCCGTTGAGCCCAAATGACAAGGAAGCATCCGTTGTATTTTTAATCGAAGAGGGACCTCAATATACAGTAGGCGGTATCTCTGCGGAGTTTATAACTGTGGGTGATCTTATTCCCGTGTTTACAGAAGAACAAATACGTGGTCTGATTCCAATAAAGCAAGGGGATGTGTACCGACAAACGGATGTAAACGCAGCGATAGCATCAATCAATGATGCGTATGGTGTTCTTGGAAGAATCATCAATGTTGATCCGAAGCAACAAGCGATTAAGAAGGCAGTGAAGACCATGTATGGCGGTGGAACAGCTTTGGAGCTCGACGCAGTAAGGGCGATTCCATATCACGCTCAACCCGGAGTAACAGTAGACATTGTGTTTCAGATTACCGAAGGACGCCCAACAAAAGTAGGCGTTGTTGATATCAAAGGCAATTCAGTCACGAAAGATAAAGTGATCAGAGGCAGGATTGGTTTGAAACCGGGGTATCCATTTGATATTGCAGAGGCAAATCGATCTGAAGAACGTTTGATGAAAACGGGACTTTTTAACAAGGTGACGATGACAATCCAGCCAGAAGAAGAAGAGAACCCTGACGTTCGGGATCTTCTTGTTGAAGTGGACGAATCAAACACCGGTTCATTGAGCTTTTGGGTTGGTGCTGGAAGCGACTCAGGGTTACTCGGAAATATTTCTCTTGAACAAAGAAACTTCGACATTGCAGACTGGCCAGAAAGTTGGGAGGAGTTTTGGCAAAGAAAAGCTTTTAGAGGAGCGGGGCAACAGTTCAGGATGGCATTTCAACCGGGAGATGAAATATTTAATTATCAAATCGAACTTACTGATCCTCGTTTTTTGGATACCGACTATTCCTTAGGTGGGATGGCTGGTTGGAGGATTCAAGATTACGACGAGTATACTCAAGAGTCTTTATATAGTCAGGTGAATCTGGGACGTCGTTTTGGTGATATTTGGTATGGTCGATTATCCCTCTCTGCGAATAGAATTAAATTAACAGATATTAGCGACAACGTGCCATTGGAAGTTTTTAATGATCGTGGTCCAAGTACAATTAACTCGATTGGTGGAGCACTCACAAGAACAACCCTAGAACCCTACATTCGTCCAACCGAGGGCTCCAGAGTGAGTTTGGCAATAACTCAATCTGGTTTGCCAACAGGCGATTATACGTTTACGAAAACACACCTTTCGTACACATCGTATTTTGCAATGGACCGCGATTTTTTAAATAGAACATCAACCTTACGTCTAGATGGTCGGCTTGGATATATTTTTGGCGGTACTTCCCCCACATTTGAGAAGTTTTACCTTGGCGGCCGTTCGCTGAGGGGATTTGATTTCCGTTCAGTTTCTCCACTTGGCACCCCGCGGGTTGCAG
Source organism: uncultured Isosphaeraceae bacterium (assembly GCA_964602215.1). Classification (GTDB taxonomy): domain Bacteria; phylum Planctomycetota; class Phycisphaerae; order Phycisphaerales; family SM1A02. The sequence continues at coordinate 13,387 of CAZRPZ010000097.1, read as the reverse complement.
GTGGGGATCCATTTGTGCCTATTGGAGGTGATTGGCAAGTGTTTCTCGGTGCTCAATATGAGTTTCCTGTTGTAGATAAATTTATTTCTATGGTTGTCTTCTGCGATAGCGGCACGGTTACCAACTCGCCAGGATTCGACGAATATCGAGCGAGTATTGGGACTGGTTTCAGACTTCATATCCCACAACTAGGGCAAGCACCACTTGCATTTGACTTTGGATTCCCGATTTTAAAAGAAGATTCAGACAAAAAGAAAATATTTAGTTTTAGCGTGCAGTTGCCTTTTTAAGAAATCACCGTATCTCTGGAATTTCTCGTACAATTGTCAAAAATTCTCGCATACATCGAGAAGAAGGAACAAACCATGTCTACAAAAATTCGAACGCAGCGAATCACCTTCAGTATTGCAATACTTTGTACGGTATGTATTGTTGCTGGATATGCCGCTGTTGCAGCAACATCCCGCCTTCGGCCACCAACTGTTGTCGTCACCTTTAATATCCAACAGGTCGCAGCAGATTTGACAGAACGTGCTGATGCAGAAGCTCGGCTCCGCGAACTTGTAACCAAGATTGAAGACGAGTCGAATAGAAGGATTGAAGCGATGACCACGATGCAAGAGAGCATCGAAACTGCTCCTGAAGCAGATCGCCCAGCGATTATCGAACAGCTCGAACAACTTCGGTTAGAGGCAATGAGTTATGGAAGATTTGCTGAAATACGAATAGACAATGAACGGTCGTTGATGCTTAGAGACCTATATATAAAAATTCGTCAATCCGTATCTGATATCTCAAAAGAAAATGGATACGACCTCGTGCTGATAAGTGATGATGATAGGGAAATTACTGTCATACCTAATGCAAATACGAGCCGTGAATTTCAAGTTCGAGAACAAATTGAACTTCAGCGAATCATTTATGCAAGCCCACAAATAGATATTAGCGAACAAATTGTGACAGACATGAACCTTGAATGGGAAAAACGATCAGATCTCTGATTTGTAAAGGAATTGAACATGAAGCACGCAAAGAACCACTCATTCCATTTATACGCGATAGCGGTGCTCGTCATCGTTGCTACAGCGTTGCAAACTCAAGCCAATCGCAAACTTGCACCATCCAATCCAGCAGTCCTTGTTTCAGTAGATTTCGAGAGGGTATTTTCTTCTCTTGAAGAACGAGTCTACGAACAATCGGTAGCACAAGCACTGGTGGATGCAATGACTGAAGATATTGAACAACGAAGACAACATATCGAAAGCTATGAGCAAGAGTTTGAACTGTATGAACGTGGTTCAGAAAAATGGGAAGAGTTAATGCAAGAACAACAACTTGAAGCACTCGAGTACCAAGCTCAAGTTGAGTACTTGAATCTTCGAGCCGTAAGGGAAGAGTCAAGAGGAATGCGACGAGTGTATGAACATATTCGAGAAGCCGCTGCGATTCTTGCCGAAGAAAACGGATGGGATTATGTTTTCGTGAACGATGCTGCTGTTGTTTTACCAGAGGGCGATAATGTAGATATGGGTGCTCAAATCAGCAGCAGGCGAATGTTGTATGCAACCTCAACACTTGATGTAACTGATGTTCTAATTGAGTATATGAATGCGTCCTTCGATGAGATGGCTGTTCGGTAATACGCTCGTGGCAAACAAACAACACACGGCAGGGTCTCTTGCAGTTGCACTTGATGCGGCACTTGATGGACCAGAACATATCATCTGTTCTGGTGTTTCCTCAATTACAGAAGCAAAACAAGGCGACATTACATTTATGGTGGATGCAAAGTATGCGAAGTGCTGGGCAACATCGGATGCGACTATTGGAATTGTGAAAGTTGATATTGATGTTCAGGGACACGATGCATCATCTCGAGCGCTTCTCCGAGTCGACAGACCCGATCTCGCGATGGCAAAAGTACTGGAGTTATTTAACACCGAAGAGGAAACAGCCCAAGAAGGAATTCATGAGACAGCAGTCATTGATTCATCTGCAACTCTTGGGCATGGAGTCTGTATTGGTCCATACGTAGTGATAGAACAAAATGTTGTAATCGGTGATAATGTTGTGATTGAATGTCATACTAAAGTGGCGCGTAATTGCACCATAGGCGCACATACAATATTGAGAGCAGGGGTTGTCCTCGAATACGGAAGTGTTCTGGGAGAACACTGTATTTTGAATGCACACGTGACGATTGGAACTGATGGATTTGGGTATACCCCTTCCTCTGATATGTCTAGTCTCGTAAAAATCCATCATATTGGAAATGTGACCCTTGGCGACCGAATTGAGATTGGTTCAAATTCGTGTGTTGATCGTGGAAAATTTGGTTCGACAAGTATCGGAAATGGAACAAAATTAGATAATTTGGTACAAATTGGTCACAATGTCACGATTGGCGAAAACTGTGTTATTGCATCAGGATCAGGGCTTGCTGGTTCAGTTCGGGTTGGAAATTGGGTTCAAATCGCAGCGCATGTTGGGATTGCACCTCATTGCATCGTTGGTGACGGCGCGAAAATAGGGGCTAAAAGCGGTCTAATGCACGATATCCCAGCTGGTGAGGAGTGGCTTGGATACCCAGCCGGCAAATTGAGGGATGTATTGCGACAATGGGCTTGTACTCGTAAACTGCCAAGATCCATCGCTGATTTTGGCAAGAGCAATTCCTGTAAAGACCAGTAAAATACCTCTTTGGAACCACATGGTCGAAGAGAACAACATGGCAACGCCCATTCAACAATCCGAACAAATCTCTGGAAATGGAACCCGACGCATTCCCATGCAATGTACTGTTGCGAAACCAGTCACAGTAAGTGGCAAGGGTTTGCTCTTGGGGGAAGAAGTCGATTTAGTCATCACTCCAGCAGCAACAGGTGAAGGGATTTTATTCGAACGAACTGATATAGAGCCAGCGGTTCAGATTCCAGCACTTGTTGCGAACGCAACAGAGCGACCACGGCGGACCACCCTTTGTGTAGGTGATGTAACAGTCGAAACAGTCGAGCATTTAATGTCTGCTCTTTGTGGGGTTGGAATTGATAACGCTGTTATTCGAATTGATGGTCCAGAAGTTCCTTGTGGTGATGGCTCATCGATGCCATTCGTGGAACCATTGCTGAAAGCAGGAACTGTAGAACAAGATCTACCACGAACGTTTTATCAGGTGACCGAACCAGTTTGTTTGCAGGATGGCGACTCAATGATTGCGGCATTTCCATCTCACGAAGATGGATTGCAAATTGTCTATGATTTAGATTACAGCCACGCAACATCTCATATCATCCGTCAAACACAGGCATGGAATAGTGCAAGTGGTACGTACAACTCCGATGTTGCTCCTGCTCGAACATTCAGTTTGGAAGAAGAAGCCAAGGCCTTGCAATCTCAGGGAATGTGTACGCATTTATCACCATCTGACGTGTTAGTCATTGGAAAAGAAGGTCCAATCGATAATGAGTTTCGTTTTGATAATGAACCTGTTCGTCATAAAATCCTCGACATTGTCGGCGACCTTTATCTGGCGGGAGCATTTATTCAAGGACGAATTGTTGCAAGTCGCTCTGGACACGCATTAAATAGAAGATTGTGCAAAGCGATTGTCGAACAGCACAAAGTTGCAAGCCGTCATACGCTTGCATCAACCTCTTCCGAAATGGACGTCCGTGAAATTCAGCGCATCATGCCACACCGATATCCAATGTTACTTGTTGATCGTGTTATCGAGATGGACGGCACAGCGAAAGCGACTGGCGTGAAAAATGTCACAATCAATGAGCCATTTTTCCAAGGGCACTATCCCGGAACACCAATTATGCCAGGTGTATTGGTCGTAGAAGCAATGGCGCAACTTGGCGGCCTGTTAATGAGCAGGCAACTAGAACACACAGGAAAATTAGCGGTTTTATTAAGTCTTGATAAGGTAAAATTGCGCCATCCAGTTACTCCGGGCGACCAATTAATACTTGAAGCGGAATCTATTAGAGCGGGAGTACGTACTGCATCGCTTCAATGCAAAGCATTTGTTGGGTCACGACTAGCCGCAGAAGCACAAATTCGGTTTATGATGGTCGATGCGGAGCAAGACTAATGATGTCAACAATCCACTCAACTGCTGTAATTGATTCAACGGCTGTCATTAGCGACGGTGCCTGTATTGGTCCGTACTGCTACGTTGGTCCAAATGTCAGAATCGGAGCAGGCACACAGTTACTAAATCATGTGACAGTACAATGCAATACAACTATTGGCGAAAACAATCGAATTTTCCCATACGCAGTTATTGGCGGAGATCCACAAGACAAAAAATTTGCGGGAGAACTGACAACACTAGAAATTGGTGATGGAAATGAAATCCGAGAGCACGTTACGATTCATCGTGGTACCAATAGTGGTGGTGGAATTACAGTAGTTGGAAACGACAATTTACTTATGGTCGGCTCGCATGTAGCACACGACTGCATGCTAGGCAATGATCTGGTGATTGCCAACCAAGTCATGCTTGCTGGTCATATCACGATTGAAGATTACGCAACAATCGGTGGCGGTGCAGGCATAAATCAATTTTCGCGTATCGGTCGCTGCTCGTATGTTGGAGGTCTTGCAAGAATCACAAAAGATGTTCCTCCATATATGATTGTTGAAGGCACACCTGCAGAAGTGCGAGCTGTCAATATCGTAGCGATGTCAAGACGTGACTACCCCGAAAATCATATTGATGCCATGAAAGAGGCACACAAAAGACTCTTCCGAGACAATGGGGGTTCTTTACAAGAGAGGATGGCTCAGTTGCTCAACGAATTTGGAGAAATCCTACCCGTGCAGCACCTCTGTGAAGCAATCACAGCATCTGCAGCTGGTCGACATGGACGCTCAAACGAGAAAATAGCTAAATAACGAGTAGGTCGTTTTAGTCTTCATCTTCACCAAATAAAAATTGCTCAAACTCATTCTCGTCGTCCTCGGCGAATTCTTGATTATCATCCCACTCTTCCATCGTCGTATTCTGCATTGTGCCAAAGGTCACGGTATTGGGGTAGGAATGCATGGTGAAATCTGATGTGTCAAATGGGATACCAACAGTTTGTTGAAGGTCTGGATGTTGCTGTGTTGCCATAAAATCGTCCTGAGAGTTCGCAAAGTGGGGGGTGTAAGACAATTACCAATAATGCGTATTGATAGCGAAATAGATGGGATTGTCAAGTTACAGGTCTGATAATAGTGGTAGTTTTTTGGAAGTTTTCTCATTATCGAAAACAATCCTGAATCAGCAGGGTTATCGGGTCGAATCTAAGAATACTCAGAAGTTTCGCAATGCTGGGGAATATCAAATCGTATATATACAGATGAACAGTACAGCTATCCAACCAAGTCAAACCCTCACAGATGAAAGGCAGCGTTCCCAACGAGTGACGTGGTTGCTCTTTGGTGTTGTGGCTTTGAGTTTTGTGGATTTGTTCCTCACAATCACATATCTAACATCAGTTGGGATGAGCGAGGGAAACCCTATTGCGGTTTGGTTGCTTAGCACGACGAACTCGATATGGCCTCTAGCAATTTACAAATTGGCAACGGTTACAGTGTGCGTATCTCTTTTGTACGCCAACCGATATAAAAGACAAAGTGAATTAGCGTCATGGTGTGCGTTGAGTATTCTTGTAGCACTTTCGATCTGGTGGAATCAATACTCACAATATCAGCCATATCTTCCAATGTCTGAGGACCATATAGTTTTTGTTGATGATACATTTATCCAACCCTTTATGATGATAGATGATCACACCCCTATGCTTCAATAAGCGGATCGTTCACGTTTAATTTCTTTCTTCTGCCGGAGGCGGAACCCTAGACGACTTGGTACAGTAACGGGATGAATCGTACTTGTTTTTTGCTGGTTTGCATTTTCGCATTTCAATGTTGTGGTATCAGAGCACCGGTGACGAAGTTTAATGGGGTTACACTTACTCAATCAACGCAAGAAGCCATTGCGCTAGACGCAGAATTTGAAATTTCGAACACAAATGATGAGCCACTGAAGCTCAAGCAATATGAGTACGTTGTCTTTGCAGGTGACAGGACGGTATATAGAGGAATCGCTGCCGCACAACAAACGGTTCCTCGATGGGCAACAATTGTGAGCACAATTCCAATCGTGATTCGAAGAGTTGATCTTCCTCAAGATGAACAGTTCAATTGGGAGCTTTCTGGTCACCTCAGTTACATTCCTCCAACAGCACTTGCAGAGACATTATTGAAATCGGGTCTCTCCAAACCCACAACACCTATTCGTGCACACGGTGTAATTGAAATTCCCCTCACAAACTGACTTACGGTTGTAGGCAGTCGACATAATCGGAATGAATCGCACATGCCATCGCGATACTCGATGAGCTGTGGATTGTCATCAAAACGCATCCGATGAGTGACGTATGGATATAGAAGGCATTCTTTTAACAGCGTCTGAACAGGGCGCGTCGGACATTCATCTTGTCTGTGGCGAACCACCTGTGATTCGAGTTGATACAGGGTTGATTCGTCTTGCCCATCCAGTGTTGCAAGACAAGGAACTCCGTGAACAATTAGGTGTCATGCTTAATGATCAGCAACAAGTAACCCTTGAAGAACACCAAGATGTTGATTTATCATGGGCAACAGAGAGCAGTCGCTACCGAGTGAACGTTCATTTTCAACGGGGTGTGCCAGCAATTGCGATGAGAACCGTGAAAACGAAGATTCCTCCACTGGAAACGTTAAATCTTCCACCCGCAATTGCGCCTTTGGCAGAGCTGCCTCGCGGCTTAGTTCTTGTGACAGGTGATACTGGCTCTGGTAAATCAACAACCCTCGCGTCATTGCTCCAGAAAATAAACTCTACAAAACAGAGGCACATCATCACACTCGAAGATCCAGTTGAGTACACATTCGACTCAGACTGCTGCCTTGTAGAACAGCGAGAACTTGGCAGAGATATGCCGAGTTTTGCTTCGGGTTTGAAACATGCGTTGCGTCAAGATCCCGACATTATTCTCGTTGGTGAAATGCGAGACTTGGAAACAACGTCACTTGCAATTTCTGCTGCTGAAACAGGTCATCTTGTTCTATCAACGTTACATACAGTAAACGCCTCGCAAACAGTTGAACGAATTGTTGACATGTATCCAGCAAATCAACAATCTCAAGTCCGCTCAATGCTTGCAAATACATTGAAGGCAGTCATTTCACAAACACTACTTCCGAAGATTGGCGGCGGGATGGTTCCAGCAGTAGAAATATTACTTTGTGATCCTGCTGTGCGAAACATTATTCGCGAATCCCGCACGTTTGAGATTCCAAACGTGATTGAAACAAATAGCCGCAAGGGCATGGTCACACGCGATGCATCTATTGCAACACTTGTGTTTAATGGACTCGTAGAACAAGACGTTGCCCTTGCAAATTCATCCGACCCCCAACGATTACAAATGACCCTCGCTGCGTAAGGAATAACAAAAATGCCAACGTATCGGTATGAACTGCAACAGGAAAACGGAGAATTGCTAGTAGGACAAATTGCAGCGCAATCGGCTTCGGGTGCAGCGGGTGCTATTCAACAGCGAGGGGGAAGAGTCCTCCGGTTGGTTCCTTTGAATACAACGCAGAGTGGTGTGTTGAGGAAAATATGGGCTATTTTAAACACTGGCAATGGTCCTTCAAAACGAGATGTTTTGGATTTCACAACCCAGTTAGCGGTTATGGTGCGTGCAGGAATTAGTTTACGAGTTTCGATTGATGGAATTAGTAAACATGTAGAAAATGATAAACTGAAAGAAATATTAACAGCGATTAGAGAAGATCTTGAAGCTGGCTGTACGTTTTCTGATGCGATTGCAAAGTACCCAAGATTATTCTCGCCACTATATATCAACATGGTTCGCGCAAGTGAACTCTCGGGCTCGTTTGGGCACATGCTCGATCGCATCGCAAAAATCATAGCAAGGCAAATCGAGACGAAGAAATTAATTGTAGGTGCGAGTATTTACCCAGCCGTGATTGGAGGTTTGGCAACAGTCGTGACAATTTTTCTGTTGACATTTGTGTTACCTCGGTTCGCGGGCGTGTTTGCAGGAAAAGAAGCAATCCTTCCATGGCCTACAAAATTTTTAATGGGTTTAAGTGCTTGGATGGAGTTGTATTGGTGGACAGTACCAATTGCGATAGCGATTACTGCTGCTGGGATTGTGCTGTTTTCAAAAACAACAAGAGGTCGAATCGTGCTTGATTCGTTGAAATTAAGACTTCCCGTTCTTCGAAAGATGTTACGAGCTTTGTATATCACGCGATCTCTTCAAACTCTTGGTGAGTTGGTGAACGCAGGTGTTCCGATGACTAATTCTCTAGAAGTGACTGGAAATATCTCGGGCAATACGCATTACTACGCACTGTGGGGAGAGGTTGGGGAAGGCGTTAAAGAGGGTAGACGAATCAATGAAGTGTTGGATGGCACAAAGTTGTTACCAATGCCTGTAGTACAAATGATTGCCGCTGGTGAAGAATCAGGTAAGCTCGGAGATGTCCTTGAAGAGATCTCCGAATATTACGACCGAGTATTGCGTGATGCGGTAAAGACTTTCACAAGTTTGCTTGAACCCGCAATGATAATCATCATGGGTGTAATTGTTGGATTCATTGCGATGGCGATTATCCTTCCAATTTTCAAGATGAGTGCGGTGGTGTCAGGATGAAACGACGTCAACGAACAACAATTAGGCGCGGATTTTGGCTCATCGAGTCTGCGATTGCAATAGCGGTCATTGGTGTTGGAGTTGTTGCTGTGGTTGGATCTCAACAGGCATGGCATTTTCAAGCAGTAGCTTCCGAAGAACTCGCGACTGGGATGCGATTGGCAACGGAAATTCGAGAAATGTCACTGCTTCTGCCAGCGAACGATCCAATTACTGGCTCTGCAACTTGGGGAGAAGAAGCAGGAGAATTTATTCCTATCGACGTAGATGATTTAGATGATTTAGATGATGAAATTTTTGCTGAATCAGATGGAACTGGGCCAATCGATGCAACGGGAACAGTCATCGTTGGGATGAATGGTTGGGAGCAACAAATCGCAGTGCAATGTGTGGATCAATTTGATGTGACGAGCATCGTCCCAGATGGTTCGTCTGAAGTTGTACGAATCGAAGTCACTGTTCTTCATAACAGTGAGGAAATTACGAGGTTAATATGGATTGCACCAAGATAAAATACAAACGATATGGTTGGGCGACTGTGCCAGCATTACTTATGCTTACTGTTATTGCTTCAGTTACAGCAGGAATAGCAAGCGTTTCGTGGACGAATGTCCGTAGCGCAAACTCGATGATCGCGATAGCCAAAGCGCAGTCTGCAGCAGAATCTGGTTTGTCATTTGGTAGTATTCGGCTTTTAGATGAGGTGAACCGCTACATAATTGATAGAGGAGTTGTCGATAGTGATCTTGCACAAAAATTGTGGCGAGGAACATGGACGGCAGCTGATGGTCAGATATTAGTCGCTCCAGCTTCCGACTATGTTGTGGGTGCTCCTTCAGGAAGTGGGATTGTGTATTCACTTCAGGATGTGTTTGAACAAGTTGATGCGCATTGGTTTGATGTAACAACAGAAGATGCATTGTTGCCAACTATTGACGCCACCGATTATCAACTTGATTTGAAGCCGATTGCACTGGATTCAACTCAGGACACATTTTTCCGGTTGTCATATAAATTGCTTGCAGGTGATACAAAAATTTTGGTGACAAGTGTTGGAGAAGCGAACGGTATATCTAGGACGATTTCAATGGAATTTGATTTGGATAAACGTGTTGATTACGCGCTTGTTGCGATGTCTAGAGTCATGCTTGGACGCAACGTGATTGTTGAAGGTCCACTGGGTACTCGATATGGAATCGGTGTAGATGAACTGAACGCGACATTTGGTACGCCTCTTGTTATGCGGAATGACTTTTATGGTTTAGATCCAGCAATTCTCGATCTTGATATATCTGCATTTGCAAGCCGTGTACTTGCCAACGATGTAGACGGGGATAACCGTCTTCGACCAGATCACCCAACCGAAGGTGCTGGGCTTGGTGGAGCGTTAAGTGATTATGACGGTGATCAATATGTCACAGAAATGGATTTGTTTCTTTCCCGTTTTGATAGTGATGGAGATACATCAGTTGTCTACGATGCTGCGCAAGCAGCTCTTTCTGGGTATCCCGGATTATCACAAGAGTTTTCAAGTGACATGCAATTGGCGTTGCTAATTGATAATGCTAGAAGTGATAGAAATGGTGATGGAGTTGTAAACGATACAGATCGTGAGCTTGGTTGGCAGGATGGAATTATTGATGTAAAGGACCATTACGCAAAAGTAGATGGAAACCTTGGTTTTGCAGTTGACATTGCTACGTGGGAAGCCGCTACAGGAAATCAATGGCAATCGGATGTAAGCGGATCGATTAATACAGAATATGGCTCATCCGCTTCTCAATTCGGTTTGCCAGAATCGGAACTAGCTGAATTGACAACCGACATGTTCGTTGGAGCGCAGACGTGGTTTGAAACAGAATCCATGACCGGCATGTTGTTTGGGGATACAGCAAGTGGACAAGTTGCTTCAAACATTCATACAGGCGGATCATATACACCTCCAAGTGCAAGTTCGTGGGAGGGAGTTCCTTGGGAATCTGAAGGTTCGTACGATTGGTATCAACGACCCGTCTATAAAGATATGGTATTCAATAACGTCCGTATTCCAAAGGGAACAAATGCGGTGTTTGAAGATTGCATGTTCATTGGAGTAACGTGGGTTGAAACAACAAGGGATGTTGCAGATCCAAATTGGAATTTTGCAGGAGCCGTAGTGCCAGATGGTTCTGGTGGATATGAAGATCAATTTTCTGGTTTAACAGCTGAATCTTCTGGTGTGGTCTACCCCGACACTCGTGACGTGTCGAACAACCTTCGTTTTCATGATTGCACATTTCTTGGATCGATTGCTGGCGATGCACCCTCTGAATTTACACATTGGAGAAATAAAATCCAAGTGACAGGTGAATCAAGGTTCTTCCTTGATCCCAATGATCCTGACCTTGTTGCGCAATCCGATGCAGCAACCTTGCAGGGCGTGTTGAATTCAATTGATCCAGCAGATAGAGAACAGATGGCTAGAAGTTCTGTGCTGATGCCAGGCTGGTCAGTTGAGATTGGTGCGTTTCAGAATGATGAAACAGTTGGGGTAAAATTAACAGGAACGATTGTTAGTGGACTTCTTGATTTACGGGGAGCAGTCGATGTTCATGGTGCAATTCTTTCAACATACCGCCCAGTTGAAGGCGAGGGTCCACTCTTTTATGGTGGTGAAGCGGATGCGTTCAACACAACTCTTGGATATTTTGGACCAGAGGATGGTGATGGTGAAGGTATAGATGATGCTCTGAAACCATTCTCGGGGTATGGTCGCGTTTCGTTGCGAGCAAATCCAGATGCGCCAATGCCAGATGGTGTTCCTTGGCCAATCACAATTGTTCCAGACGGGACGACCTACAAGGAGGGTTGATAATGCGTCGAGGATTTTCTGCAGTTGAGTTGTTAATCGGTATGGCAATTTCTGTGGTGTTATTAACAGGATTGTGTGCTGCGATTCAGGCTTCGGTTGATGCATATTCTCGGTCCTCTGCCGATGGGGTCAATCGATTGACATCTCGGTTACTGGTAGAAAGAATTGCATTACTTGTTAGAACTGGTGTGACCTTTGGCCCGATGCCTTCAAGTGCCACCATCAATGAACTTGAAAGCGATGTGTTGGAATTGACTACCCCCTCAGGCCAACTAATTACGATTACATGGGACAGCGTAACCGAAACACTTGAAATGGATGTTGATGGAACGAGTTCAACAGTTCTGGGTGGAGTAACTCAATTAGCAGGCGGAACTCCCATTACGCCCTTCTTATTGCAATTCGAAAACGGCACAACGGTGCAACGAGTCACAATTAATTTGGCGGTGGTTCCAGACGCTGAACACGCAACATCTATGGATGACGGTGGAGAAACTGTCCGCCTAACTGCATCCGTTATGCCCCGCGCCCAACTCTACTAATCTGGCTCTGAGCCGAAAAACGCTTCTACAAATCTGGCTCTGAGCCGAAGAGCGCTTTCTTTCTGTCTATGGAGAAAAAGCGATTCGATTTTAGCTGGAAAACAAGGTTGGTATCCAAGAAACTCGCAGCCCTGCAATTGGCTCAGAGCCGGAGAACGCTTTTATTCGGAGAGCAGAAATTTGTCATTCCAAAAAATTAGGGCAGTTTCACACGGTTTGATAATTTAAACGCAGTCAAAGAATCAGTTGCCTCAGCAATGACGCGAGCAATTGGTTCAGTGTTACTTGGTCGAACATGTAACCACCCTTCATCGAAATCTATGCGCAAACCATCGCTGTCATCAAGTTTTTCTTTTGCATATTCACTTTGGAGTCGTTTGATTTCATTTTCAATTGCAGGAATACCCCCTAGAGATTCAAGATCAATTGACTTTTTATTCATCTCATAGGATTTGATATTTTGAACGATGCTAGACAGGTGTTCTTTTCTAATTCGAATTAAATCTAATGTCAATGCCATACCAGCCAAACTGTCCCGCACCCAACACACTGGAGGAAAAATAACCCCACCATTTCCTTCACCACCGATGACACAATTGTGTGCTTTCATCATGTTTGCAACATTTGCTTCACCAACTGCAGATCGATACACTTCGCACCCAAACTCCGAAGCAACATCGTCGATCATACGACTAGTCGACAAATTCGTTGCGACAGATGAGTTTGGATGTTCTTGCAACCATCGCATCGCTGCAAGTACAAGTGTATATTCTTCACCAAAGTAAAAACCAGTTTCATCAACTATGGCAAGTCGGTCAGCATCAGGGTCTTGAGCAAAACCAACATCAGCATCGAACTTCTGAACCATTTCACACAAACCCGTGAGGTTTTCCGCCTTTGGTTCGGGCTCATGCGCAAAGAGACCCGTTGGCTCGTCATTGAGATGAAGGACTTCGCAGCCAAGTAATTCAAGTAGTTTTAATCCTGACTCACAGCCAGCACCGTTTATAGAATCAAGAACAACTCGAAATTGCATATCTCGAATTGGCTGAGGATCAATCACTCCTAGTAATTTTGAAATATGAGTATCATTTCCTTGAGAATTCTCGACACACGACCCTCCATTTGCAGTTGCAAGTGTAATACCCCCATGAAATAGATGAATTATTTCCCCCGCTTCTTCCTTACTAGGTGCAAGACCATCTCCATCAAGGCATTTTAATCCATTCCACTGAGTTGGATTATGCGAAGCAGTCACAATGATACCC
>CAZRPZ010000096.1:0-14603 GCA_964602215.1 uncultured Isosphaeraceae bacterium | reverse complement strand
ATAACCGTCGTGGGAGAATTGCTGAGTACGTCGAGCAGTTTCCTAATGCTGAGTATCAACAAAATGATAATTTGCTTCAATACAACCCGATGTGGGCTATCCCAGCAGAATGTGCGTTTCCATCCGCAACACAAAATGAGATTAACGGGAACGATGCTTCGAACTTAATCAAGAATGGAGTGGAATTAATCAGTGAAGGCGCAAATATGCCCAGCACCCCAGATGCGCAGAATTTGTTCGTTGATGCTGGAATTTTGTATGGCCCTGCTAAGGCAGCAAACGCAGGTGGAGTTGCAGTTTCAGGATTAGAAATGGCACAGAGCAGCCAACGGCTATCTTGGACAAGGGAAGAGGTGGATGCAAAATTGAGGTATATCATGTCTCGAATTCATGCTCAATGTGTAGAGGCATCTGCTGAATACAATTGTGTGGGGAATTATATTGATGGGGCAAACATTGCTGGATTTACGAAAGTTGCTGAGGCAATGATGGCGCAAGGGGTTGTTTGATTCCATTGTTTTTTACTCTTTTTATTTGATTTTGGCATATATGTGGTATACTTCGACGTAGGCGGGAAAGGTTGCATGCACAAAGGAGTGATGCAACATCTGACAAACCACAATCGATTTGCGCACCGCTCGCTGTCTTTTTATTAAATTATTGTTTTTTAGGATTTACATCCTACTTGAGGAGTTTGACTACTTTTGAATACACAGTCCATTGCATTTGGTGACCGCGTGAGACACCCAAAATTCCCTGAATGGGGTAGTGGGGCTGTCATCAAGGTCGAAAATACCGCCAATGATGGTGAGCCAACAACTAGAGTTACGGTTCGTTTCTCGAGCAAAGGGTTAAAATCATTTGTTGGTGATCAACTTCCTTTGGAATTGCTTGCTTCTGAACATCAGATGCCCGGCGATCACTCATGTACTCGCCCAGCAATTGCAGTTGTAGAAGATCTTGAACGTTCTGGACTCACACAAGCAGTTGAACAAAAGCTTCTTGAAATTATGCATGCGATTCCAATGGCATGTCGAGATCCGTTCAACACAGCAGAGCACCGACTACGTAGAACCTTTGAACTCTACAAGTATGATATGAGTGGACGAGGATTAATGGAATGGGCGATGGCACAAACAGGAATGGACGATCCGCTTACGCGATTTAGCAGACCTGAATTAGAAGTCTTCTTTAAAAATTATTCTCACGAGTTGAATCAGCATCTTGCCAAACTACTTTCGGAAATGCATGAAGAAAAAACAACAGTTCAACGATTGTTAGAAGAAGCACCTGTCCGTGCCAAACGTGCAGTCGAACGAATCGGATAGATTTTTAGTCTGATTCACTTCCATCGAAATAGTGATTATCATTTCCTTCATCTCGGCGAGTGCTGTCTCTACGAATTTGCTCAACAAGTTTGCGAAGATAAACATTCTCTCGACGTGTTGCTTCAAGGTCAAACACCATGTACTTCACGCTGAGCCGAAGATAGTCAAGTGAATCTTGGAGTTTGGATACGGTTTCTTCGATGAAAGACCGTTGATCTGTATCTTTATTACAAAGGACCTCAAGTTTCTCTCGATATTCTTTTGGGAGGGATTGGAGTTGTTCGATTAACCTACCTAGTCTCTCTTCAATATTACGCTCGTTCATTGATTTTCTCTCTCTCTTCTGATTTCAATTCTTGAAGTGTTTATTATTTTGAGGCACAGTTTGAAGCCACACTATCAAGATGCACATACTTTGCCTCTAGTCCAGTGATTGTGATGAAATTGCGTAGAAATCACTAAAAACAGCGATGCTCTCGGACGTTCTCTTCAGTTTGTGAGGATTATTCGTAGGAATCGAATGGGTTCGAGTTAGAAGTAGTTAGTCACGCCCCAAAAGAAAGCAATCAGAATAATAATAATAATTAGAATTGAGCATTTCTTCTTAAAGAAAAGAGTTGTGGGATTGTCATGAACTGTGCCTGTTTCAATCCACGTATCGCAGGCATGACATTGTGTTGCGTCATCCCAGATCTCTTCGCCGCAATGTGGGCAGAACCCTGTCTCATCGGAAAACCGATCAATGTCTTCTTGACTTGGGTGCTCGTCTCTGTGCAATGTATTACTTTTCCTGAGTGCTACTTAAGAGCGTCATTTGAATGTTTTGGAGAGAACGATCAGCGTCATAACAATTAAAATTATACGCAATAGGAACCCTTCTGTTAAGCCAAGGTAACGTGCCCAGACCTTGCCACGTTACTTCTGGAGAGAGTCCTTGAATTGTTCCCCGCATTCGCTCCGGCACGAATGGAACCCATCCAGCATTCGGCAAAGCATATTCGCCCCAAACCATGTACTGTGGTTCTATGTCCACGTTGCCCACAGTATTTGCATTAGTTATACCAATGACTGATCTTGCTGGAATTCCAGCAGCGCGTAATGTGGCGACGCACACACAAACCAAATCAGCAGCAGATCCCTTCCCGTTTTGAACAGCGAATCTTGCACCTTTGACATCGATTCCGCTTGTGAGTCCATTGGCAGAATGTGAATATTTTCCATTACTTTCAATGTGGCTTATACAGTATCGGATTAAAACTTTTGCAGCGATATGAATTGGTACTGATCGTGGTTGACCGTTTTGAGCAACTGCATCTGAAAATATAGAGTCATTCGACTCAATATATTTAGATGGTTGAATGTAATACTCCAAAGTGGAATCCCATGATTCTGGCCAAGGAATTGTCGCAGCGTGTTCATTATCGAGAATACTCGCGTATACCATTGGTGAAAAGTGAAAAACGTAATCAAGATCGGGGATTTGATATCGCCATTGTCTAGGGTCATTCCTATTTTCCTCCGCATGAAGTTGAAGTTTTTGACTTTTTGTATTCGATGCAGAGATTGTGCCTAGGTTTACTTCACACCAGTTGGTTTCTGGCAAGAGTGGCCATCCAGTTGAGCGTTTCTTGTTATCAACATGTACAGTAATTGCGTAAACCCGTCCACTGCCACGGTTGAGAGGGGAAAGTGGTGGATCATGATTCAGTGATTCTGGGAATCGAGGCGTATACATTCCCAATGCAAGAATGATGCTAAGCCCAAAGATAAACCGACCCCTATTTAGGAATCGGTTTATTGAAAACTTTGATTTCTTCGAATACATCATTCGACTGTGTAAATTTACTTCATGGGTTCTTCCATAGGATCAATGTTTACTGTCTCTGTAGTGGTGGTCAAAGATGCAGTACTCCAGTCCATGGAATCAGCTGTTGGGCGCAGATAAATTTCTACCCTTCGATTTTCTTTGGTTCCATCAGGTCGGTTAGCTACGAGTGGTCGATATTCGCCATAGCCAGCTATTTCGAATCTTGCTGGGTCAACACCATTGCTTGTAAGTGTTTTTGCAACACTGACAGCACGTGCTGTAGAAAGTTCCCAGTTTGTTGGGTAACGTTGTGCAGATGAACTAGGTTTGATGTCGTCTGTATGACCCATGACAACGATTTCGAAATTGGCTGCGTCGGGAGAGTTCAAAATTGTGGCGACTCTGCGAATTAAATCAGTCGCATTTTTTTTCATCGCGGCACGTCCACTTGAGAAGGTAAAATCGCTTCCGAACCGAATCATGCCTGTCTCAGCGTTAAACCACATATCATCAGGATATGTTGCTGCGAGTGCTGCGAGTTGTCTTTGAGTAGCGATTGGAAGTGGTCCAAACTTTATATCTGTAACAGTAGTGAGAAGATTATTATTTTCTACATCAATCGCATCTAATTCACTTCCCAATAAGTCATATTGACTCTGCAGTGCAGTAAAATTTGCCTCAGCTTGCGCGAGTTGACGGTCTCGTGCTGCCAGAGCATTTGCTGCTGTTTCATAATCTGTTTGTGCTGCAACCAATTGCTCTTGAAGGGAATGAGTTGTTGTCCGTGCTGTGTCATATCGATCGTGTCGAACACAGCCAGTCGCAGAAATGCCGACGAGCGTCACGATGCCCGACGTGTAAAGTAATGATTTGCGCATGGTAGGATCCTCCTCAGTTGGCGCGTCTTGTCGGGATCCGTCCCGACTTCCGGTTACAGTGTACCAATCCTTGCAAGGAGGAATAGCAATTTGAGCCATAGAATGGCTAGAAATCTTATACATGCAAATGCACTAGTCGATTACAGAGGGGTTATTGCTTCGCCCGGAGCTATTCTTCGAGAAGGAAATCGAATTATTGCTGTTGGGACGCCTCAAGATGTCGGTCAGATTGAAGACAACTCTTTTACCCAACTTGACGGGATAGTCACACCGAGTTTCGTGAATACGCACACGCATCTTGATTTAAGTGGTGTGGGCATTGCTCCAGCAAGAGAATCTTTCGTACATTGGGTTGACGAAGTGGTTCTGCCAATTCGGGATGAAACTGAAGCCGTAGGCGACCATGTTCGCACAGGCATAGATCTTGTTACTGCTGGAGGTTCTCTCATTATTGGAGATATTGCAGGCTCGTTAGAAGCGGCAGAAATTGTGAATGATTCCCAATTACATTCTGTCTCATTTGTAGAATTGATTGGACTTGGTCAACGGCAACATCGTGCTATCGAACTACTTCAGTCGTTACCACCTACGTTTGGTATTTCACCTCATGCACTGTATTCATGTGGCAAATTGGTGTTTGAATCATGTTTTGAAAGTGGACGAAAAATTGCAACACACCTTGCAGAATCGCTTGAAGAAATAGAAAGTGTTCAACAATTTCAAGGTGCATTGGTGGAGCATGCAAAACGTGTTGGCTCGTGGGATGATTCGGTGCTGCCTTGGAATGATCATCCAATAGATGCAATGCTACGTGTAGCTGGGGAGGTGCCGTTTATTGCCGCCCATTTAAATTATGTTGAGGATCGTCATTTGCCAATGCTTGCGGCATCCAATATTACGGTTGCGTATTGCCCGAGGGCAAGCAAGTATTTTAGACATAAAAATCACCGTTGGATGGAAATGCTCAATGCTGGTATTAATGTTTCATTAGCAACCGATTCGTTGCTCTGTCTGGATACTCCTAGCCGGATTAGTGTGATTGATGAAATGAGACTCTTATATTCTGATGAACAAGCGAATCCACTTCGGTTACTCGAGATGGCAACAGTCAACGGAGCTGTCGGTTTAGGATTCGACCCAAATGTTGTATCTTTGACAGTTGGTGAAACAGCAGGGTTACTTGTTTTTGAGTCTGTTGGTACCAACCCAATTCTTGACATCTTTACGAGTCCCACAATGCCAACTTGGCTCTGAGCCCAGAAGCGCTAAAATTCTTTCGCTGGAGTTTAGGCATCCACGCCTTGGCTCTGTCCACGCCTTGGCTCTGAGCCAGGAATCGCTAAAACTCTTTCGCTGGAGTTTAGGTATGTAGGCAATTAAGTCACAAAGTGCTTTTTTGCCATCTCTAGCTCTATGCAGCCCATCCATAACCCTGATTTGGATCAGAGCCAAGTTGTATGTTGAAACGGCTCAGAGCCGAGGGGCGCTGAAAGGCAGTTTTGGGAGAAAGGGCCTATAAATCGTGGATTGGATTTCAGGCGTGTTTTTTGTGCTAAAAAGGGCGTGTCTATGGCACTAGAATCAAATTCGCCGATATGATTGCGTCTTCTATGAGCGAACTCGCACTCACCATTCCGTTAGATTGGACTTCGATTGCCAAAACCACACCGTATGCACCCGCTGCTTTTGCGTTTGTGCAGGATGGTCTGGGATATACGTCCGAAATATTTCAAAACAGAGACGTAGATTCAATTGGTTTTGATGAGTTAGATCTGCATGTCAGCGGACAACAACTTTGCATGGGACTCAGAGATTTTGCGATTGATCAATATGGTTTACTCGCTCCAGTTGTTCTGAAACACTGGGGAGTGAAGCGTACTGAAGATTTCGGAGCAATCGTATACCGGATGGTTAAGTTGGAACTTCTTAGAACTAGTCCTCAAGATTCAGAAGAAGATTTTAGAGCGATTTATCAATTCGATGAAGCGTTCCATACAAGCGAGTTAACTGATTGCATTGGTGCGAATCGATAGAGACATTCGTTCATGACTGGCGATTCTCAGCAACCAACCCAACACGACATTACAAAACTACACTTATGGCAAATCCAATGGGTACGTGATTTAATTTTCATCCTATTGATTATTTGTGGCTTTTGGCTTGGATATGCAATGAGGAACATTACCATTCCTTTGCTTGTTGCTTTGTTACTTGCGTATTTGTTTGAGCCATTGATTTCATATCTCTCAGATAATCCCAAGTTCCCTTTGGGTAGAATCCCTGTGATTGCAGGAATCTTGACGGTATTAACTGCAGGGATTCTTCTCGTAATAGTAGTAACAATTCCAATGGTGATTTCTCAGACGACATCGTTAGTCAATGATGTGCAAGATGGTCAACTTCGCACTAAACTCGAGAATCTTACAAATGAATATGCTCCAGATAATGTGCGTCAAGAAGTTCTAGAAACCCTTTCGTATCTGCCGGCCTCTGTGAGTGAAACAAGTACTGAAACAAGTACTGAAACGAATACTGAAACAAGCCAACAAATAACAAATGAGATAGAGAATAAGAACGGACAACTCGTTCAACTCGCACGAACTACAGGTGACATCGCCCTTGTTGTGCTTGGTAAAATCCTTGGGTTCGTTATTCTGGCGGTGCTGATTCCGTTCTACTTTTTCTTCTTCAGTTTATGGTTCCCTCAAGTGAAAGAGTTTGCGAAAGGACTCATCCCAGACGATGGGAAAAATAAAAGTGTTGCTCTGATTCAAAAAATGGATGCAGCAGTTGCCGGTTTTGTGCGTGGAAGAATTGTGATTGCCTTCATAATGGGAACAATTTTGGCGGTTGGATGGATGATTGTTGGAGTGCCATATGCAATCTTGCTCGGTATTGGAGTCGGAATCCTCTGTGCAGTTCCTTTTTTAGGTCTTGTAGGAATTCCGATATCAGTCGGGTTGCTATTCTTAGATCAACTCGGGGTGCCTGATGCGGAAAGAATGGCATGGTGGGGCGTTATCGTCTGGCCAATTCTAGTCTTTGCTATTGTGCAAGCGTTAGACGGGTGGATACTTACGCCGCTTATCGCAGGTAAAGCAACAAATCTTGATCCAGTGACAATCTTTGTCGCGGTTCTTGCTGGTGGAAGTGTACTTGGAGCGTATGGAATGTTACTAGCAATTCCTGTTGCTGCATGTATCAAAATTATGATTCAAGAAGTGTTGCTACCAAAAGTACACGCTTGGATTCGGGGCGAAGCGGATGATCCGTTACCCTTTGATGATTAGTTCCCCCAGCATTCATCGCTATCGACGTTTCCGTTGTTTGAATCGCTTCTTGTGATTTTGCGTTTTTGTTGAACCGCGACCTGACAGACCAGCGAGATCGCCCATAGCGGATGGATCCATGCCACCCTCAGCATTCTGCAATGCTGCCATTTTGGATGCCATGCCACCACCAGCCATTTGTTTCGACATCTTTTTCATCATTTGAAATTGTTTGACGAACCGATTGACGTCAGTCGTATTTGTTCCTGAACCATTGGCAATTCGTTTGATACGACTTTTGCCAAGTAACGAGATATCTGACCGTTCCTTGTTTGTCATCGAACTTGCAATGGCTTCAATCCGATCAAATTGTTTGTCATCAACTTGGATATTCTTCAATGCAGAACCAATGCCCGGAATCAACCCCAGAATTTGTTTCATAGGTCCCATGCGACGGATTGACTTCAATTGTTTAATGAAGTCATTAACCGTCATCTTCCCGCTTGCCATTTTCTCAGCAAGTTTCATTGCGTCATCTTCAGAAATTTCTTCTTGAGCTTTCTCTACAAGTGAGACCACATCGCCCATTCCTAGGATTCGACTAGCAATTCGGTCTGGATGAAACTCTTCAAAAGCATCGAACTTTTCGCCAGTACCAATAAACTTAATCGGAACGCCAGTGACTCGTTTGACGGATAGTGCTGCACCGCCACGAGTGTCGGAGTCAAACTTTGCAAGAATAACTCCATCAACAGCTAGTTGTTCATGGAATGTGCCCGCAGCATTCACCGCATCTTGCCCAATCATTGCATCGACGACAAGATAGACTTGATGGGGTTGCGTTGCAGTTTGTACGCCTCGCAACTCCTTCATTAAGTCGTCATCAATATGTAATCGTCCTGCTGTGTCGAGAATCACAACGTCTACTTTTTCTTTGCGTGCATGTTTCACGCCACGTTTGGACACGCCAATTGCTACTCCAGTAGCGGTGCCGTATTCCCCGCATTTTTCAGGTTCGCTGTAACACGAGACATGTCCTACACCTTTACCGTTCGCTTCAACATCATTCGCAACAACCTCGAGCTGTTCAACAGCTGCAGGTCGTTGAAGGTCTGCTGCGACAAGTACAACATTTTTGCCGCGACTTTTTAAATAGGCAGCAAGTTTTCCGCATGTTGTTGTTTTGCCAGAACCCTGCAAACCACTCATCATGATGATTGTTGGACCTGGATCTACAAGCATGATGTGGCTATCAACTGGCCCCATCACATCTATGAGCCGCTGATTGACAATCCCAATCATTTCTTCACTTGGTTTTAAGGATGATGTGACATTTGCACCGATTGCATCTTCAACAACCGTTTCACAGAAATCTGTGACCACGTCGACATGAACATCAGCTTCTAGTAATGCGCGTCGAACATCCTCCATCGCCTCACGGACGTTCGATTCACTGATTTTTCCTCTTCCTGATAGGTTCCGGATCGTCGAAGTTAGTTTATTAGAAAGGGTGTCAAACATATCGGTATTGCATTCTACCAGTTGCGTTGCACCCAAGTTTGCAAATCATCATGACATAAACAATTAATGCAATCGTTAGGTGTTGCCCAGCCGCGACGTGCCGTAAGTATGCCGTATTGCAATTGATTAAAATCTTCAGGTCGATGGGCGTCAGTATTCACTGAAATTTTTGCATTCCCTTCAATGGCGGCGCGAACATGGATGTCTCGTAAATCTAAGCGATAACTGTTTGCATTCAGTTCAAGTGCAGTGTGATGTTCCACTGCTGCGGCTACTAAGGATAGTATGTCTGGCTCCAATCCTTTTCGCTTGTTGATGATTCGCCCAGTTGGGTGTCCGATGATATGGACAAGTGGGTGTTCGATCGCTGCAATGAGCCGTTCCGTCGCAGCTATAGGCGATTGCTGCAGTGCTGCATGTGGTGATGCGACAACAATATCTAACATCTCTAAAAGTTCATCTTCGTAATCTAGTGTTCCATCAGGAAGAATATCTACCTCACTCCCAGCAAGGATAGTGATATTTTTCATCTTCTCATTGGTCGCTCGAATCAATTCAATGTGTGTTCGCAGTCGATTTGGTTTCAACCCGTTCGCTTGTGCTTGAGATTGACTATGATCAGTTATTGCAATGGTGTGGTACCCACGTGCGATTGCAATGTTGGCGAGTTCTTCAATAGACATGTGTCCATCACTCGCAGTGGTATGGCAATGTAAATCGCAGAGGATATCGTCCTGTGAAATGAGAATTGAAGTTTCGGTGCATTCAAATTCACCGCGATCTTCGCGAATTTCAGGAGGAATCCATGGTAAGCCTAGATTCTCATAGATTGCATCCTCAGACTCACTGATGTTTGGTGGCACGAGAGCATATTCGTTCAGCTTTTTCTGTTGTGAATTCGCTCGTTCTCGAAGAACAATATTGTGTTCTTTACTACCTGTAAAGTAAAGAAGAGCCGCGCCGAACTCTTTCTCGTCAACAATTCGCAAGTCAACCTGCATGCCTGCTTCAAGCCGAACAGAACATTTTGTCTCTCCTTGCGCAAGAATTTTTTCAACGATATTCATGTTGCAAAATGTGTCAGTGAGAAGTTCTGAATTTGATGTGCATGCAAGAATATCGATATCGCCAATCGTTTCCTTACCTCTTCTTAAAGAACCTGCGTGTTCAATTTTCTTTACGCCATCCAGTGTTCTCAAAGAGGAAATAAGCCCATCGGCTATGGGCATTGCGACACCTAATCGCACGCGATTTGCATTAGTTGCTAGAAAATCGAGGGATTCTGAGATGTTCTGAATTGTTTTCTTTCCCATTCGATCCATCGAATCCAATCTCCCTTCTTGGATTGCTTTTCGAAGAGTAGAAATGTCAGTGACACCAATCTCTTGCCAAAGTCTACGTACTGTTTTTGGACCTAGCCCTTGGACGCTCATCAATTCAAGAAGCCCATGTGGGATACTTTCGATGAGCTCGTTGTATTCATCCATAGAACCAGTACTGATGTATTGCTCAATTTTTTTCGCACTACTTTTGCCCACCCCCTGAATAGTGGTGGGGTCTTTGATTGTCGCGATATCTTCCACTAAATCTTCTAAAGCACGAGCGACTTTCGTGTTTGCATTTACTTTAAAGGCATTCTCCCCTTTGATTTCCAGAACCGTAGCCATGGTGTGGAACATCTTGGCAAGTTCAGTGTTCGTAGACATTATCCGACATCTCCTAAACCAAGAGATTCTCCGTGTGCTTTTAGTAGTCGCCCTTTAAGCAGGGGTGATTCTGAAATAGTTGGATCACGTTGAATCCAGTTGCTTGCCGTGGCTCGAGCAAGTCGAAGGAGATCAAAATCTCTTGGTAATCGTGCAACTGAGAATG
Organism: uncultured Isosphaeraceae bacterium; assembly: GCA_964602215.1. Lineage (GTDB taxonomy): Bacteria > Planctomycetota > Phycisphaerae > Phycisphaerales > SM1A02. Next base: position 3,928 of record CAZRPZ010000096.1, on the reverse strand, counting down.
GTGCAATGCCACTTTGCTTTGCGCCAAACAATTCGCCGGGACCTCTAATTTCTAAATCACGTTCTGCGATGAGAAAGCCATCAGTCGTTTCAACAATTACCTCTAGCCGTTGGGAAGCATCATCTGTTGTAGGGCTTGCGATGAGTGCGCAAACACCAGCAAGCGTGCCACGACCCACTCTTCCTCTAAGTTGATGAAGTTGAGCAAGTCCAAAACGATCAGCATGTTCAATGACTATCATGGTTGCATTTGGAACATCGACCCCAACTTCTATGACAGTTGTTGCAACAAGAACGTCAATGCTCCCATTGCGAAACTGCTGCATAGTCTTTTCTCGTTCTTGACTTTTCATCCTTCCATGAACAACCTCAATCGTACACCCTTGCAAATACGACGATCTTAGATAGTCTGCATGAGCTGTAGCAGATTTAAGTCCTGATTCGGTGTCTTCCACAAGTGGCACGACAACGTACGCTTGTTGACCTTGGTCTACAAGAGACTTTGCGTATGCGTACACTTTGTGAGAGTCTTCAGGTTGGACTAATTTCGTTGTGATTGGTGTTCTGCCCGGTGGCATTGCATTGATAGTTGAGACATCGAGGTCACCAAAAATTGTTAGCGATAATGTGCGTGGTATTGGAGTAGCAGTCATCACGAGAGTGTGAGGAATTGCACATTCATCACCCGATTTATTCCGCAATAATGCACGCTGTTGAACACCAAAGCGATGTTGTTCATCTGTAATCGCAACAGCAATGTTGGAAAAGACAACGTCCTCGGTGAGCAATGCGTGCGTCCCAACAACAATGTCAATTTCTCCTTCGCGAATCGCTTCGATGAGTGTTTTTCTTTCTTTTGAAGAGAGTGAACTTGTTAATAATGCATGTTTGACTTTTGAGTTGTGAAGTAATTTGGAAATAGTTTCATAATGTTGCTCTGCTAACAGTTCAGTTGGTGCCATCATTGCTGCTTGGCTACTTGATATAACAGCCATCAGCATTGCATGAAGAGCAACAACTGTTTTTCCAGAGCCAACATCGCCTTGAAGTAAGCGGTTCATTGGGGTTGTTGTTGTCATGTCTTTTGCGATTTCTTCGATGACACGATCTTGAGCTTCGGTGAGTGTGAATGGAATTCTTGATGCAATTCGATCTTTTATCTCGGGGTCCCATCGCAATTGGGGAGCGTGCATGGTATCTCGCCTATGATGGCGTTTCACCATCACCCCAAGTTGAAGAAGAAACAACTCATCGAAGGCGATTCGCCTTTTGCCTTCATTTGCTTCTTCTTCACTTAAGGGTCGGTGTGCAAAGGAATAAGCAGTTGCAAGTTTGGGCATTGCCAATTCACTTAAGAGGTGTTCTGGAAGATGGTCTTCAATTTCTATAAGAGCTTGTTCAAAGATGCTTTGAACAAGTTGATTGATTACAGTAGATGAAACACGATCATTGGCTGGGTAAATTGGGCGAAGATCACCCTCAGCTATTGCAATTTCTTCATCTTCTTTTACCTCTTCCCAGCGAGGATTATTCAGTTGCAACGTATTCTCATGCCTTGATGGTGATCCAAAAAAACGGACATGCATGTCAGGGTGAAGGGAATTCGCAACCCACGGTTGATTGAACCAATTTATTTGAATTGTTCCAGTATCGTCATCTGCAGTTACTTTGACTCTACTTCGTTTTCCCCGTCGCCAACTCGGCTGCACGGATGCAATTGTCGCTTCGACGGTGACAAGTTCATTCAAACGATCTCGTTCGCCAAGCAACGAATCAAGGGCCTGAATCGTCATAGAACCATGGTGTGTTTCATGCCTCAGTGGAAGATGTTTCATCAAATCCGCAACGGTATGGATTCCAAGGTCATGGAGCCCTTCTACATGTTCAAATGTGACTGTAGGGAGGTCGGATATGGGGGTCCGTAACATGTTTTTTTTATCAATATTTGGCATAACCCGAATGGACAGGATACCATCCTCTGCGTGAATGATTTGTTTGTAAGTGTAGAAAAGCCCACTCAAGCCCCAATTCCAATCACCGTCTCTGAGGTGAGCAGAAAGATTCAGGCTGCTCTTGAAGGCAGAATTGGTAGAATCGATGTCATAGGGCAGTTAAACAGCCCTAATTTTAGACAACATTGGTATTTTGCTTTAACTGATGGGGAAGCAAAGATTGATTGTGTGATGTGGGCTTCTCGAGTTTCTTCAAACAACACAGGCCAATATAAAAATTGGATACCGAAACAGGGTGATCAAGTAATCATTCGAGGGACTGTTGGACACTATTCGCAGAGCGGTCGAACGCAAATCTACGTTGAACGGATGAAGCCAGTTGGCGATGAGAAGGGGAAGCTCCAACTTGAATATGAAGCATTACTACAAGAGTTCCGAGAAGCTGGATGGTTCGATGAGGAACATAAAAAGCAATTACCAAACTATCCCAGAAGGATTGCTGTGATCACAAGCAGTTCATCCGCTGCAGTGCAAGATGTCATCGAAACATCACGGCAGCGAATGCCTTCTGTCGAGTTGCTGATTATTAATGTTCCTGTTCAAGGTGACGAGTCTGCGCCCGCAGTAAAAGAAGCACTAGAGCGAGTTGATCATGCTGCTGAATCGCTTGGAATCGATGCAATAATTGTGACACGAGGAGGGGGTCCGCTTGAAGATTTATGGTCGTTTAATGACCGAGGTGTTGTGGAGGCAGCGTTTCATTGTCAAACTCCAATCGTTGCTGCGATCGGACATGAGTCTGATACATCAATAATTGAACTCGTAGCAGATCTTCGAGCGTCAACTCCAACACAAGCTGCGATGGTGCTCGTTCCAGACCGAGAAGAACTAGTACAAATGGTTACCTATGCTTCAGATCGTCTTCTGACACTCTCTGCTCGGGCAATTGAACGTAAAGTCTCTGAGATTCAACATCTTCAGCAGAAACTTCAAATCGCAATTCAAACTCAATTGAATTCACTTACGCTTGAAGTTGCGGCAAAATCTGAATTATTAGCAACAAGGCGACCGCACAAGCTCATCCAAGCAAGACAAGGACGCCTGTTGACGTTGAAAGCGTCTCTGTCACGCGCAATACTCAATTCGATAACTGTATTGAAACAAGAGGCGATGTCATTAGATGCCCGCCTTGAATCAATTGGTCCAATGGAAGTCCTTCGAAGAGGGTTTTCATTGACTCAGGGTTCCTCTGGAACGGTTGTACGCTCAAGCAAAGATGTCCAAGAAGGGGAAAATATTCGTACTGTTCTCGCAGACGGTACAATCGAGTCCAAGGTAGAGTGCACATCATGAGCGAAGACAAATTGCCAAACCCAGACAACATGACCTTTGAACAGGCAGTTGAAGAACTGGATGCAATTGTGAAGAGGATAGATGAAGGAAAAGGGGACCTTGAAACGATGATGGATGAACATAAGCGTGGTCAATTACTCGTTTCCAGATGCAAGGAACTATTAGAAACTGCAGAGCAACAGATTAAAACCATGGAAGCTGAAGACCTTCCTTAAATTTTGTAACTATCTTTAGGGAAAGGAATCCCGACCTTTGCTACTCTCAACGCAGCCAACAATTGACCAACTCATGTTTCAAGCATCGTTACTTGAACACTTGCCCTCAGCAATTTTAGTCTTCATTCTTGGAGCATGTGTCGGGAGTTTTCTGAACGTTGTAATCTATCGATTACCTCGAAATATGCGATTACTCATCCCGCCAAGTAGTTGCCCTACATGCCAACATCGCCTTCGCTTCTTCCGCGAAAACATTCCAATTATTGGTTGGTTTGCAATAAAAGGGAAGTGCAGATACTGCAAAGCCCCAGTGTCATTTGAATATCCGTTAATCGAGTTACTCACAGCATTCCTTTTTTTACTTTGTTATGTGTTTTGTTATTGGGTTCCAATGTCCACGCCGTTTTTA
>CAZRPZ010000095.1:0-5141 GCA_964602215.1 uncultured Isosphaeraceae bacterium | reverse complement strand
CGATGGTACTTACACCTGGAACGGTATTCCTATCTACTTCAACTGTGATGAGTTCAACTGTGACGAAGGAGATTGCACTTGTGCAAACTAATTCGTTCGTAGTTTGATAATCTCTTTTAGAGATTCCACGCAGCCCCCTTGCTCTTTGAGCAAGGGGGCTGTTCTTTGTGAAAGCGACTTCAAAAATAGACCGAAATCATTTGTCTACAGGAAGCAAGCGACTATACTATGGTGTTGGAGAAAGAATTGATTCGCCCTTTTATTACTGCTACTTTCTTGGTTTATGCATCCGCTTCCGCTGAAGTGATTTATGATGCCATTGGTCCTATGGATGGTAGTGGGATTGGCGAAGTGGTCTCTGCAAATCAATATTTTGAGCCAAGTCTGGCAGCATTTAACATCGGGGTTCTTGAAAACCTTCCTATTCAATCTGAAACCGTTATTGCTGAAATTGAACTCGTCCTAAATGGTTGGGATGGCTTTATTGACCCCACGTCAATTCCCTCGTATGAAACTAACATTTATTCAGATCCAGAAACTGCAGCCCTTTCGCTCAGTGGAGATATCGCAACCGATCTCGTCGATGCTGCTGATACTTCTCTTTCAAGTGAGTGGTATGGGAATGGATTTCTTGTTTCCGTACCGACACAACTCTACGTTGATGCTGGCTCTTATTGGTTTAGTGTTATTCCAACAAATGAATACGAGACAAATGGACAGGTTGGAATCGCGAACACGAATTTAGGAGATGGCGTGTTTGGTATGCAAGCAAATCCGGGAGAAGGATTTGGTTTTGGACAACTACGAGAGTTATCAACCGAAGGAGCATTCAGAGTGCATGACAATGTGGTCGTTGACCCTTGCACTGTTGAACTGCTGCCAGTTTGCAGCGAAGATATTAATGGCGATGGTTTTGTGACCGTACTCGATCTTCTTGAAATCATTGCACAATGGGGCGAATGTGGAGATGGAACGTTTAGGCCTTCAGCAGATTGTGCACCCCTTCCTTTAGGTGATTGTTGCGTGAACATTGCAGACATCCTTGCTGTTGTTGCTGCATGGGATGCAGAGTGTTCTCCACATGGAGCTTGTTGTCTACAAGAGGGAATGTGTCTGGATTTGACAACTCAACAATCTTGCCTTCTCAGTGGAGGCGTGTATTTTGGTGACGATAGCGTATGCTCAACTGAAGATTGTTTCATGGGAGCTTGTTGTGTAGACCTAATATGTTATGAAGTTTCGCAGTTTGAATGCAAGAATATTCTGGGCATCTTCCAAGGTGATGGAACAACGTGTGTAGAGATTGATTGTGCAGTCGTTCAGTCTGGCGACGAGTGTATAGATGCGATTCAAGTTGTCGAAGGCGCAACACCATTTTCAACCCTCCTTATGACCCCCAGTGAACCACAGCCAGATGACACTACATGCGATGCAACTAATTTAGTTTGGACAGAGAGTCCAGATGTTTGGTTTTCGTTTACTGCCCCAAACAGTGCTGATTATAACTTTTCGCTTTGTGACATTGATAGTTATGACACATCGATGGTGTTGTATGAAGACACTTGCGATAACCAAATCGCATGTAATGGTGATACCACTGACCCTGATGATAATTGCCAACTATACTTTTCAGAAATCTCATATTCTCTTGTACAAAATGAAACATATTACATTCGAATTGGTGGCTGGTTTGGCGAAGCCGGAACAGGAACACTTACGATAGGTGTTCTTCCTCCCCCACTCCCCGGTGCATGTTGTTTTTCTGATGGTTCGTGTTTAGAAGATGCGTATGAACATGATTGCGAAGCCTTCAGTGGAGAGTTTGCTGGAGAAAACATGAGTTGTATCGAAGCAGATTGCATCGTTGTTGAGGGTGACGAATGTGAAGAAGCCGTAGATGTCTACATTGGCTCACGTTCATTTACGACTATGTATGCTTCCCCAAGTACTCCTGAGCCCTCTGAATGGATGTGTCCCGATACTGATTTAGAGTGGGATAACAGCCCAGATATTTGGCTACGATGGCTTTCGCCTGATGATGGTTTTGCAACGTTCTCAACTTGCGACCCAGATAGTTACGACACTTCAATTGTTTTATACGAAGACACATGCGCAAATCAAGTTGAGTGTAATGGCGACACTGATCCAAACACTGCTTGTCAAAATTATTATTCATACATGGAGTATAAAGTTTCTGCTGGAACTTTCTACTACATACGCATTGGTGGATGGCAAGGAACAAGTGGTGTTGGAACGTTGACAATCACACTTGACGGTGAGAATGATGTTGCTGCTTGTTGTCTTCTTGGCGTTTGTTATAACGAGCAAACTGAACTGCAATGTGCAGATATCGGAGGCGAGTGGCTTTACGGAGAAACGTGTAAAACATTTGATTGTGAATCTATTCCTTGTTTTAGCAGTATTTTTACCCAAGTTGCTCATGCGCCTGAGGAGGATTGGTTTGCCGGAAACTCTTCCTACGATGGACCTTCCTCTCAATTCAATCGTGCAGAGTACGTCAATGTTCCCGAAATGAGTTCGCTCTCAGTATGGGGCTTACAGGCCTATTTCAACGGTTCAACTTGGTCAGGTTGCGAAGATGTCACGCTCTTCTCTGTTCGCTCGTATGAGGACGTCTCAGGTCTTCCGGGACCTCTAGTGGATGAATCCCTGCTGATTTCAGCAACTAAAACTGCGACTGGTACGCTCTATGCAGGAGTGTATGAAAAGGTGCAATTTGATCTTGATTTCACAGCGATGAACGTAGAGCACATCAGTGTACAATCTGAAAGCGAGGGGGTAGATTGTTGGTTCTTATGGTTAAGTTCTGGTTCTGGAGATGGAATCTCAACTGTGAATTCTGGTGCTGGGTGGGTGTATGAATATACTGACCTATCCATCTGTATTGAATAAGTTTCATCTGCAATTCACAGTACTATATGACGTATGGATTACCGAAAAGTAGCGTTACGAGTTCTTTTCTACTCACTTGGTATCGCAGCGATTGCAGGCATTTTGGCAATGGTTCTTCCAAACGCTGGTAGCGTTATTTGGCGACTCATTGGAACATCGATTGCGACTGCTGTGACTTCAGCAATTTTACTCATTGCAATTCAGCGGCTAGAAGTACAGAAAACTCGCCTATTTGGTGGTGGCTTAGGATTACTCATCCTAGTTATATACCTCTGCACAATTTGCTCCATTTGGGTTGAATTTATCTTTTCGCCAACCGCTTTACAATTGGAAGAGAAGTTTGGGTTATCGGCATTACTTTTTGCAGGATGTGGTTCGCTCATACTTGTTGGACTATTCCTAGTCGGAATCCGTAATTTGAAGTTGGCTGGATTTGTTCTTTCAAGCATCTGGGCGGTTTCTCTGTTGACTTGGTTGCTCATCATCTGGATTTTTCGTGGACCCGTCCATGAAGAGTTTGCTGAAAACTTTATCTTTCCATTGCAAACGTTGTTTCCTTTAATCGTTCTTGCCTCGATCCGTCGGCATATTGGGTATATGGCAATTGCTTTAGCTCTTTCAGTAAGCAGTTGTGTTGCATCACAAACAGCGATGTTTATGACGCATGGACATATTGAGCATCATGAACCGTTACTTGTTTTTATTCTTGTTACTGGTGGTCTTTCAGCGTTGTTTGGAACTGCAAATATTGTTCAATTCAGAAAACAACCATACGCAATCCCTTGGGCAGAGCGAATCGTCCTTGTGTGTATTGCCCTGACAATTTTTGTGCTTTGTTTGAGCATCTGGTATGACCTGTATAGAATTCCGTTGCCTGAATTACTCTCTCGATTAGCAGTCGGCTTGGGAATACTGAGTTCAACCTCTGTCATTGGGCTCCTTGTATGGCAAATGTTACGGAGTTCAGCTTTTACTCATTACGATGGACGAGGTATGCAAGGAACGTGCCCTCGTTGTCAAACATTACTTGAGATTCCAAGCGGAAAAAGTGTTTGCCCTACCTGTGGCTTACGGATAAAGTTGCAAATCGAATCAGCATCTTGTCGTACCTGTGGGTATGACATCACAAAAACCCCTGATGTAGAGTCATGTTCTGAGTGTGGTGAGCCAATCCTGTTGCCTACTCCTCTACAATGCTAAGTACTATGCGTCTCTTTATTTTTGCTCTGTGTACTTGTAGTTTGATTGGCTGTGCACAGGAGCCCCCACCTCCACCATTAATCGAAATTGACCTTTCTACTTTAAATGAGGAAGCATCTACACTTATCCTATCAAAATCGAAGAACGCAACAACTGGATCTGAATGGAAAGAACTCGGCATGCTCTATCAAGCGCACGATTTGGTAGAACCCGCAATTGTTGCTTATTCGTATTCACTTGAACTAGAATCCGATCCTCAATCTTGGTATTTACTCGCCATTTCTCAAGCGGGTCTTGGTGATTATGAAAAAGCAATTGTTACGATGTCGCATGTAACAGGGTATCTTCCAGCGGAATGGAATCAAGGATTTTGGCATCTTGATTTAGGCAGTAACGAACTAGCCCTAGAACACTTTCAGAATGCTTTAAAACAAGATTCAACTTCTGCTGCGGCAACGATTGGACTTGCTCGTACCTATTTATCGAGTGGAAATCCTAATCAGGCAATCACAATATTACAAGACATGGTGGACGATGGAAGAAAGCACCCATACATCATGTACTTGCTTGGCAAAGCCAATCAACAAGCTGGAAATATCGAAATTGCTGAGCAACTATTAAAGACCGCTAATAGCAATAAACCTAAGTGGGTTGATCCTTGGGAAGATGAGATGAAGTTGTATCAACAAGGATTTTCTGCTGATTTAATCCGCGCAACCAAAAAAATTGACGCAAGAGACTTGCAAGGAGCGTTGGAAGATTTGCTCGCAGTTGATGCAAAATATCCTTTTGAACCTGTTGTTCAAAATAACCTTGCAACAGTGCAGATGCAACTAGGTAATACAAATGACGCAATCCAAATTCTCGGAAATGCAATCAGACAATCGCCTAATTATGCTCCATTACAGTTAACAATGGCGTTCGTCTTAGCTGACCTTGGTGAAGAGGCACAAGCGATAAAGTTTGCAGAGAAGGCACTCACTCTTCAGCCATCAATGTTTGCAGCAGCTAGATTCCTAGGAAAGATG
>CAZRPZ010000094.1:0-15608 GCA_964602215.1 uncultured Isosphaeraceae bacterium | reverse complement strand
CCAAAATTGTAAAACCTTTTGGGACGGCCCCCGAAACGCGCTTTTTGCGGGTGAAAAACGAGTTGGCTCTGAGCCGAAATAGGCCTTTTGGTAGGTCGTGGAGAAAAGGCAGTTATTCAAAGTCGAAACGAGTTGGCTCTGAGCCGGAATATGACTTTTGGTAGGTCGTGGAGAAAAGGCAGTTATTCGAAGTCGTAATCGTCGTCTGCTTCGAGTTGTTGCATTTCGTCCCAATCTTCCAACGAGATGAGAATTTCGCGAGCAACTGATCCCTTGTGTTCACCAACAATGCCAGCAGTAGCCATTTGGTCAACCAAACGAGAAGCGCGTCCATATCCGATACCCATTCGACGTTGAAGTAATGAAACCGAGCCTCGACCACTTTCAATCATGATGCGGACAGCATCATCAAAAAGATCATCCCGTTCTCCAACTTCGTCATCCAATCCATCGCCACCGCTGCTTGCTTTGATTTGAACTAAACTTCGTTCAAAGTTTGGTGCAGCAACTTCTTTAAGGTGTTTGACAATTTTTCGAATTTCATTTGGCGAAACAAATGTGCCCTGCGACCGATTGGCCGTGGTTGTTCCGGGGGAGATATACAACATGTCTCCATTACCCAGCAACAGTTCTGCGCCTTTTGTGTCAAGAACAATTCGACTATCCATCCCGCTGTTTACTTTGAATGCAACGCGGCATGGCATGTTTGACTTGATGAGTCCAGTGACGACTTTTGCTTCAGGTCGTTGCGTAGAAAGAATCAAGTGTATCCCCACAGCCCTTGCTTTTTGGGCGATTCGAACAATGGCTTGTTCTACATCTTTTGCAGTCATCATTAAGTCTGCAAGTTCATCAATAATAAAGACGATATATGGCAATTTAACTGGAATTCGTGCTTGCTCTTCTTCTGATTGAGGATCAAGAATGTTATAAATTTCATCCTCAGTCAATTCATTGAAGCCAACTAAATCACGAATGCCAAGTTTCCGGAAAAGTTGATACCGCTCTTCCATTCTTGCGACCGCCCACTCCAAAATTGCGGCAGCACGCCCCATTTCAGTCACAACCGGACATGCTAGGTGAGGAATATCTGAAAATTGACTGAGTTCGACCATCTTTGGATCTACAAGGATCAATTTCAATTCATCTGGGCGTTTCGTGTACATCCAACCAGCAATAATGGAATTGATGCACACGCTTTTGCCCGAACCAGTTGTTCCCGCAACTAACATGTGTGGCATTTTTGTTAAATCTTCGACCATTGGTTCGCCGGAAGAATCTTTACCAAGGAACATTGGCAAATTCATTTTTTCAGTCTTTTTACTACTCATTAACTCTTTTATGCAGACCGTTTCACGTTCTGGATTTGGCACTTCAATCCCAACGGTCTTCCGCCCAGCAGTATTTGGAACGATACGAATGTTTGGTGCACCCAAACTTCGAGCAAGATCACTTGCAACTCCAGTGATATTTGAAACCTTTGTGCCGGGTGCTAATTCAATTGAGTACAACGTAATCGTTGGTCCAGCTTCGATGCTAACAACCTCACCAGCAATGTTATACATTTGTAGGGTTTCTTCTAAATCAACGGCTTGTTGTCGAACGAGCTCTTCAATCGAATCACCAAAGCCGACTGTGGGATTTTCAAGAAGATCTAGGGAGGGAAAAGTGTACCCTTCAAACTGGTCTGGTCGCTGGATGTCTCCATCAGTTGCGGTTTTACCGCTTGACGCAACTCGAACAGGTAATTTTGCCATTTTCTTTTTGAGTTCATCAGGGGTTAATTTCTTGCGTGGCTCTTCATCTTCATCTTCATATTCGTATTCGTCTTCTGGGTATTCACTTTCATCCCATTCATCTTCAACCCATGGCTCGTCAACCTCTTCATCCAACTCAGAAACGGCACCACGACCCATTCGAAGGATTGATAGGGGAGAGTGTTTCGCTTTATTCACACGAATTTGAACAAGCCGTTGAAATCCCAAATACATAAGGTGCGGAATAGCAAAAGCAATCCGTTCTGCTGCAACAACGAGACCAATCGAGAATGCAGCAAGAATCACGATAAATGCACCAAACGAACTGAAACCAGACGTGAGTTGAGTCACAATGGTTTTTGCAATGAGTCCCGCCTTCGCCCCCGCTAGCGAACCAACAGTTGGAAAGAGCAACTCATGAAAACAAGAAACGGCAATCGCCATAATCAGTAACCCAAGGGCACGTACCGCGGTATGAGATAGTTCAACACCCCGAAACACGAGTGTCACCCACGCTCCAACACCAACAATCAGTACCCAAACACCAAATCCAAGGACGTGATACGTCCAAAACGCAATCCATGCCCCGATGATGCCACACCAGTTCGCAATGGGGTCATTGTGGATGGCAACGATGTGCGAGGGCGGATCGCTGCTGTTGAACGAAAGGAGAGCCACTGCGACGAAAAGTGCGATTGTTGCACTTGAAATCCACAATATTCTTGACGAAAGAGCAGCGGTGGTGAGTGAAGAAGGACGATTTGAAGCCCTTTGGCGCGTACGTATAGCAGATGTTCCCATAGCAACCTACATATCGGCATCAGCGGGTGTTTTGTCTAAGTTTTTCACAAAAAGAAAGAGGCAAGTTTTGTATCGCAACTTGTTTCCAACAAAAGACTTATGCCGTTTGTACGGTCCGATTTTCAATTGTAAGTAATCTGGAACATCGATCTTGACTGGTCATCGTGAGTTGCTGGCATAAGTGAGGAGCATTTTCAAGGTACAAATCTTGAATAATTCTAGGAGAGTTACATTGCCTTGAGAGGTGCAGTAACACGATGTGCTGAAGTGATGATTCTGCATCAATGTGACAAATTGCTGCGAGGGATTGTTCATTTGAAAGATGCCCTCCGCCATCCATAATTCTGTTTTTTAGTTCTTCGGGGCGGTTGCTGAGCAGTTGCATGCGTGTGTCATAGTTCGATTCAATTGCGATTGCATCCAATTCGACAAAACGATCGAGTAATTGTTGAGGGACCCGACCCAAATCAGTTGCATACCCAAACCGAACACTACCTGTATCAAAAATAAATCCGACCGTGCCAAGCGCATCGTGGGCGAAATGGATAGTTTCAACTGTTGTGCTGTGCAACTGTATTGCAGTACGAAACGGAACAATACATGATTCATCGAGCCCTGCCCGTTTTGCACGATTGACGTGTCGTTCGTGGACATGTACTCGTACACCCTCACGCAAAAAGGTGCGGCACCAAACTGGATTGAAATGATCGCGGTCAAAATGTGTCACAACAACATCGCAAACGTCAGAAAGTTGCACACCATGAGTTCTCATACGAGCTTTTGTTTGTTTCATTGAGAACCCTGCATCAATCATAATCCAGCGATCCCCAAGCCGTAACAAAGAACAATTGCCAGAAGAACCACTACCAAGGACAAAGAAGGAAAGTTTACTCATTTGTAACTGCCACGCCCCTGCGTTCACTTCGTTTTGGATGGTAGGGTGCGATTATTCCTCTGCGCGAAGATTCTATGAATTCAACATACTCAAGCGCGACGGAATCACCATCTGTTTTGAGTTGCTCTACAGTTTTTTTAACTGTCTGTCCCGACTTGTATAGCAACTTATAAATTTCTTTTCGCCGAGTAATCTCGCTACGTTCCATTCCACTCCGTCGCATTCCGATGATATTAATAGAGCCAACAATATTGTCACCTGTAATCATAAAGTAGGGGGGAACGTCATACGACGCATATCCTTTTCCAATCAACATTACGTTTTTACCAATTGTCACAAACTGGTGGACATGGGAACCCCCGCCCAAAACCACACAGTCTTGTACATGCACGTGCCCCGCAAGTAGTACTCCAGAAACAATCGTGCAGTCATTTCCTATTTGGCAGTCGTGGGCAACATGTGAATTGGTCATAAACAGATTTCCATCGCCAATCGTTGTGGGATATTCCTGCGTTGCTCGGTGCACCGTCACGCCCTCCCGAAATGTATTGTTGTCTCCAATTTGAATGCCCGGTTCAAATTGATCGTGAGGAAAACTGATGTCTTGTGCAGCAAATCCAATGGTTGTAAAGGGGAAGATAACATTCCCACTTCCGATGGTCAGGGTCCCAGTGAGATAACTACTGCCAATAACAGTTGTCCCGCTTCCGATCGATATTTTTCCTTTGAGAACACAGTTGGGTCCAATGACAACGTCATCTGCGAGTGAAATTTCACCCTCTACAATCGCGGTTTCGTGTATCTCTGGCATTGCAACGGTATCATCTCAAGAATTACGATGTCGTGCCAACTTGAAATCAAAGATCTTGGAAAAAGGGCATATTTGCCAACACTTGAATTGCAGAGAAAAGTGCAGCAAGAGGTCATCGAAAACAGGACAACACACAATTCAACCCCATTTCGATTGCTCCTTGTGGAGCACGACCCACCCGTAATCACCATCAGCCGCCGAGCGTCCGCCAAAGACCACTTGCTTTCAACGGAATCAGAATTAGAGAAGGCAGGAATCCAACTCTGTGAAACTGACAGAGGCGGAGACATCACATACCACGGTGGTGGACAACTTGTTGGTTATCCTATTTTTGATTTGAATGTACTCTCACTTCGGTTACATGGATACATGCGTTTTCTTGAGCAAACAATCATTGAAGTATTACAACATTTTGGAATTCAAGCCCAAAAGGATTCGTGTGGAAGGGGTGTATGGGTTGATGACGCCAAAATTTGTGCGATGGGAGTACGAATATCACGATGGGTTTCAATGCATGGCTTTGCACTAAACGTTTCTCCGAATATGGAACACTTTAGTACGATCATACCTTGTGGCTTAACTGGTAAGCAGGTCACTTCGATGCATCAAATACTTGGCGAACAGTGCCCGAGTATGGAGGAGGTAAAACAAGTTGTCTCAACCCAATTTCAGATGGCTATTGGGCAACAAGTCCAAGTTCCGAAAGAACATCGTCCGTAATATCAATACCTTCGGGAAGGCGCAATGCAGTTCGCAATCGAATTTGCATGATCGTTGCATCTGGAGTGGTTTGTTCAAACTCACCATCAGGTGGAATAAATCGAAGCACCATGTCAATGCTCATTCGCTGTGAGACCACGTTTACAGCTTCAAGAATTTCGTTATACGCTTCTTGCATCTGCTCTGCCATCAACGTCGCTCTTGCTTCAGCAACAAGTTGTTGCATTTTCTGAAACTCACCATACGCACTTTCCCATCGTTGTCGAAAGGAAGGCACCTCTGGACTTTCGGGATCCAACGTTTGCCCTTCTTCTTGAAGAGACTCCATCAATTCGCGTGCATCTGATATCTGTTCTTTTAGTTCTTCATCTAACTCATTCCTCGCATCAAGAAAATGGTCTGCTTGAAGCATCTGAGAAAGTGCCTTTCCAGTTTCCATAAAACCAATAGACCAGACCGTATTTGCTTTTTCATCACCCCATGAGATATGGTCATCAACATTTTTGAGTGTCAAATCTTTTTTGCCAGCGAGGGTAATAGAATCGAATGGCCCAGATTTTTTCGGATCATCCCCGCCGATGACTACTGTAGTGATGACGCTCGCAAACAGTATTGTTGCAATTGTGATTGAAGTAAGTGGTGAATTTGTATTCATAATTAATCGCCTTGTTCTAAAATTGAAAGGAATGCTGATTGGGGTATGTGGACATTACCAATTGCCTTCATACGCTGCTTACCTTTTTTTTGTTTTTCAAGTAGTTTTCTTTTTCTAGTGACATCTCCGCCGTAACATTTAGCAGTAACATTTTTCCGAAAACTTTTGACAGTTTCCCTCGCAATGATTTTCCCTCCAATTGCGGCCTGCAATGCAATTTCAAACTGGTGTCTATCAATCTGCTTCCGTAATTTTAAGAGCATCCCCCGTGTTCTTGTCTCTGCTTTTTCACGGTGGCAAATCATACTCAGTGCTTCAACGGCCTGACCGTTTACCAAAATTGAAACTTTTACCAGATTATCTGCCCTAAACTCAATAATTTCATAATCCATCGTTCCATATCCACGAGTTATCGATTTGAGTTTGTCATAAAAATCATAAATAATTTCTGCAAGAGGCAACTCATAATCGAGTAACTGTCTGCCCGTTGAGACAAATTTTTGTCCAAGGAAAACCCCTCTGCGAGACTCGCACAGCCGCATTAAATCACCGATGGACTCGTCTGGACAAATGATTTCAACTTTAACAATCGGTTCACAAATATTTTGGATTTGAGATGGGTCAGGCAAGTCCGCAGGGTTGTGAATGTCTAGAACACTTCCATCAGTCAATTCAATTCGGTAATTCACAGTAGGGGCAGTTTGGACAATTTCGGCCCCACCCTCTCGTTCAAGTCGCTCTTGAACGATTTCCATGTGTAATAACCCAAGAAAACCACATCGAAATCCGAAACCAAGTGCTTCTGAGTGTTGCGTTTCAAAAGTAAAACTTGAGTCATTGAGACGCAACTTTTCAACAGCTTCTCTTAATGTTTCAAATTCAGTTTTTTTCGAACCACTTTCACTTGATGCGGGATAGAAATCACAAAAGACCATCTGCTTTGGTTCTTCATAACCCGAAAGTGCTTCGTCTGCAGGATTCGAATCTAGGGTAATGGTGTCTCCAATCCGAACATCTTCAAGAGTTTTAATTGCGGCAACCATGTATCCAACTTCAGCGGTTCCAATCGAATCCGCTTGAATTGGTTCGGGGGTGTACCTCCCCAGTTCAGTAATATTGAACGTCCGTTCCGTCCCCATCATTCGAATTCGGTCGCCTTTCGAAAGCGATCCGTCAAAAACCCGAAAGTAGACGATGACTCCTCGGTAATCGTCGTAATGTGAATCAAAAATAAGTGCGCGAGTTTGTTCGATTTCTGCAGGACGAGGAGGAGGCAGTTTATTACAAATGACATCAAGTAACTCTGGAATTCCCTCGCCAGTTTTTGCAGAACAGTAGACGCAGTCTTCAGCAGGGAGACCCAAAATTTGTTCAATTTCCATCGCAACTTTTTCAGGGTCAGCAGAGGGTAAATCAATTTTATTGACAACTGGAATCAATTCCAATTCATTTTCGATAGCAAGATACGCATTTGCGACAGTTTGTGCTTCTACGCCTTGTGTTGAGTCCACAACAAGAAGAGCACCCTCGCATGCTGTCAATGCTCTAGATACTTCGTACGTGAAATCAACATGTCCGGGTGTGTCAATAAAGTTCAGTTCGTATTCTTCACCCTCGAAAGTGTGGTGTACTGTAACTGCGGAGGCCTTAATAGTAATTCCTCTTTCTCGTTCCAAATCCATTGAATCAAGGAGTTGATCCTTCGCATCACGAGTTGAAACAGCATCAGTTGCTTGCAACAAACGATCAGCAAGCGTACTCTTGCCGTGGTCAATGTGGGCAATGATGGAAAAGTTACGAATAGGCACAGGATGTGCAGTTTACCGCAATGGGAGCGAGACAACCCTCTCGAGTTCACTAGTTGGACGAGCAATCATGTCATACCCGTCGCTATCCACGATTGTGCAGGTAATGATTGTGCCAATGGTCTGTTTCTCTTCACTCATTAAAATTGTGTGCGAATCAACATCTGGTGCTTGTTGCTTGGTTCTGGTTTGATACAAATGTAGTTCTCCATCACCAGTTTCCCCCAAATATGCATCTATCAGAACGTGATGGACTTCACCGTTAACTGCAGCCCGAGCAGCGCGGGAGAATGCAATATTTTGTTGTAGAAGCATCAATTCCTCTTCACGAGTTTGTTTGATTACAGCAGGAACCCGCAGAGCATCGTCTTCTTCCATCGTTCCGGCAACGGTTCCATCCTCTTTTGAATATTGAAATACACCCATTGCATCAAACTGTTGTTCTTGAATGAATTCGAGTAACGTTTGGTGGTCTTCCTCGCTTTCCCCAGGAAAGCCAGTAATCATTGTTGTCCGGATACCGACATTTGGAATAGTCTCACGTAATCGCTTAAGTAAATTTGATTGTGTTTCGGCGCTCACATTTCGTCTCATCGCACTGAGCATGTTGTCGCTTGCGTGTTGCAATGGGATATCAATGTACGGCAAGACCTGAGGCAATGTTGCCATGGCATCAATCATTGCATCGGTGAAATACGTTGGGTATGCATACATCAACCGTATCCACCCTTGGAATTGAGCAACCTCGTTATTGAGTGCGGTAAGTAATCCAACCAATCCTGCGTCGTATCCAATATCGACCCCATAACTTGTCGTGTCTTGACCGATCAAATTGAGTTCAACAACCCCAGAGGAGAGTAATTGTTTTGCTTCAGCGACAATTTTTTCGATTGGCTTCGATCGCATCTTCCCTCGTATTGAAGGGATGGTGCAAAAGGCACAATTTTGATTACACCCTTCACTTATGCGAAGGTATGCCCAGTGTCTTGGAGTCAATTGAACGCGATTGCTGTCATCTTCAAAGTATCCCTTCGCCTGTGAAAAACCGCGAGACTTCGCAGCGAGGGTTGCGTTTGCTTCAATCCATTGTGGAATTTCTTCTTTTTCTGGAGTTTCTTGCATCGCATCGACAATATGGTCTCGGTCAAACACGCCAATCATCGCGTCAACGCCCGGACATAGGTCGAGCAGCAATGCACGTTGACGCTGAACCAAGCAACCCGCAGCAACAACCCGCCGCACGCGACCACTCTCTTTCATCGCTACGGCTTCATTAATTTCTCCAACAGATTCTTCCTTGGATGCCTCAAGAAAACCACACGTATTAATCACAATTGCATCCGCTTCATTATGGTCAGAGACAATGTCATACCCAGCATCGATTAATGTCGCCAGCATCTGCTCACTATCAACAAGATTTTTTGGACAGCCAAGACTGACAAAGCCAACGTTTTTAATTGAAGACATAAGCGAGTATTTTACTGGTACAACTGATGTTCTGTGATGTAGGAGCAGACAGCAGGTGGGACAAACATATCAATTGACATTCCGCGCCGAAGAAGCGTACGGATGTCTGTTGAGACTGCAGGAAGTGGGCTAATGGGCAGAAGTCGGTCGTCGCAAATTTCATATCCATCCCGAGGAATTATTGCTGGGTTTGCCAATTGTAAAATTTCTTCCCAACTTTTCCATTCATCACACTGTGCCCATTGATCTGCCCCGATGAGTAATCGAAAATCTTCATTTTCTTGTTGCAACTCTTTGATTGTGTCTATGGTGTAACTTATTCCGCCACGGTCAAGTTCAGTGGTGGATATTTCTGCCCATGGGCAATCTTGGAGCGCTAGTCCAAGCATTGCAAGTCGGTTCGAATCACTCGTCTGAGGAGTATCTTTGAGCGGGGATTGATGTGCAGGCACATATAACACGCGCTCAAAACCAAGGTACTCCATTGCGTCGTGTGGTAGTGCAACATGTGCAATGTGAGGCGGGTCAAACGAACCTCCATACAGTAGTGTTTTTGTCATTGTAGAAAAACCTCACCATTATCAATAAGCCGAGTACAACCTACTTTTGCAGCAACAAGTGCGCGAGCCGGCTTTCCCTGCTTGGGTTCAAGTAAAGTTTCACTATCCCGAATAACCGCGTATTCAACATTAAGGCGGCATTGTTCCAAAACCTCATGCATTTCATGTTCAGAAGTACACACAATTGCTTTGTGAATTCCCAGTGCACGGTCCCGTTCTTCATCAGTGAGATAGACATTGCGACTGCTCATGGCAAGCCCATCTCCATCCCGAATAATTTCTGCGCCAATTATTTGTAAACCCTGCCAGCGATTTCCTTCTTGTGCAATCAATTGTTTAATGATGAAATATTGCTGATAATCTTTCAGCCCAAACACAGTAACACTTGGTTGAACAAGATCAAAGAGTCGTGCTACAGCAACACAGACTCCTCGAAAATGTGTTGGTCGGCACGCATCTTCAAGTTGCGGTTCAGTTGCACCGCTTGGAAGTTGTATATCTTCGGGAGTTCCGGGATACATCGTCTCTACACTTGGCGCGAAAACAATGTCCGCGCCGACGCTTTCAGCGAATGCAACATCTTGTTCTAAATTTCTGGGATATTGCGACAAATCTTCGTCTGGCGAGAATTGCTCAGGATTTACAAAAATACTAACGACAACTGGTTTCCCACTCTTCTTCGCTTCAAGAATCAACGATAAATGCCCATCATGCAAAGCACCCATCGTGGGCACAAACGCGCACCCCCGAAATAGGATTAAGTCATCTGATTTGGTTACTACGTCCATTGCGGGCAGTATAGATGGGGTCTGGGTCTGAGGTCAGGACGTCCTTGTTGTGGGGACATTCATA
This sequence comes from uncultured Isosphaeraceae bacterium, assembly GCA_964602215.1. Taxonomy (GTDB): domain Bacteria; phylum Planctomycetota; class Phycisphaerae; order Phycisphaerales; family SM1A02. The sequence goes on along the minus strand of CAZRPZ010000094.1, from coordinate 5,285 downwards.
CAGCATTTTCGCAAAGCGAAAATGCTAGTGGGTGTCCCCTTAGCGTGCGTTAGTCGTGTTTACCACTGTGACAGTCACATTGGAAGAGGAGTATAATGTTGGGTTGGTAAGATGTTCATATAGGAGTAACACCATGGCAGTTATCGTTACCGAAAAAGCAGCCCAAGAAATCAGCAATATCATGGCTCAACAAGAACTTGACCGAGAATCAACACATCTTCGTGTTGGTGTAAAGGGCGGGGGCTGCTCTGGTTTTAGCTACATTCTTGATTTAACTGAAACAAAAAAAGAGGGTGACGAGCAGTGGGATTACGATTTTGATATTGAAGGCACTCCTCTTTCACTTGCTGTTATTTGTGACCCGAAGAGTTATTTGTATCTCAATGGCACAACCGTTGATTTTAAGGATGAAGTCATGGGACGAGGATTCGTCTTTGATAATCCTAACGCGACGACTACCTGTGGTTGCGGTAGCAGTTTCAACGCATGAGCGACACTGAATCAAAGCAAGTCGCGCCACCTCAACCATTTGATTTGTTTATTGCTATTACAGCAATTATTGTCCTGTCATTGTTGGGTTGGAGGATGTTCCTTGATCCGACAAGCGAGACAGTTCACCTGATTGACTTGGTTGACTTTGGCATCTGTATTATATTTTTTGCAGATTTTATTCGACAGTTCATAAAAGCTCCCACAAAATGGAAATATCTCGTGACGTGGGGTCCTATTGATTTGGCTGCATCGATTCCAGTGACGCAAGCACTGCGGTGGACACGCCTCATGCGATTGATTGTCGTTATTCGCGCATTAAAATCACTCCATGCAATTGTTTCGGCATTTCGTTCAAACAGGCGATCTGCGATTGTGATTGCGAGTTTTCTCGTCGCCGAAGTCGTTGTTATTGGATCTTGTTTTGCCGTCCTTCATTTTGAATCACAAGACACTTCAGCAAATTTGACGAATTCCGCAGACGTACTCTGGTGGTGTATTGTGACCATGTCTACAGTTGGGTACGGTGACTTTTATCCAGTGACTGTGGGTGGGCGGTTCATGGCGGTGTTGCTCATGTTTTGCGGTATTGGCCTCTTCGCAATGCTCGCAGGTGTGTTTGCAGACATGCTTCGGACAGCAACCGCCGAAATTGTGGATAAAACAACCAAAGCCCAGTGAACTACTCTGTAAATCGCTTCACAACAAGCGTATTATTTTGCCCGCCAAAACCAAATGAGTTGCTCACACAACAATCAACTTGCGCTTCGCGAGCGATGTTTGGCACGTAATCTAAATCAAGTTCAGGGTCGGGGTTGTCTAAGTTAATCGTTGGGACAAGCATGCCTGTCTGAATAGACATGATGCACGTAATAAGTTCAACAGAACCCGCGGCGGCAATGAGGTGCCCCATCATTGACTTAATTGAACTTACGGGAACGTTCTTCGCATTTTCACCAAAGACAAGTTTGATGGCTTTGGTTTCAATCGAATCGTTTTCTTGTGTGCTTGTGCCATGGGCGGAGATGTAATGAATTGGGGGTTTGCCCTCAATCGTTTCACGAGGGTTGATATTTGCCTGAGCAAGGGCATTTTGAATTGCAGCAGCAGGGCCACGACCCTCTGGGTGCAAGTCAGTGATTCTGTATGCATCTGCAGATGAACCGAAACCAACAATTTCTGCAAGTGGGGTTGCCCCGCGTGCTAGTGCGTGCTCAAGTGTTTCAAGGATGAGCATGCCCGAACCCTCACCCATGACGAAGCCGCCTCTATCTCTTGAGAATGGTTTAGAGGCCTTCTTTGGGTCGCCATCAAAGGTGGAAAGGGCAGTTAATCGGTTAAACCCTGTGATGCCAAGAGCGTGCAACATTGTATGCGTCCCACCAGTCATCATGACATCAGCATCTCCATGAAGAAGCACACTTGCCGCTTCGCCAATCGCTTGGGTACTTGCTGCACATGCAGTTAAACAATTGAATGCAGGACCACGGCAACCATATTCTTTCGCAACGTGCCATAGCGGCATATTTGGTTCTTGCTCAACCTCACCCCACTCATCGAGTTGGGCACAGGCGAAGTTTGCCCATGCGACAGGGTCAACCTTGCCATCCTCTACATTCCAAGAGTGTGTATCAATCATGGAGTGTGCAGAAAAATCGAGCACGCCCTCGCCGGCACCCAAGTAAATGCCCATTCGGTCATGGTTTAATTCTTCAAAGTTAGCAAGCCCAGATTGCTCCCATGCCTGCCTAGCAGCGCCGAGTACGAATTGTGAATTCATCGCTGGAGAGTGATGGATTGAGGGATCTTCGACGTATGTAGTCCAATCGAAATCTCGAACCTGCCCTGCAAAGGTGGTAGGAAAACTTGAAGCGTCGAAACGGTCTATTGGTGCAATTGCAGATTCGCTCTTGCACATCCGATTCCAAACGGTTTCTAAATCATTTCCAAGCGGTGTAACCCAACCCATACCTGTGACTACGATTCGTGTCATTTGTCTATTCTCCCAAGAATCATCGCAACACACTGCCCACCTTCACTTGGAGAAACGAGGAGTACCTTTGAAATTTCCAATGCCTTTGCATCGCACTTCGCTGCATCGATACCACTTGTTGTACTGGCTCCGAGCCGAGCGGGCACCATTTGTTCTATGATTGCTTTTGCGGCTACACCAATCGCAATCGCGCCATTTCCAGCCATGCAGTTTCCTGTGTAGGGGATGGTTGTAATGGTTGGTATAGAAGGCAGGGTCTCACCAAAGACAGCAGTTAACCCCTCAATCTCAGCCAGATCAACTTGCGTGATACCAGCACCAAGTGGAACAATGACATCGATATCACATGGTTGACAACCCGCTTCATCTAAAGCGCGAGAAATTGCAGATTCGATTGCTTCTGGATCAGCATCAAGCGGCGAATTCGCAAAGGATTGTCTGCAACCAATCCCATCGATTGAACACCACGGTGTACCGTCTCGCGATGTACAAGAAGATTGAGATTCGATAATCATGATTCCCCCACCCTCACCGATGACTGTTCCTGTTGCATTCTCTGAATAGGGGAGAACAAGCGTGGTCATATCTCCAGAGCCATCAGATTCGGTCAGTCGACCTGTGCAATGTTGGCGGTAGAGTGCTAGTGGATTGATTCGATCTTCCGCCCCGCCCGAAAGGCAAGCATCTGCATCACCCCGTTGAATGACTCGTCTTGATTCTGCTATGGATAGTCCGCTTGAAGCTTCACAACATGTAATCGTATTGCTTGGACCTTGGCAATCATGCACAATCGTGACATGGCAAGCGAGCATATTTGGTAAATATTTTAGAAGCCAAAGGGGTGTGAGATTCTGCATTCCTTCATCACCCCAATGTGCAAGGTCAAAGGATCCATCATCTTTTTGGCTCGTCACAAGAGCAGCTGCAAGTTCATTCACTTCCGCTGAAATAAGCCCAGCGCCGATGTGACATCCAACGCGGTCAGGTGTTATTGTTGAGCGTTCATCACTGTTTCCTGCCGTGAGAAGACCTGCATTGTGGACTGCATCAGAAGCAGCACCAACAGCAAGTTCGGTATCACGGCACATCACCTTCGTTGCTTTTCTATGACTTTTAGGTACGATTTTACGAACCTTAAATGCTTCTTCGGCGAGTTCTCCCGCAACTTGAGACGTAAAACCACTGGGGTCAAACCGCTCTATTCGATGGATACCAGTGCGACCTTCGCACATGGCTTCCCACAGCAGATCGATACCAACACCAAAGCATGTCATGATACCGACCCCCGAAATCACAACCTTTCCATTCTGCTCTGCCATCTCTGCGAATTGTACAGTGACTGTCACGAAGGTGACCGTCACACTGCAAAGCAGGACAGTCACGTCGAAATCAGCCCAACTTTTGACCAACGAGCATCGCAAGTTCGATGGATTGTTCGTAATTCAACCGTGGGTCAACAAGTGTTTCGTATGCGTCGCCCAAGCCGGCCTCATCAAGGCCACGAGCCCCGCCAGTACATTCTGTGACGTTTTGTCCACATACTTCGACATGGACACCACCAAGAGTGGAATTCATGTTTTTGTGAATGTCGATGGACTGTTCAAGTTCAGAGAGAATCGCATCGAAACTTCTTGTTTTAATTCCATCGCCAGTTCTTTTTGTGTTGCCATGCATCGGATCGCAGATAAAGAGAACTTGTTTCCCCGTCGCTTGCACTTGCTCAATGAGAGATGGAAGCTCATCCGAAACTTTTTCAGCACCAAATCGGTGGATGATCGATAACCGACCGAGTTCATTGTCTGGATGTAACGCATCAAACAATTTTTCAATATCCACAGTATGAGTTCCAATCTTTACGCCGATTGGGTTTTCTATACCACGGAAAAATTCGATATGCCCACCATCGATATCAGTCGTCCGCGCCCCAATCCAAGGAAAGTGACACGAAAGGTCATACCACCCAGTACGTCTTGGCACTTGTCGAGTTTGCGCCTGTTCGTAATGCAAATGCAATCCCTCGTGGCTTGTAAAAAACTCGACTCGATTAATGGCACCAACCGCCTCGCCAGCGAGGGTTTCCATAAAACGTAAACTTTCAGCAATTGATGCAACAATTGCTTGGTATTCACTCGCCTTAGGGGAATGTTCAACGAATCCTAAATCCCAATACTCAGGGTGGTGTAAATCGGCGAACCCGCCATCGATGAGTGCACGAACAAAATTGATAGTCATTGCAGAGCGTTCAAAACCACGCAGTAAACGATTTGGGTTTGGTGTTCTGGCAATTTCAGAAAATTCGATGTCATTGACAAGATCGCCTCGGTAACTTGGAAGGGTAACTCCATCGATGATCTCTGTATCGCTAGACCTTGGCTTTGCGTACTGCCCCGCAAGTCGCCCCACCCGAATGACTCTGCGTTTTGTGGAATGCACTAACACAAGCGACATCTGCAAAAGCACCTTCAATTGCCCTGTAATTCTTCCAGGGGTGCAATCGGCAAACCTCTCTGCACAATCGCCTGCTTGAAGTAGAAATCGTCTGCCATTTATCGCATCTGCGAGTTGAGATTTAAGGGTTTCAATCTCCCACGAAGAGACAAGAGGGGGCAACTGCGATAATGACTTCACAGCATCGTCTAATGCCCCAGAATCGGGATATTGGGGCTGCTGAGCGGTTTGCCAATCCTGCCAAGTTGTTGGATTCCAGTTTGTCATCATAAAAAGTGCGGGCGAGAGGACTCGAACCTCCACGGGTGTTACCCCACCAGAACCTAAATCTGGCGCGTCTGCCAATTTCGCCACG
>CAZRPZ010000093.1:0-4993 GCA_964602215.1 uncultured Isosphaeraceae bacterium | reverse complement strand
CTTTGTCATGTTGCCAGTCATTCTTGATTTCATGGTAACACTCGCAGGGAATGTGCAAATGAACAACCCTGCGATTGTAAGTGGCGAAAGCATTTCAAATGTGACCTATCCCATTCTTGAAACATCACCTGAATCTGCTTCAGCAGGTGATGCATGGATAAAAATGCCAGAGGGATTGTTGACAGTCGCTATAGATTCGCCCAACGCTAATACCCTTGACACAATGACCATTCCAATGAGCCAGGGCTCACTCATTTCGCAACAATTTCAACTCAGTAGCTATTTAGGATTCGTCATTGTTCTGATGTTCGCGATTGCAATTGCATTCCAATTACCTATGGTGATGTTACTTCTCGGTTGGATTGGAGTGGTGAATCCAGAGTGGCTACGGAAAAACCGAAAATATGCACTCTTCATTCTTGCAATTGTGTCTGCTTTGATTACTCCTCAAGATGTCATATCAATGCTCATGATGCTGATACCCTTGTATTTGTTATATGAATTAGGTATCCAACTCATTGTTTGGGTGCCTGTCAGCAAAATTTCGGGAGACGCAGATGCTGAATGATGAGGACATGATGCAACATGCAATTTCACTTGCAAAACAAGCTCGTTCGCTTGATGAAGTTCCGATCGGTGCAGCAATATTTCACGATGGAAAGGTCGTTGGTGAGGGATTTAATACTAAAGAAACAACGAACGATCCAACAAGGCATGCTGAAATTAATGCTATCACCGATGCCTCAAAACGATTAGGACGCTGGCGTTTGCATGAATGCACACTCGCTGTCACCCTTGAGCCGTGCCCCATGTGCGCCGGCGCTATTGTAAACGCTCGTCTTGACCGAGTTGTGTATGGAGCAAGTGATCAGAAAGCTGGAGCATGCAGAACTTTGTATAAGATTACAGATGATCCGCGTCTGAATCATCGATGCGAGGTAATCGGCGGCGTCATGGAAGAAGAATGCGTTGAGTTACTCCAATCTTTTTTTACTTCTCGTCGATAAGAAGATGATTAATCACAATTGTTGCGTAACTCCCTGCTGGGAGTTCAAAACTCGCTTTAATAAATCCACCTTCTGAATCACTTCCGGTGGTCACAGAAGGATTTCCAACTCGTACCCTCAGTGGTCGTCTTGCGCCACTTGTGAAATTTATCATGTTCCTTAAGTGTGAATCAGAAACCCCAGAAGAATGGAGCACTGATTGTTCTAGTTTCTGGACGATTCCTGAAGTTAAACGCATTTTTGCGCCCCACAAGGGTCCAGTAGGAGAAAGTTCAAATGAAGTTGTACGGTTTAGTATCTCTTCACTTTCTACTTCGTCTTCAGCAATCTTAAATGTTCGCCCACCATGTTCATGATTCCAGACGATGTCACCTTCAATAATTGTGTCCCACGTTCCATCTTGGATTCGACGAGAAAGAACCTCATTAAACAACGAGGATTGAAATGCATTCACCCACAATTTTCGCAAAGATTTTGAAATTGAATGGCATGCAAGTTTAGGCGATTTTCCTTTGTGTAATAATTCCAAAACGCTTCGTTCCGCTGGTTGCCCAAAGGGCCATGAATCAAGGGCTTTTTTGTACTCTCTTTCTGAAGCAAAGGAATGGTGTCGTGCATCGCCTCGAAGAAGTTCTTGTATCAAACCCTCCCAATCTTCTAGTACAACTGCTATACCAAGAAGATGATTGTTGTTCATGTTTCCAAACCGTTGGGGGCCAAACGCATTGGGCAAACCAATTGCAGCTAATGCTTTCAGATTGGTTTCAATAGTCGCCGCTTGGTGCAAATCAATCCCACGCAATTTAATACTGAATGTATTTCCAACAAGGTGACCTAATCGAAGTTTGTTCGTATGACGCGCATGTGAGAGCACTTCGATAGAACCGATTGACTTTGGAGGGATAATTGCAGTTCCTGGAAGATGGATAGAAACCATTTGGGTAGTCACAGCACGCAAATCTTTTCTTCCAGCAACTCCGATATCTCGGCGTGATACACCAAACTCTTTTGCTATTCTTCGAAGCAGTTCATCGTGAGACATGTTTTTCTTGCGTACATTGATATACAGGTGCTCCCCTTCACCACATGGTGTATATAAAGGAGTTTCGTCAACAACAAAATCTTCGGGCGATGATTTGATAAATCCCTGAATATCGTGTATTTGTTTAGTCCCAGCCAAAATCTTCGGGCGATTCAAATGAATCGAGGTCCTTTTCTACTTCCTCGAGGACTTGCTCGTCAACATATAACGGTACTTGCATGGCTACTCCAAGGGCAATTGCATCGGATGGTCTGCTATCAATAACATGTTCGATGTCGCCCTGCTGAATGAACAATTTTGCAAAAAAAGTACCGTCAGACAAATCATCAATATAAATTTTCGTCAGTTCTCCACCTAGATTCCCAATCACATCAGCGAGAAGTTCGAGAGTTTGTGGGCGTGGTGGTTCAATCCCTTTGAGTCGTCGATCGATGGCATACGCTTCTGGTTTCCCAACAAGGATTGGAAATGTACGGTCACCGTCAACCTCGCAAAGTTCGATAAATTGCGCATCCGTAATTTCGCGTATAAGGATTCGGGATAATTCCATTCTGACTTCCATAACAACGTGCTCCAATTCGTATCATACGACTCTTTTTCTATCGCCTTTTCATATCATTCATGCTATTATTCGGGTTCAGGAAGAAAGGTACACATCATGACCAACCAATCGCACTTATTTACCTCAGAATCCGTCTCTATGGGACATCCAGACAAAGTTTCAGACCAAATTTCTGACGCTATTCTTGATGAAATGCTGAAGGTCGACTCCAATTGCCGCGTTGCAGTGGAAACATTAGTCACAACTGGGCTTGTGGTTGTTGCTGGAGAGGTCACATGCGAAGGATACGTCGATATTCCAAATGTTGTTAGGAAAACGATTCGTAGAATTGGATATACAGATTCGACGCTTGGTTTCGATGCTGATAGTTGTGCAGTCATGGTGACACTGGACCGGCAGTCACCTGATATTGGCCAAGGTGTAGATTCCAATGCGGGGCTTCATAAAGAACAGGGCGCCGGTGACCAAGGCATTATGTTTGGCTACGCCTGTAAAGATACCGAATCGCTGATGCCCCTTCCGATTGATTTATCTCATCGTCTTGTTGCAAAACATGCAGAAGTGCGGACTTCTGGCATCATTCCAGAGTTAAGACCGGATGCAAAAAGTCAAGTTACCGTTGATTATGATGGCATTGAACCTAAACGAGTAACTGCCGTGGTTCTTTCAACTCAACACGGACCAACATGGTCAGACAACCAAGAGGGGTTATCAGAAGCGGTTATTGAACACATCATCAAGCCGGTTCTTGGAAAATGGTGGAATGCTGATATTACTATTCATGTCAACCCGACTGGCAAATTTGAAATTGGCGGACCAAAAAGTGATTGCGGTTTAACTGGACGTAAAATTATTGTTGACACATATGGCGGACGGGGGCGACATGGTGGTGGAGCATTCAGCGGTAAGGATCCAAGTAAAGTAGATCGTTCAGCTGCATACATGGCAAGGTACATCGCAAAGAATCTTGTTGCTGCTGGACTTGCTGATTGTTGTGAAATTCAACTCAGTTACGCAATTGGTGTTGCGCAACCAGTTTCTGTATTTATTGATTGCCAAGGCACATCAAAAATGGATGAAAAAGCGCTCGCTGAACTTGTGACAAACAATTTTGAATTGACACCAAGTGGAATTATCGAATCACTGCAATTACTATCACCGATTTACGCACATACTGCTTATCACGGGCACTTTGGGCGAACTCCAAACGAACATTGTGATGGGTCTTTCTCTTGGGAAAAGACAGATAAAGTTGCTGCTTTACGAGATGCATGTGACTGTACCGTCGCCACAAATTGATGAGTCCTGACCCGCGTGGTGTTGTAACCCAGAGGATCACTTCTGAATTTAAAAAATTCCCTGCGATTGACTCTACTCCTCTTCTTGTAGATTCACTTGATTCAAGAAATGCGAGTCTTGCAAGAGCAATTGATCACTCTATTCATCGGCGTTGGAATTCACTTTCGACAGTTATCGCTCACGCTAGCAATCGCCGAGTCCATTCTCTTGATCAGCAAGTGGGTGCAACTCTTCTTGTTGCAACTGCCCAACTATTATTGTTGGACCGTATCCCCGATCATGCTGTAATTCACAGCGCAGTCGAGTGGATCAAAACTGCTGGAGGAAAACCACGAGCTGCTGGTTTTGTAAATGCATGCCTGCGGACTATCTCTCGGTTGCGTGGCGAAAGAATTCCTGTTGGAATAGTTGGTACTCCAAATCATTTTTTACGCGGCAACGGAAGTGCTTGGGAGCTTACTGAGCCAATTTTTGAAAATGATGTTGCAACACAAACTGGGTTTTCGCCTTCTTCTTGGGATTTCCTTGTTCGTACTCATGGGGAAAATCTGGCAACTGAAATAGCAACGAATAGTCTTGTTGAACCACCCATCATCGTAACATCCCTCCCAAAACAAACTCTCCCAACAACGGTTAGTCCACACAGTATTCAGGGGTTCGGAATCATCCCACAGACGGTTGATGTTTCTGAGTTGTTGATTTCTCAAAAAGATTTGAGGGTACAAGACCCAACTTCTGCAAATGCACTTTCGCTCGCTTCTTCGCTTCAGCCACGCCGCATTCTTGATGTTTGTGCTGGACGAGGAACGAAAACGAAACAACTTCGTGCAATGTTCCCTGATGCATTTATTGGAGCAACAGAACCCCATAATTCTAGGCGTACATCACTTCTTGAAATATCTAAGGAATTCAATATACACGTTTTTTTACCTGATTCAGAGGGACCAACTGAGCCGTTTGATTTGGTTTTGGCAGACGTACCATGTTCTAACAGTGGGGTGTTTGCTCGAAGACCAGAGGCCAAATATCGTTATAACAAAAAGAACATAGATTCAGTGGTTGAACTTCAAAGATCAATTCTCG
>CAZRPZ010000092.1:0-6397 GCA_964602215.1 uncultured Isosphaeraceae bacterium | reverse complement strand
GCAGATAGGTGCAGGGAGTTTGGAGCAACAGTCATCATGACAGGCGAGCATCCAAATGGGACAAGCCGAATTGCCGAAGCAGTCCGAGAGATGGATTATGACGTTGTCGTCAATTTGCAAGGGGATGAGCCAGAACTTGATCCAGATGTCATCGACGCTACTGTCGAAATTTTAGGTGATTCAGTCATGGCAACCGCTGCATGTGCCTTGCAAGAAGAAGAAAAATACAATGAAAATGTCGTTAAAGTTGTTGTCGAAAATAATCAAGCGGTTGATTTTTCGAGAAAAACAGGTTCTTTTCGTCATATCGGTTTGTATGTCTATAAACCCGAATTTTTGCAAACATATGTTGAAATGCAACCGACTCAAAATGAGATAAGTCGTAAATTAGAACAAATGAGAGCCCTTGATAACGGTTTTTCAATTGCTGTCACGATGGTGGACCCACAGCCAGGGGGTATTGATACAAAAGAACAATACACGGAATTTGTTAATCGAGTTCTTTGACGAGTTCGTCGAGATTTCTTCTGCACTCGCGAATATCTCTATACGAAATGTCTTTTCTTGCAATTCGCGAACAAATATCCATCGCTTCTTTAGCGAGATCAATGTTGGCATCTTTCTTTGCTTTCGCTGAAAGTGATTGCATTAAATCATATCGAAGTGAAAGTTCAGTCGCATTGTCAGCCCCTGCAAGTGCCTTAATCGATTCTTTGAACTCGCCAATTGCTTCTGAGTACCATCCTTCTGTAGTAAAACATCGACCAAGTTCTTGCCCTGCACGCACACGAAGGCGTGGTTCATCTTTTGCTTTTTGGAAACATTCCATTGCTAGGTTCACATCACCTTCAAGAACAGCTAGTTCGCCAAGTTGGAAACGGATTTTGCGATCAGTTGGATATTTTGTAGCCCGCTCTTCATATTCTTTCTTTTGGAATTCTTGCAACTCCTTACGAGCATTTTTTACGCCTTCTCGCAATTCGTCAGAGGGTTCCCGTGCAAGTGCCTCTTCCATCTGTTCGATTTGTTGTAACCCGATAGAGATTTTAATATCTGCAGCTTCCATTCTAAAACGATATTGCTGCGTTGCTTTAAACCCCTGCATTAGAACCTGGAACGCAAGTTTTATTGATTCAAGAGTTCCTTGCTTCTTTAAAACCTTTACGTACCCAGTTACAGCATCTGGTGAAGAGGGGTTCTCTTCAAATTCTTTCTTTGCACGTGCAAGTACTCTCTCGCTACTACCTCCTGCACCAGCAAGTGATTCTTCTTCTTCCAATTCACGTTGCTTATCTATATCCTTCACCATTCCACGGTAGCCGCCTTCTTCGCCTACATTTTCATATCCACCTTCAGACATTGCACGTTCTGCTGAAAGTTCGTTGAGTTCTCGTTCAAGAATGGTATCGTCGGGTTTCATCCGAAGAGCAGCTTGCCCGACCTTAATTGCTTGATCCCAAGCATCAGTGGATTTGAATAAAACCATAAGATTCTTGAGTTCTTTATGAGACAATTTTTTACCACCGCGTTGCATCATCGATAAAACGACATCCGCCATTTCGCAACCATATTTTGCTTGTTCAGCATTTACCGCAGCAGCAATTGCTTTCATACCAAATTTAGGGTTTGTGATGTCATGCCACCATACAAAAATAGCAGTTACAAATTTTTCAATATTGCTTGAACCGTCAACTTGCTTTATTTGCTTACTTGTCGCTGGTTCGCCTCCACGATCGTAGTATGTCGATGCGATTTGTAAAACTTCTCTATGCACTTCAATGTCACGCGGGTCTAACTTGAACCCACTTGCAAAAAAAGCAAATGCTGACTCGTAGTTGTGGCTTTCAGCCATTTGACGAGCGCGATCGAACCACGCATTCGCCTTTTCTGGATCTGGCAGGAATGCTTCTGTAGATTCTGTTTTCTTTCCAAATAGTGCCATGAATTTCTCAACCCCAAAGGGTATGGGGTATTCTACCTTGGGTCAATGGCTTGGGGTAGAATGATTTTCATGTCCGTTGACCCGCAATCACTTTCGCTCCACCTCTATCCTGCCCCAGTTCTCATGAAATGTGCTAAGGAAGTGGATCCTTCAGACGAGGATGTTCAAGCGGTAGCAAGACGGATGATTGAATTGATGTTTGAACACAATGGTGTTGGGCTTGCTGCCCCTCAAGTCGGGCTATCATGGCGAATTTTTGTAACCAGAGATCCTGAAGATGAACATGCGGCACATGCTTGGATGAATCCCAGCATCGAAATTATGCATGGAGACATAGGGAGTGATGAAGAGGGGTGTTTAAGTTTGCCTGAAATCCGAGGTGAAATTAAGAGACCCGCTGCGATACGAATTACGGGTTACGATGCTGACGGGAAGTGTAAAACCGAGGAAAGCGATGAGTTTATTTCAAGAATTTGGCAACACGAAAATGATCACCTTGACGGCATCCTTATTATTGACAAAATGTCTGTTATGGATCGATTGGTCAATAGGAAATTAATCCGAGATCTAGAGCGGCAACAACAATGAACATTCTCTACCTCGGTTCTGGTGAATTTGGTCTTTGCACTTTAAAATGGCTTGCAGCCGAACATCAAATTGTCGGAGTTGTTACAAGTATAGATCGGCTGGCTGGTCGCAATCGCACAAGCACACCCACGGAAGTTGGCAGATGGGCGTTTGAAGCTGGGTTGCCAGTTTTTAAATCTGACAATGTGAACACTCCAGTATTTATCGAAGAAATGAAAGCCCTCCAGCCAGATGTCGTCGTAGTGATTGCCTTTGGCCAAAAATTATCAGAAGAATTCATCGGAACAAGACCCACAATTAATTTACATGCATCCTTGTTGCCAAGGTGGAGAGGCGCATCGCCAATTAACGCTGCGATTCTTCACGGTGATTCGTTTTCAGGAGTAAGTGTAATCACTCTTTCTCAACAGATGGATGGGGGTAATGTTCTCGGACAACGCGAAGTAGAAATTAATAAATTCGAAACAGCTGGGGAGTTACATGACCGTCTTGCATTGCTTGGACCTGAAATCATTGGAGAAGTGCTTGCTGGAGATTTTACTGGAGAGGAACAAGAAGAAACAGAAGTGACATATGCGCCGAAAATTTCTAGATCGAATGCGACAATTGATTTTACGCAAAGTGCGACTACAATTGCGAATATGATACGTGGATATTCTCCATGGCCCGGATGTCACATGTCAATCTCTGGTGTGGATTGTAAAATATTGAACGCGATTCCCAAAGAAGGGATAGGAGAACTTGGTGAAGTACTAGAAGACGGCACTATAGCAGTAGGTGAGGGTAGTATTGAAATTCTTCAACTAAAACCAGCAGGTAGCACAACAATGAGTTGGAAAGATTTTTGCAATGGACGGTCGATACAAACAGGTGACATTTGCAAGGTGCGTAGATGAATATGCGAGCAATGGCACTTACCCTTTGGGATTTATTAAAAACCCCTGAACCAAAGGTAGAACAGTTTCGTAAACCGCGACCAATTCAGGCAAAATACGATGCAATCGTAGAAACAATGAAGGAAACGTATGGGTTCCGTATTCGAAAGTGGCGGACCTCGATGAGCGGTTGCGCATGGGAACTGAAAGATAAGCGTGGGAACATTACACGGTTGGTTGAATCTCCTTATCCAAGAGGACCAATGAGTTGTGCAGTTTTTTTGCATGAAGTGGGTCATCATGCGATTGGCTTTCATATATATAAACCACGATGCCTTGAAGAATATAAAGCATGGGAGTGGTCAATTAATGCAATGATTGCCAATGAAATTCGGGTAACCGAAAACGTTCTTAAACGTAGAGATGAATCAATTCGGTATGCACTTGCGAAGGCTTTGCGAAGAGGGATTAAACGGGTTCCACAGGAGTTAGTTGAATATTTGCCTGAGCATTTGAAGTGAAAATTTTGAATCGTCAACTCACAATCGAAGATTTGGAATATGAATTACCTGAGGAACAGATCGCGGCAAAACCAGCCAGCCCTCGTTCATCAGCGAAATTACTCGTCGTCAGCGATGACACGTTGAGTGATTACAGAGTGACAGATTTGCCATCTCTACTGCCGAACAATGCATTGCTTATTGTAAATGAAACATCAGTATTGCCAGCACGTTTTATGACAATTCGAAAAGACACTGGGGGAAAAGTTGAGGGCTTATTTCTCAAAGAAGTCGATCGTTTTTGGCTTGTCATGCTCAAAAGTAATGGAAAACTTCGAGAGGGAATCTCGCTTCAAATGAGCCATGACATTGAGTTGGAATTAATAGAACGTGTTGGACCAAACTGGAATTGCGCATGTTCGTCACCAAAGAGCGCTGTCGAGATTCTAAGAGAGTTTGGGAAGACTCCAATTCCTCCATATATTTTGCGCGCGCGTGGAGACGAGGTTGTCCCCGAGCAATTTGATTGCGAGAATTACCAAACTGTATTCGCAGATGAAAACCAATCACAATCTGTGGCGGCACCAACCGCAGGGCTTCATTTTGATAATGCATTACTCTCCAAATTACAAACAGTTGGAATTGAGATTGCGGCTGTAACATTGCACGTCGGAGCAGGAACATTCAAAGGGATAGAGACTCAAACAATTGAACAGCACGTTATGCACTTTGAAGATTGGTCAGTTTCGCAAGAGACTTTAGAAGTATTGAAAAAAGGAAAGTTGGATGGGCGGCCAATTTTCGCAGTCGGTACAACATCGGTTCGCACGCTTGAATCATTGCCGCCAGTGGGTTTATGGCCATCTGAAGGGGGTCTTGCTGGGTCAACTGACCTGATGATTACTCCACCGTACGAATTTGCCATCGTCGATGGAATCTTGACGAATTTTCACTTACCCAAATCAACGTTATTAACACTCGTTGCTGCAAAAATTGGAATCACTCGCCTGCACGAAGCATACGAACACGCAATCTCATCTGATTTTCGCTTTTACAGTTACGGAGATGCGATGTTAATCCTCCCGTAAAGAGGCAACATACTGTATGCTGTTGGAGCAAGGATGCACACTGTAGAGACTCTAATTCAAGGACTAGATGCACGGATTGTTGGTAAACATGCCACATCTGTGACAGATGTTGTCCAACATTCAGATCGTGTGACAACGGGAGCAATTTTTATTGCTAGAAGCGGTGTTCGAAGAGATGGAGCAGCATTCATCGATGATGCAATATGCAAAGGTGCTGTGGCAATCGTGTGCACTCCCGTAGTTGCAAACGCACTTGCAAATCGAGAGATTACAATTATTGAAACGTGCGATCCTTGCAAGATTGGAGCGATTATCGCAGAGCGATTTCACGGTAGCCCATCGAAAAAATTAAAACTGGTTGGCGTAACAGGAACGAACGGTAAAACTACAGTTTCATGGTTAATTCAACATATTTTGAATTGCTCTGGAAAAAAGTGCGGATTGCTTGGCACGATTGTTTGCGATGATGGTGTTCAATCTGAACAATCAACCCTGACGACACCTAGTTTCTGTGACATTGGGAAAATACTACACTCGATGGTAGACAACGGCTGTGAAGTTGCTGTAATGGAATGTTCCAGCCACGCACTTGATCAAGGGCGAGTTGCAGCGCTTGATTTTGATATAGGTGTGTTCACAAATTTATCTGGCGACCATCTTGATTACCACGGCTCTGCAGACGCTTACTTGTTTGCCAAATTGAAATTGTTTGATGTTGTGTCAACACTCGCAGTCATCAATATGGATGATCCTGCAAGTTGGTCGGTCGCAAATCGCACAACTGCAACAGTTATTTCATGTCGAACAGAAAGTGATGCAGCAACTGCATGGGTTGAAATTGTTGACGAACAACTGGACGGTTCTCTGATTCGTTTACATGGAAATTGGGGTGTTCTTGAAGTGAGGTTGCCATTGATTGGAAGACATAATGCAATCAATGCGCTGCAAGCAGTCACAGTTGCTTTTGAGTTGGGTACGCCTATAGGTCAAATTGAGAATGCAATTTCAACCGCCGTTTCCCCTCCGGGCCGTCTCGAACGGGTTAAGTCTGATGGATCCACAGTCTTTGTAGATTTTGCTCATACTGATGACGCATTAGAACAGATGCTCTGGTCTGTCAGGGACGTATTGCCTGAAGGCGGAAAATTGCATGTAGTCTTCGGTTGTGGCGGAGATCGAGATAAATCTAAACGCCCTCGGATGGGCTGTGTTGCCTCAACAGTTGGAGACATTGCGTACGCAACCAGTGACAACCCTAGAAGCGAAGATCCAGAGAAAATATTAGATGAAGTATTAGATGGAGTGCCGAAAGATAGACGCTCTCTTGTACACAGAATTGTTGATCGTCGATTGGCAATTGAAGCAGCAATCAATTCAGCAGCAGAGTGTGATGTTGTTGTAATC
>CAZRPZ010000091.1:0-4790 GCA_964602215.1 uncultured Isosphaeraceae bacterium | reverse complement strand
ACGTTCGGAGGGATAAATCCAGGTAAGCCATCTGGATATGAAAAGATAATGCCATTTGGAGAATCTTGAATCCAGATTTCTGTTGAATTGCAACGACCCATGACAAAGTCTAACCAGCCATCACCGTTAATATCAAACACTGCGATATCATGAACACCTTGTAATTGTGATGTACTTATACCTACAGATTGTTCAGACATAGTGACATTCGGGGTGTTGCCTAAGTTTCTGTAAATATGAGTTGTACGCGAGCAACCAGAGATATCAACATCAACATCTGTGATGATGACATCTTGGTGACCATCGTTGTTTAAATCTCGGATGATTGCGTTTCCGCCAAAGCCATTACTATTTTCAAATGTATAAGTTGAAAAGTTGGCAAAGCCATCTCCTCCGTTTCCAGTGTTGAGGTAGTAGTGGTCTGAGCCATCATCAACAACAACCATATCTTGCCGACCGTCACCATTTAAATCGCCACAAGTGACAAAGTAGGGGGCGGCCTGATCGATGATGTCATACCCGTTGAAGTATCCCTCATTATTTGGGTTGTTATATGTAATGGCGACATGTTGCGGAGGATTTAACGATGTTTGTTTTACTACATCAAGGACGCCATCACCATTCATGTCGACAATTTCACTCGAGGCGCCAAATGCCGAGAGTAACATCTCGCTATCCATCCGTTGGGTGCTTTCATCTGAAAAGAAAGCGTTGCCATCATTGATGAGCAATCGATTGTTGTAATCAAAAATCTGGGTTGTTCCACTGTCGTAATCACCAAAATATAAATCTGGGTATCCATCTCCGGTCAGATCATTGACAGCAAGACTACAAAAGCGAGGTCCTGCAGTTTGATGCATTCGAGGAATGCGGTCATTTTCAAACCGAAATCCTTGCCAAATTCCAGCGATCTCACCCAAATTCATATAAATCCGAGGGTGAGAAAGTTCTTTTGTTGAATTGTCCGTAAGCGTTGTCACAGTAATCATGTCGAGCCAACCATCGAGGTCAAGGTCATGTAGGATGACATCACGATCATTTGTTGGCGTGAGGAAACCATTGTCACCAGCGACGTCAGTTGCAGTAGCGTATTTACTCGTTCTGTCAGTCAGTACGCCATTCTCGTTCATAAAAAGAACATTCATATTTCTACCAGTTGAAGTGAATGGTTCTTTGCGAACACATATTAAATCAATGTCACCATCAAGGTCAACATCTCCCCATGCATAATCTTTTTCTCGATCGTCATTGATTCCGACATCAGCACTGCTGATGAGTCGTTGATTTGTTTGATTTGTAAAATTTCCGAATCCTCCAGCGAGAGTCAGTTTTGTAATCAGCAAAGTTGTGAGAATCATAAGCAGGGACCCCAATGGCCAACAATATAAAGAAGGTCAGTGACGTCTACAATGTCATCACCGTTAATGTCTGCTACGCAGTTTACACAAATTCCCCAATTGTCAATGACAGCCAGAACTTCACTCACGCCAACTGCATTGTCTCCATCAAAGTCACCCTCGCAACCTTGGCAACTGTCAGGAACGCCATTGTTGTCATCATCAACCTCTCCTAGAAGTATATCGAGCATATCAATTGTGCCATTAGCATTGCAATCAGCGGGAATATCGTCGAAAGCCATGAGGAAGACGTCGAAATCATCTAAATCGATATCGCCATCTTGATCGACATCATGAATTGCACAGGGATCGTCTGGGGTAACAGAGAGCCCGAAGCATCCTCGGAATCCGATGGTGTCAACGTATCCATGGAAATCGTTGAGTTCGACATCCCCATCGTCATCACTGTCAAATTCAACTTGACCAAGAGAACTTAGGAACTGAATAACCATTGCTTTACCAGAATCAGAGAGTGCTTCAAACGCATTGGCAGAATCAGTGCCTTGTGAGCCGAATGCACCGTGCTCTTGTATTGCAAGAGTTACACGAGAATCAAATGTGCCAGCAGAGAATCTTCCATCGTGCCAAAGTGGATCTCGATATGCCAATCCCCAGAGAGGTGGGGTTTTCAATTGACGTCCACTTGCAGACCCTTGTTCAATTCCATCACCAGCAATTCCCATATCGTGTAGTAGGAAATCTGAATATGGGCGGATAACTTGATTTCTAAGTACGGGTTCAGTATCTGGGTCATCTGAAGTTATAAATGAGGGTGTATGGCAGACGGCACAACCAATGTCATTAAACACAATTTCTCCTTGCACTCCGAACTTGGGTGTTTGTGGAGGGGGTGCAAGTAACCGTTGAAAATCCGTCACACGATCGATAAATTCAAAACCATCTGCATCAGGGAAATCTTCTGGATCTGCAACAGTGTCGCATTGCTCAAGTAGTTCCTCGTTACCATTGGGCGCATTGTCAAAAGGTAAAAACCGATTGCTTAATCCCATTTCATTCTGGGCTGCATCTGAAGAGAACGTGAGTACAGAAGCCACTTGCGCTTTCCATCCAAATCGCCCAACGTGCAATTCATCAGTTGGATCTTCAAAGTTTGAAACCATGTGGGCTTCACCTCGTTGCTCGATTGGTTGTAGGTCCCTGTTTGACAGAAGGTCCTCATCAGAAATGGCCTCGACAAGTCCATAAGCAAGAATACCATTTGTGACTCGAAGTGAAGTGACATTTGCTTCTGGTGGAACAATTTCAGCACACTCATCACTGATCGCTTCTGCTTGACGCAAAGAGCCACCAAGTTCAGCAAGTGGATCAAACCCACCCTTCTTTCCGATGAACCCGAACCGAGTGACGGTTTGCACTCCAGCGCCTCCAACAGGATTGTTGTGACAACTTCCGCAACTTGTCTGGTTGAAGATAGGTCCAAGCCCCATTTCAACGGAAAAGTCTTGATTGAACGAAAATTTTCCTTGCTCAAAGCGATGGAGTAGTGCTTCAGAAAGTGAAGAAAGCGGGTCGCCCGGTCTAGGTTGAGGGCTATCTGCATTCGAATTGGAGATGCAAAACCCACATTCAGCAATACAAATTGCGATGTATAGCGATGTTCTACTCAACAAGAAACACTCTCCTTCGCGTAGAAATAGATACGATACTTCTACACTTTGGTTGCATCTAATGTACTTTATCAATTGCCCATTTCAAAAGCCCAAATCCCTATTTATCGTGATTATGCTCGTTTTTTTTGGGTGCCAGAGAGAAGAACCACCCCAGCAAATGCTCGATTCTGAACTAGTAACGCATTTTTCGCTCATACAACAGGGGCAAACGGGTTCAGCACGCGTTCGATTACGACAGCGGATGGTGACGCATGGCGAATCATCACAGCACTTATTTTTAATGGGTTTGAGTTACCACCACGACGCACAATATTCGCAGGCTGTTCAGTGGTTTGAGATGGCATCTACATATCCTCAAGCAGAAATGTACGCTCCAACATGGCACTTTTTAGGGTGGTCATATTTTTATATGGGGCAACTTGAAGCATCAAAATATGCTTTTGAACAATTTCTAACGCTCCGACCCGATGAAGCAGATTCATTATTTGCTCTTGGCTTAATTGCAACTGAAGAAAACAAACTTGATCTCGCAATCATGCATTTCAATGATTCAATTGCCGCAAGTGAGTTGGAACCATTGTTGCAAGCAAAAGCGAAAGCACGTCTTGCAGATGTCTTGGCAATAATGAGTCAGTGGGATGAAGCAATTTTGCTGTACGAAGAATCTGTTACTCAAAACCCAGATTTATATGAAGCGTGGTATCGGTTATCACGAGCATTGCGTCGGGTAGGTCGCGATGATGAAGCAACGCTTGCAAATCAACAATTTGAAGAATCAAAAAGTCGTGTTCGTCCTGACTTGCAAGCACAAACTAGGTTTCCAGAATGACTAGGTACTTCCTCTTAATTTTCATTCTAGTTGGCTGTAGTAAGCACGGCGAGTCAGAGCGTACGATTTCATTTACTGAAGTCGAAACAAGTATTGCTCCAACAGTGTGCGGAAGTGAAGACCCAACGCAAATCATCGAAGTGAATGGAACAGGACTTGCATTGTTTGATTTTGACAACGATAGTGATCTTGATTTGTTTGTGGTGAATGCATCTGATGAACCATGTCGTTTGTATGAAAATGTAAGTGAGCACTCGATTACCTTTGTTGAAGTGACTGAGGAACTGGGGATTGATATTCGGAAGTGGGCAAATGGAGTGGCAGTGGGCGATGTGAATGGTGATGGTTTTGACGATCTGTACATTACCTGCCATGGAAGAAATGTATTGCTTCTCAATGAAGGGGGGAATTCGTTTAGAGATGTCACATCTGTGGTTGGAGTTGGGGATTCTGGGTGGGGGACAAGTGCACGATTTGGTGATTTGGATGGTGATGGCGACCTTGATTTATATGTCTGTAATTATTTGGAATTCGACCCATTGCATCCTCCCGCTCGAGCAACCTACAAAGGAGAGAATGTTCTTGGCGGCCCACATGGCATGACTCCCGAAATGGATGTTGTCTATGAAAACACAGGAGATGGAAAGTTTCGGGATGTAACAGAAGCATGGGGTTTTACAAGTGAACCAGCATTTTCTTTGAACGCTGCAATTGTAGATTTTACGGGTGATGGCCTGCAAGACATTTTTGTAGGGAATGACTCTATGGCAAACAATTTGTGGGTGAATACTGGTGAAAATCCAACTCGTTTCGAGAATAGGGGGACTCTTTCAGGGATTGCCGCAAACGGTGATGGCTCGATGCAAGCAACGATGGGAATTGGCATTGCAGATGTCAATGGAAATAATCGTCCTGATGTCTTTACAACAAATT
>CAZRPZ010000090.1:0-20850 GCA_964602215.1 uncultured Isosphaeraceae bacterium | reverse complement strand
CAGTGAGCATCCCAGTTTTATTGACGACGCCCTGCACCGAAGCCGTTTCAGTTCCCCCAGCGACCAATCCCTCTTGCCATGCTTCACGGTTTTTTAGTGCTGGATTACTGGTTTCAAGTAAGTTTTTTCCAATTCTCATTTTAAGAATCCTCCGTTTTATGGACTGGTGTATTCTACCCTCTTTCAACTATGAAGACAGAACAACTCATCTCGGCTTTTGAATCATTCGCACCAACATACCTTGCAAATGATTGGGACAACGTTGGCTTGTTGGTGGGATCACCCGACTGGCCAGCGGACAAAATACTTTTAACCATAGATTTGACAGAGACTGTTTTGCGTGAAGCGATTGCAATGAAAATAGATGCAATTGTTTCATACCATCCGCCAATTTTTGATCCGCTTCAATCAGTCACAACGCACTCATTTAAAGAGCGGGTTGTTCTTGACGCAATTTTACACAAGATTGCAATTTATTCTCCCCACACATCTCTCGACGTTGCAAAAGGAGGCGTGAACGATTGGATTGTGAGTGGTTTAGGGAAAGGCGATGTACGCGCACTACGACCTTTCGGGAACCTGCCTCCAGATGAGGAATGTAAATTAATCACGTATTGCCCTGAAGACAGAGCAGAAGAATTACGTCTTGCACTTTCAAGTGTTGGTTGCGGTCGAATCGGACAATATGAACAATGCTCTTTTGCAACGTCAGGAATAGGAACATTTCTAGGTAAAGAAGGGACGAATCCAACCCATGGTGAAGCGGGAAAGTTGCAACGAGTACAGGAATGCAAATTTGAAATGGTGGTTTCAAAAGCATCACTATCATTGGCAATCCAAGCACTTCGTCAATTCCATCCATACGAAGAACCAGCATTAGAAGTACATTCACTTGGTGAACGACCCCGTCGTGATATGGGTATTGGAAGGCGAATTCTTCTTGATAGACCAATTCAAATTGATGGTCTCGCTCGAAAACTAAAAAAACATTTGGGCGTTGGGTATGTGCGTGTAGCACCATCGGTTGGGAAAGATGACAGAGCTCAGGTGCAATCAATTGGTTTGTGCGCAGGTGCTGGGGGTTCAGTTTGCGAACTTGCAATTGACGAGGGTTGCGAAGTGTTTATTACAGGTGAAATGACACATCATCAAGTTGTTGAAGCAACCGCTCGAGGATGCACTGTAATGCTGACTGGGCATACCAATAGTGAACGAGGGTATTTACCTAAATTGAAGGAACAACTCTCGGGATTACTTCCTAAAACAAGTATTGCGGTAAGCCAAGCAGACGCCCCACTTTGGACATATTTTTAAATTAACTCTGTGTACCTCGGGCAACTCACAACGTGGTCATTCACCATGCCAACCGCTTGCATGAACGCGTAACAAATTGTTGGACCGACAAACTTGAATTGATGTTTCTTAAGGTCCTTTGTCATCGCTTCACTAATCGGTGTAGAAGTTGGAATTTGCGAATCACTTTTCCACGAATTCACAATCGTCGTGTGATTAACATGTTTCCAAAGAAAATCATCAAATGAGCCACTGCCACTTTCCATTACATCTAACCATGCCTTAGCATTTGCAATCGCGCCATTAATTTTGGAACGGCTCCGAATAATCCCCGCATCGTTAAGAAGGCGATTCATCTGGCGTTTACCATAACGAGAAACTTTTTCTGGATTAAAATTGTCAAACGCTTTACGGAAGTTTTCACGTTTCTTTAAAACAATAATCCAAGAAAGTCCCGCTTGAAACCCATCTAAACATAATTTTTCATACAACGCTCGATCATTATGTTCAGGAACTCCCCACTCCTTGTCATGGTACTCAACATAAACCGAATCATCTCCACACCATGAACAGCGAGCCATTAGTGATCACCAAACAATTCTTCAATGAGGTCAAGTGGATTTGGAGCATCCTTTTTTTCACCACTTAACGCATCCCCAATTGCACCCACCCCAACGTTTAACAAAATTTTACTGAGATCGAAATTTGGATCTACGGTACGAATGGGTTTATCGATCGTCCCAGTAATAAGGTACGGAACATCGATATCTTTTGATAACCCACGCAACTCCTTGATACTGTACCCAAGCCCAGACAGTGGAATTGCGGTTACTAGATCTAATTCACGCGTGACAAAATTAATCGTTCCGGAGTAAGGGATGGAATACTTGTAATCAAGCGTTAGGTTGAATTTTTTATATGTTGCAATGCCATTACGAATTTCAATATTAATAGGGTCGAAAAATATAGGAATCGTTTTTGCATGTGTTGTATTTACGGAAGAGAGAAGAGCTACAGAAAGCCATCCGTTGTCAACTGTTGCCTTTCCAATATCGACATTGATATCAGCGTTGAGGGTAGAAATTCCGAGAGCCATATTATATTGAACGTTCGAAAGACGAATTTGAACAGGGTGCTCAACAGTGCGGATAGAAGAAAGTACATATCCCAAATTTTTTAATAAATGTTGGGTGAGCGAGTCCGTTAACTCTAGGTCGAACCCTGTAACTCCCTCTTCAATTGTGAAAATTGTTCCATTAGCCTCTCCAATTGATGCCTCATACACAGCGTTTGGGGAATTTCCTGATGCAACAAAAATTCTATTGCCCGTGATGTCTCTTGCAACAATCTCTACATCAGCAGGAGACCCAAGTGAACTTACAAGTAAACCGTCAAAACTCCACACTGCATCAAGCAAGCGAGTATCAATACCAGTTGCTTGAATGAACGCATCAAGTTGGCCCTCCCGTTCACCATCAGTTTGCCGCTTGGTTGACCCAACTATAAGTGTGTGCTGGTTTCCAATTTTGAATGACAAATCGAACATCGCGTTCCCTTTTGAGTCAATAGATTCAATCTTGGCAAGCAACGTTGATGGAGCATTGACTAAAGTGCCAAGCAAATTACTCCCCAACTCTTTGCTTAGATTCAATTGGAGTGTCGTATCTTTGGCTGAGGCGAATTCGGTATCTCTTAGTTGAACAGCACTAGATACCTTGGCGATATCACTCGTGACGTTAACCTGTAACTCACTTTGTGTAAAGTTGGTGTTTGTGGAAAACGTAGGTCCGATGTACTGTAAATATTGCTGATATTCTTCAGAAACAAATGGTCGAACAATCTTAGTTGGAACGTGTTCAACCGCAATGCTTCCGGTCCCTCGAGGGAGTTGATCTGCGATTGTTTTATAAAGGTCAATAAAACCATGTAGTTTATTTTTGTTTGTTGAGTGAAATACCACATCAAACGAGGAATCTTTGCCATCAAGCGCCGCAGTTCCAGTCGCCCCGATTTGCCTGTCACTGAGGTCAGCAAAAAATTTCGCTTGAAGACGCTGTATGGTGGTACCAGATGAAACATATTTCAAATCACCCGTGACATCTATATTTCCAACGCACTCTGAAATGTTGTTTGAACTGAAGCCAAGTAGAACAAGTTGGTCAATGCTAACTGTTACGTTCGCATTCCCTTGCACTTGTTCATGAGTGACTTCTTGTATAAGTTCGTCATGTACATCTGCAACAACGCTTAGATCACGAAGTACTCTCCCGTTGTCACCAACAATTCCAGATGCTTGCAATTTCTTTGAATTAAACGTGGCTCGCATCGGAGGACCCTGAGCCACACGTTCAAGATGGACGTCCATTGTAGGACCGAGATCACGAAGGGGATCAATGCCATTTTTGTGAAGTAATGGCGCAAGGACTGTAGTAGGGACTTCGATCAAATCAATTGTTCCTACGATTTCTTTGTCATCAAACATGAATGAATCCCACGAATCATTAGAAGAGATGACTTGAGTTTTGACCAATACCCTTCCTCTGGGAACACCGTATTCTGCGAGCCCTCCATCAATAGAAATGTTAATTGCATCGCTAAGTTTCGGAGATGTAAGGTCACCACTCATACTTAAAATGGACCAACCCCCCTGTCCATTGATTGTTGGGATTGACGCATTATCCACCTCGAAGGATAGGGCTGCAGTTGAATCCCAATTCAAAGTTCCCTGCTCGGTAAGTAGATCAGGCGCATTTCCTTCGCACGTGATAAGACCGCCAGAATCCGTTCGCCCACGAAGTGCAATATGAAACAGACGTCCCGGATCTACAGTAAACGTACAGTGGAGATCGCTGTATGACAGTGGTTCATCACCCTGAAATGTAAGTGTATCAATATCTGCAGTCAGATTAAAAGTGGGCAATGAGAGTGTTGATTCACTACTTGTGGAGGGCTGACTCGTGACCGTCGAATCTTCTTCGTCAGACTGAATAGTCGTTGTGTGAATAGTGACATCACCCGTAGCGGCGATGTTTAACATCTTTGAAGTGATGATTGAGAATAAACTATTATCTAGTTCTACATCAAGATTTGCAAAACCAAATGTGTCTTCAACATGTAGACCAGAAATACGTTGCGGTCCGTTCCAAGACATATTGATTTGTTGAACACTATTCAACGGTTGTTCGGTTATTTTTGCCCTGAGTATATTTGACACCACGATTGGTATAGCGAAATAGCCACTAACGATGGCGGTGGCCAAAACCAAAACAATGATGATAAGAACCCTCTTCTTCATTTGATACGCATGATACCTCTCTGGTATCCTAAGAGCGTGATGATTGCATCAGAGATTCATATTCAAGCCAATGCGAAGGTCAATTTGTCCCTGTCTGTTGAACAAGCTTTGGAAAATGGCATGCATCCGATTGTGTCGAAGATGGCTCGTGTTGCATTTTTTGATGATCTAGAAGTTTCTCGGTTAGAGCCACACACATTATCGAGGTACGCAATCCTTTGGCATGAAACAGCACCGGTGCAGTCAGAAATCGACTGGTCTGTGACAGATGACCTTGCAGTCCGTGCTCATCGTCTTCTCGAAACGTCCGTTGGACACTCCCTTCCTGTCCAGATGAAACTAGAGAAGCGAATCCCCGTCGGTGGCGGTTTAGGGGGAGGAAGCGCGGACGCAGCTGCGATGTTACGGGCTACCGCTGAACTTTATTCACTGAATGTGAATTTACATGATCTCGCTGTCACCCTTGGTTCGGATGTTCCCTTTTTTCTTCAAGGCGGAGCGTGTGAAGTTAGTGGTACAGGTGACGTGATCAATCCAATCCAACTTGAACCAACGAACATCTGCTTAATTCTTCCGCCATATCAATGTTCGACTTCCAAGGTGTATCACGCTTTTGATGCAATGACAAACCAAGAGGAAAAAGCGAGCAACGACCTTCTTGCTCCCGCATGCCTTGTTGAACCAAGAATTGCAGTAGATCTCAAGAGATTGTCTACCATTACAAAGCAAGAAATACACCTTTCAGGGAGTGGCTCAACGATGTACGGAATCTGCGATAATGCAGAGCACGCAACAATGCTTGCAAAAAAGATTGAAGAACAAACAGATTTAATTGCGATTTCAACTCACACGTTCTAAAAACAAGAAAGAGAATATTGGAGAAATTATGACCACAATGATGATGACAGATTTTGTTCCCGCTGAATTTGATGCAACAACATGGGATAATTTACAACCGTACTACCAGCAACTTCTTGAACGAGAGTTTAAATGCGCTGGTTGCATCGAGCAATTTCTCCTCGATCGAAGCGAACTTGATGCAGCTGCTGAAGAAGCAGGATCGAATTTATATATTGCAATGACATGTAACACTGAAGACGAAGAAGCGAAGGCAAAATTTTTAGCATTTATCGAAAACGTTGAACCAGAATTGAAAAAGATTGGCTTTCAATTAAACAAGAAAGTTGTGCAATCACCCCATGTAAGTGATGTAGATTGCGAACGATATGGTGTCCTACTTCGAAACTGGATAGCAGACGTAGATATTTTCAGAGATGAAAACGTGCCTCTACAAACTGAAGACACAAAATTGGGTCAAGAGTATGCCGAACTGTGTGGAGCCATGATGGTGGAGTTTGATGGGGAAGAAAAAACGATGCCACAAATGGGCGTCTATCAACAGAAACAAGATCGAAATGTTCGTGAAGAAGCATGGAGTGCAGTGACGCAAAGACGTTTACAAGACCGCGACGCAATCGATGGCATTTTCGACAAAATGGTTACAACTCGAAATCAGATAGCTCTGAATGCCGGCTTTAATGACTATCGAGGGTACATGTTTGCAGCGAAACACCGGTTCGATTACACACCCGAAGACTGCATCGCGTTCCACGATGCCATCGAACAAACGTGTATGCCAATTGTTCACAAACTCGCTGAAGAACGAAAAGATGCACTTGGTGTGAGCAACCTTCGTCCTTGGGACATTGCTGTCGATCCACATGGGCATGAACCGTTAAAACCATTCGATACAGCAGATGAATTGATTGAAAAAACATCCACACTGTTTCACCGTATGGACAGTGAACTTGGAGACATGTTTGATCTTATGCGAGATGGCGGCTACTCACTTGACCTAGCGTCAAGAAAAGGGAAGGCTCCGGGCGGTTACCAAGCAAGCCGTGATCGCCAACGTAAACCATTCATTTTTATG
The DNA here is from genome assembly GCA_964602215.1 of uncultured Isosphaeraceae bacterium. Classification (GTDB taxonomy): domain Bacteria; phylum Planctomycetota; class Phycisphaerae; order Phycisphaerales; family SM1A02. Next base: position 14,329 of record CAZRPZ010000090.1, on the reverse strand, counting down.
AATGCAGCAAGTTTACCCCGTGATCTAGACACAATGGTGCATGAAGCAGGGCATGCATTTCACTATATGCTCTGTAGGCATGATGATTTAGTGTGGTATCGAAGTTCTCCTTTGGAGTTTGCAGAAGTCGCTTCGATGAGCATGGAATTGTTGTCCTATCCATTTCTTGATGAGTTCTACACAAAGGAAGAATGCAAACGGGCAATCCGAACACATCTAGAAGGCATTGTCTCAACATTACCTTGGGTCGCAACGATAGACGCGTTCCAACACTGGATTTACTTGAATCCAAACCACACTCGTGAAGAACGAACAAAAATTTGGTTAGAACTTGGACAACGATTTGGAGGAAAACTTGACTGGTCTAATTTAGATGCTGAACATGAATCGGTATGGCATCGTCAGTTACATCCGTTTGAAGTTCCATTTTATTATGTCGAGTATGGCATTGCGCAACTTGGGGCTTTGCAAATGTGGTTGCAATACCGCAACGACCCACAAGCAGCAATAGTTGCGTACAAAGAAGGTCTTTCTTATGGAGCAAGCAAACCATTACCACAACTCTTTGAATCCTCAGGATTGAAATTCGATTTTTCTGTGGATATGGTTGGGCAACTAATGAAAACTGTTGAAGTAGAGTTGGACAAAAACGCTCCATGAAATCGCATGGCGGTTTCCGTTCAATTCTGTATGTGTTGAAGAAGGCGTGGGGTGCTGGTGGTTTGTTTGCAATGTGGAAAGCAATGCGAACACCAAACGCGTGTAAAACATGTGCTCTGGGAATGGGTGGACAACGCGGTGGTATGGTCAATGAACGAGGAAATTTTCCAGAGTTTTGTAAAAAGTCTGTGCAAGCGATGGCAGCAGATATGCAAGGTGCGTTGACAATCGATTTTTTTGAACGATATACTCTTACTCAACTTGGCGAAATGTCCCCACGAGAATTGGAATCGTGTGGCAGACTGACTTTTCCCCTAATTGCAGGTCCACTAGATTTACACTACAAACCAATTGCTTGGGAAGACGCGTTAGAAAAAGTTTCAACCACAATCAAAGAAACAAATCCACAACGAACCTTTTACTATTGCAGTGGTCGATCAAGCAATGAAGCGGGGTTTTTATTACAACTTGCCGCTCGAATTCGAGGAACAAATAATGTGAACAATTGTTCGTATTATTGCCACCAAGCGAGTGGAGTAGGACTTACGAGTGTTACCGGTTCTGGAACAGCGACCGTTCAATTAGAAGATGTAGATAAGTGCGATCTTATATTTCTCATTGGTTGTAATCCATCATCAAATCATCCGCGGTTGTTGAAATCGCTAATTGATTTACGACGAAGAGGTGGAAAAGTAGTAGTGATAAACCCCCTACGCGAAGAAGGGCTCTGCAAATTTCGTGTTCCAAGTGACATAAGAAGTTTATTATTTGGATCTACAATTTCAGATATTTACGTGCAGCCAAACATTGGCGGTGATGGAGCACTCCTTCTTGGAATCATCAAACGACTTATTGAGAATAGTTCGTTGCAAAGTGAATTTATTGCTGAATGTTCTGATGGTTTCGAAGAGGTACAAAAGAATGCAAATGAAACTTCTTGGGAGTGGATTATTGAGAACAGCGGTGTTTCAAAAGAACTCATTGAAGAAGTTACCAAAATGTATGCTTCCTCAAAAGCAACAATATTTTGTTGGGCTATGGGTATCACACACGCCAAAGGTGGTGCAGATTCTGTACGGATGATTGCAAATCTTGCAATTGCCCGTGGGATGGTAGGGAAAATCGGGGCAGGGTTGCTTCCTCTTCGAGGGCACTCAAACGTACAAGGAATGGGTACGATTGGTGTTGTTCCAACATTAAAGCCAGAAATGGAGAAAGCGATTGAGCAAGAGTTAGGTGTTACCTTGCCTACCAATGCACAAGATTTTCGTGGAGACACAATGGCATGCATGGAAAATTCTTATGAGGGTAACATTGAGTATGCAATGTGTTTAGGGGGAAATTTAGTTGGCTCAAACCCAGATACTCGATTCGCTATAGATGCGATGGCAAAAATAAAACTGGTGTCTTATATGTCAACGACACTAAACCAAGGACATTTTTTAGGACGGGGCGCAGAAACCATCATATTCCCAGTGCTTGCCAGAGATGAGGAGTCCCAAACGACTACGCAGGAATCAATGTTCAATTTTGTTCGCAGAAGTAGTGGTGGAACACAAAGGTTTGAAGGCCCTCGAAGTGAAGTTAGTGTGATTGTTGAACTGGCCCAAAAAGGCATTGGAAAAATTCAATGGAAACAGTTTGACAAGTATGATGCGATAAGACAACTTATCTCCAAATGCGTTTCAGGTTTTAATCCAAATGAAGAACACCAAATTTTGGGTCGGACATTTCATTCTCCAAAATTTAGTACGTGCTCAGGCCGAATACACGCAAAAAAAGTGCCTATTCACTCACCAACACCAGTATTTGGAAACCAACTCCGAGTGATGACCATTCGTTCAGAAGGGCAATTCAATACAGTTGTCTATGAAGAAGAAGATGTATACCGAGGGCAACATCGTCGTGATATCATCATGATGAATGAACAAGATGCCAACACCATGAACTTGAAGCAAGATATGCAAGTGTGTGTTCGAGGATCTGCAGGTGAACTCAATGTTTTTGTTCGATGTATAGATATTGCAGTTGGAAACTGTGCGATGTATTTTCCAGAAGCGAACGTGTTGTTATCACATGATGTTGATTCCGAAACACGAACCCCGCTCTTTAACGGGGAAGTTGTTTCGGTAGAACCGATTTAAATCCCTTTACCAAGAAGACGTCGGATGTGGAATCGAATGTTGCGAATTGGGATACGTCTCATTTTTCCTTTGAGGATGTTGTCCTCTCTCTTACCGGTTATTGGCTTCGTTGCTTCAATTGGAATGTACCAATTATTAAAGAGCGTTCGTTTCACTAATTTGTACGCTTGTTCTTCAATGAGTTTGTGAGTCCTCGTATTCAATAGGTGGTCCTCCACAAGAAGAAGGCGTGGTTTCCACTTTTGGAGATCGAACCCCTGCAGCACATCGTATTGAGTTCCTTCAACATCAATCGAGACGAAATCTACTGTTTCGATTGATTCCGAAGCGAGGATGTCATCTAATGTTGTCATTCGAACAGTAATTTTTGAATCAATGGCTGATCTTTTATCAAGAAACTCAGTAGAGAGTGTTGATTTTCCACTGTCTTTTGCGATGGTAAACGTTGCAGTTGATTCTGCGTTTGGTGCACCGCACGCGGCTTCTATGACGATAGATTCACCTCTGTTTTTACGAAGTGATTTGCATAAGTCGGGAATTGGTTCAACAAGAACGCCCTTCCACCCCTCTTGTGCAAGGTGCCAAGTTTGTGATAGATCAAATGGATTATTTGCTCCTACTTCAACAAAGAACCCTTTATTCGCTGTCCCAAGGTAGTGACGAACAAGATACTGCTCGGCAAGTTCCTCGCGGATTTTGACATTTGGTTCATCGGAAAACATTTCCTCAGCGACAGTTCGGTAGTACTGTTTCATGATTGCTCGAAGAAATTAGCGAGATCTTCAGGAGAGTTCATGCTTTTAAATGCGGAAACTTGTTCTGGCTCTATGGAAATGGACTTATGTGGAATTGATTCGATAAAGCCATGAATCGATCTTTTGCCACTTTGTAGATAGGCGGTGCATCGGTCACGTTCTTTAGCCGCAATCCGAAGAGGGAGTGGGCACATTTTCTTTTTCGATTGAAACAGTGCAGTACCGCTGCATTCCAGCAGTGGCTGAACATTTGCAGTTTGAATTGTGGGCATGTCACATCCAACGACAAGGTAGTGTTCGTCAATTCCAGAATGAAGTAATGCTTCTATCCCCGCAACGGGACCTTGGTTGTCGAGATGGTCGTGAATTGATTGCACACCCTCGGCGTCTCCTCCGACAACAACTGTATTACCTGCAGTTGTTTGAGCAAAGACAAGCATTGTTTCGAGCATCGTCTTTCCATTTGGTAGTTCAACATGTTGCTTCGGTGTTCGCATTCGTTTGCTTTGTCCACCGATTAGAATTGCAACTGTATGCGGCCACATGTTATTCCCCCGCTTTAGTGACGGAAATATTTTCGCCGACAGTAAATGTACCCTCGGTAATTACTCTCGCTAAGTAACCACAGCGATTGATAATATCTTTCTTTAATTGTTTGCCAAGCGGATCAAGAACAAAACAGGGTTGCCTTCTTTCGACCAACTCAATTTCTACACCACCAGAAAATAGCAAACGATCGTTTGGATTCAACGATTGGACATCCAACTCTTCAACCGTAAGGTTTTCTCCAACAGCACCAGGACAAACGTCATATCCCTCCTCGGTTAATTGCTTGAGTATTTCAAGATCAATCAAACTAACTGCGCGATCATTAGAAATATGTTTTTCATGATTTCGGCCATCGCCCTGAAGCCCAGTTGTTGTGACTGGGCAGGAGTCAACAGAAAGTTTTGGAATTCCACCCTTTGAGATGTTTATTGAGAGTACTTTTGCCATGAAGTGGACTATACTCAACTTGGCATGAATTTCCATATCCATGTGAACTCTTTCGCTGCTTTTTTACCACTTGTGATGACATTTATCTTGACAGCTTTCTCGACAATCACATTTGGTCAAGACAGCGCAATCGAATTAATTCCAGTCGATGCAGGTGCCGAGGATCGTGGTGCAATCGGCAGTTCCTTAAGAGTCGTCAGAAGTACGTATCAACAAGACCATTCATTTGAAAAGTTATATAAAGTTGCTGGAAGCGATGATATTTACGTTCGAAAATCAGGTGGATTATTAGCCGTGTTTAGAAATTCTGAATATATTTCCACCCCTGCTGGTGATATTCCAATTGTTCCTGCTGGAACCGTGTATTGCATCGGTGAAATTCGCCCCGAACTGATTGGTCAATTGGGTTTACTGCAAGAGCCATTGCCAAATCCAGAAACGATGGTAACAGCAGAGCGAGTAACAGAAATGAAATCATCTTTACCGAGTTCTACACAAACAGAACATCACCCCGTGCAGTTCCTCGAGGATGAATCGTACCGCCGGCAACGGCTTGCATCATTTGTTTTAGAAATTGTTCTATCAGAGTGAGGTACGTTCACGCGGCTGCTGGTGAATCATCTTCGATTGAAAACATACCCATAATTGAAGCAAATTCGCGTAATCGGAGTTCGGTTTCTTCGACAGCAAAGAGTAAATCGTCATACCGCTGACCCCGTTGAGAGCCAAGTCGCGAGGCAGCTTCAGTTGGGAACGGGAGCGAATTACGGTGGGATTGTCGAAGCGGGTCAACATACGAATGGGGGACGAACGAAGGTATTTGCTCAGATGGTTTCATCACAATGATTGAATCGGGTCATTGTGAATACGGGTTTTGCACCACTGCCCCAGAATTACATTATGTGGAAATCATAACCCGCACAAAATGCCTATTTTAACGGCTCGGAAGTGATGTAAAATATACGGTTCTATGACCACTGTGATGAATAATGTAATAGCTAGACAATCAACAACTGATTTACATCTTGATCCGATTATCGAAAAAATAATGACGCATCAAGAGTTGTCGCTCGAGGATGGCGTCCAATTATATGAAACGCAGGATCTTTGGACTCTTTGTTCACTTGCAAATAAAAAGCGTCGTGCGTTACACGGGGATAACGCGTATTACAACATAAATCGTCATCTCAACTACTCGAACATTTGCGCATTAAGTTGTAAGTTTTGTGACTTTTACAGGAAGAAAGATCAAGAAGGCGCGTACGAACATTCACTTGAAGACATTCGAAACGAAGCATCGAAAGCGGATAGCGCAGGAGCAACAGAAATTCACATCGTCGGTGGATTGCATCCTTGGCTCCCCTTTGCGTATTACACAGAAATGCTTGGTGCAATAAAAGAAGTTGCTCCAAACATTCACATCAAAGCGTTTACAGCAGTTGAAATTGTTCACCTCGCCAGAATATCAAAACGCGGTCGTGACGGAATCGCAGGAATTTCCTCAGTTTTGAATGAATTGATTGATTGTGGTTTAGGATCTCTACCGGGTGGTGGTGCCGAAGTTTTTGATGACAGAGTTCATGACGAAGTGTTTAAGGGAAAAATCCGCGGCACTCAATGGATGGATGTTCACCGTGTAGCGCATGAAGTTGGGCTAAACACAAATGCAACGATGTTGTATGGGCATGTAGAATCCAGAGAAGATCGTATTAAGCACATGCTGACAATTCGTGAAGAGCAAAAACGAACACTTGCTTCAAATCACTCTGGAATGTTTCAAGCATTTATACCACTACCATTTATACCCGGAGTAAGTGAACTTGCCCATTTGTCTGGACCAAGTGGGATTGAAAATCTTCGAACAATTGCAATCGCGCGGCTGATGCTCGACAACGTGCCTCACATCAAAGCATTTTGGATTATGCAATCGTTGCAAATGGCGCAGCACATGTTGCAGTGTGGTGCAGATGATATTGATGGTACTGTGGTTTGGTACGACATCACGAAAGTTGGTTCCTATACGACTCACCAAGAATGTAGCGTGCATGATTTATGCAGAGCCATTCGGGATGCAGGTTGTACGCCCATTGAACGGGATACACTCTATCGCCCTGTGTCAAGAGATGGAAACACTTGGCACGTCCGATAACAAAACTATGCAGCGTGTAGTACGTTGTGTTTTTCGTATTGGCTTTCCTGCTTCCTTCGTTCTTCTGCAAGAGCAGTAAGTAAATCAGAAGCCCAATTTGCAAGCACCCTTCGATATGCACGCTTTGAATATTCAACTGCGTGAATTGAATCATTCTCAGGTGGGATTCGCAAAGTCTTGTGTAATGTTGCCTCTACTTGCATGTCCGAAGACATCGGCTCGTTGAACAGCGATATTCTGTCAAGATTTGTAATAATTCAACTTTGAAGTGTTATGTCTTTGGTGTGAAATTCATCACATCCAGTAATCCTTCAAAGTGTTCGTTCGAGTAAAACGAAAGCACCAACTTCCCGCTCCCCTTCTTTTTCCCAAGTGAAACAGTAACCTGCGTTCCTAGATGTTCGCCAAGTTGATCACTTAAATTCTTCATATACATGTCAAGAGGATTCGCTTCTTTTGACATCTCCTTTTCACGGCCGCTTCGCTTTTTTAGTTGTCGTTCTAATTCTCGAACAGACCATTGCTCTAAAGCGCATCGTTTTGCAATTGCGGTACTTGTTGCTGCCTCTGGAATCCCTAGCAAGACCTTTGCGTGACCCATCGTGAGACGCCCATCCCGAACAGCGTCTTTTGCAAATAGCTCTAAGTCATTAAGACGTAGGAAGTTAGCAACACTAGATCGATCAATGCCTAGCTGAGTGGCAATTTCTTTTTGAGTGACAGAGAAGTCAACTACAAGTCGGTCGAATGCTTCTGCCCGATCGATAGGGTTTAGGTCTTCGCGTTGAAGGTTTTCAATTAGTGCCCATTCTGCGGAAGTTTTATCGTCAAGGTTTCGAATAAGTGCGGGCAGTGTGGTGAGTCCGGCCAATTCAGCAGCCCGCCACCTTCGCTCGCCAGCAATCAATTCGAATGTATCGCTTCCATCTATTTTCCGAACGACGACCGGTTGCATGAGCCCTGCCGTTTTAATGGAATCTGCAAGTGAGGATAGACCATCATCATCAAATACCTGCCTTGGCTGTCGAGGATTCGGAACAATACACTCTGTTTGTATATACACCAACTCGTTCTCGGAAGGCGGGATGTTTTTAGAAACGCTGACACTTTGAGCAGTGCTAGACCGCCCTGGTTTTTCGGCAGAAGCATCACCCGAAGAATCTGTCTGATCTATATCTGGTGGAGTAATATCAACTGGCTTGGATAACAAACTATCAAGCCCCTTCCCTAACCGGCGTTTGCGCTTCCCTGCTGGTGCTGCCATTTTCGACTCCTTCATCAATGGTAGTTTGTAGATTCAACCGGTGTTCCACGTGGAACATCAAACACGCTCCGCATGTTATCCCATCTTCTACTCAAAACGTCAACCCATTACCGCAACTAAAACCTCAATCCAAACAAAGTCCGATAATCTGGCTCAGAGCCAAAATCGCTCAGAGACAAAAACGGCAGGTTAAATTTGGAGTCCGATAATCTGGCTCAGAGCCAAAAGCGCTTGGTCAATTTTAGCGTAAATGGCGCAAAGACGCACGTTAGCCGCAGAAGGCGTACGTACGGCTCAATATCGTGTAAATTAAGGGAAGAAGGGGGTCTAACGAGGAAGGGGGATAACGTCGCGTGGGGCGATATGCAGATTCATCGTGTCACCGACCTTGCCAAGGTGGCTTGGGTTTACTTCAGTCACACGCAGGACGAGGTCGTCGTGGACTTGGATTTTGTGTTGAGCAATTTCTCCAAGATAGACCGTTTCGACGCATTTGCCAGAAAACCCATTTTGATCACTTGGTGTATCGCAAACAACGATCGCTTCTGGGCGGATTGAACAAACAACCTCTTCTTCAGAAGAAGTGGTTGTAGATGAAAGTATCCCAAACGCAGTCTCATACCCGCTGGGCGAACTCGTTGCTGGTACAAAATTTGTTTCGCCAATGAACTCCGCAACGAATTGAGAGTTGGGTTGTCGGTAGACCTCGCTTGGCGTGCCGACTTGCCTCACTTTTCCATCCTGCAGAATTGCCATTCGGTCGGCGATTGAAAGGGCTTCTTTTTGATCGTGAGTTACGTAAACAGTTGTTATGCCTAGGGTTGTGCAGATATTGCGAATTTCTGCTCGCATTTCTAAACGCAATTTTGCATCTAAATTTGAGAGTGGCTCATCCAGCAACAGAACGTCTGGCTCAACAACAATTGCCCGAGCAAGAGCAACGCGTTGCTGCTGTCCACCCGAGAGTTCATTTGGCTTACGGTCGGCCAGATGCTCCATATGCACCTTTGAAAGGGCTTCAACTGCCTTTTTTCTACGCTGTTCCGTGGGAATCTTCCGTATCACAAGTCCATAAGCAACATTTTCCGCAACGCTCATATGTGGCCAGAGTGCGTAACTTTGAAACACCATGCCCGTATTTCTCTTGTTTGGCGGAGTATGGGTCACCTCTCTCTCTCCAAAGAAAATACGTCCTGCTGTAGGTTCAATGAAACCAGCGAGCATCCGAAGAAGGGTGGTTTTACCACAACCAGAGGGACCCAAAAGAAAAAAGAGCTCCCCGCGTTCAATTTCGAGATCAATTCCAGCAACGGCGGTTGTTTGGCCGAATTCCTTAATGAGCCCGTTGAGTTGGATTGAAGTCATACGGCGAACAATAGCATCAGAAAAGAAATGATGTCGGTCTTTGAAGCGAGGAACTTTTCCTTGGAAAATCACATCTTCACTGTAGGATATGGAAATGGATGACCAGACCATCAAGATTGAACAACTTCGTAAATGGAGAGCTAGACGAAAAAAAGATCTTCGTATCGATAGTGAGATGAATACTATTTGTAGGTCACTCAAGAAAACAAATACTCAACTACTGAAATTACGAGAACATTGGAATGAACTAGTTCCAGAACGGCTCAATCAAGTTGCGATTCCAACCGCACTCCAAAGAGGAGTGTTGGTAGTTGCAGTAGATGGTTCACCAACCGCGTACCAAATAAACCGGCTCATCCGAGGTGGGCTGCTGCGACAACTTCAACAAAAATGCAACGGAACATTACGCCAAATCCGTGTTCGAATCGAACGCTGCTAACCCAATAAAAAATACGTATTTATTTTCCAATACAAAAAGAAGAGAAGACTTCACCAAGAACTTCATCCGGCGTGACAACTCCTGTAATTGTTCCAATGCGATTCAAAGATTCTCGCAAAGAAGCTGCAACAAGTTCTGGAACTGCATGTTCTTCCTTGGCCTCTTCAAGGGAAACCAATGTTTGTTGTAAATAGTGTTCGTGTCTAGTAAGAAGAGCGAGCGAGTTTTCAGAAACAAGCGGTCTTGAACAAAGTAGTTCTTCAATTACAGTGATCAAATGTTCCAGCCCGTCTCCTGTTACTGCGCACACATCATGCACGCTATTTCTTGGATGAAGATCAGATTTCGTATATACAACGATAGTGCCTTCTGTCGGCAATGGAGCAACACCATCAGGCGCAACACAGTACAAAACGAGTTCTGCTTCTTCAACCATTCTCGATGCTACTTGTTGGGTTTGTAGTGATAGGTCGTCTCCGCCATCTTCAAACCCAGCAATATCAACCAGCATCGCCTCTTTGGCTCCGAACTGAACTGGCTCTTGAATTGCATCTCTGGTTGTGCCAGCGGTATCTGAAACGATAACTCGGGAGTATCCCAAAAGTGCATTAAAGAGTGTTGATTTTCCCGAATTGGGCACACCAGCAATGACTACTTTTGGAAGAAGCGAAAGGGTTGCCATCGAAATATTTCTGTCAAGGATCGCTTGAATAGATTCGATACACAGGGTGATCGATTGAAGTAACTCTTCGTTTGAAATTGCAACGACATCTTCTTCATCAGTAAAATCAATTCCAGATTCAACTCGTGCTAGGGTGTCTCGAATCTGGTCTGAAATTATTGTAACTTGCGAATGTAAAGCACCATTGCGAAGTAATGCAGCCCCACGCAACTCGCCATCGTTTGTTGCAGAGATAGTCGCACAAACTCCCTCTGCTTCCGACAAGGAAATTCTGCCATTGAAAAATGCCCTCGCGGTAAACTCCCCAGCTTCTGCATGCCGACCAGCGGTCAACTCAATGAATTGATTGAGCAACGAATCTATGAGAAATTGATTATTTGGAAGAATAATTTCGATTGTCTCTTGTCCAGTGAAAGAGGAATCCGCTGGAAAGGAGGCGCAGAGTACAGGAACCGTTCCCTCGCGCAAGCGTAACGAACATGCTGTGAGAGTTCGTCTTTTTGTTGAAATACCAATGTGTTGTACTCGCTCAAAAACATCCATGCCCGACACTCTCACCATTGCACGTGGTGAACTTCCACAAGGCGAACTAACCGCAACAATCGTGGTATCGAGATCCATGACAATCGACGCTAATCACGTTTCTTAAATGAACGTTTCTTTGCTTTATTTTGAACTTTTTTCCGACGAGCTTCCATTGCATCAGCCCATGCTCGACCTTGTTTATCTTTTGGTTTTTTCCCCTGTCCTTTAGATTGTTTTACTGGTACAGGTTCAAGTGGAATATTATCGATATGTTTTCGAATTCGTCGACTTTCCAAAATTCCTACAGAGCTCGATGTCAAAATGTATAACGTTAATCCAGATGGAGCTGAATAAAGCATCAGCGGGAAAAGAACAACCATCATCACCCGCATGATTTTTTGTTGTGATTCTTGCTCTGGCGTTGTTGCCATACTTTGTGGCGACATGTATTTCTGTTGGACAAAGAAAATAACACCCATTAAAATCGGAAGTATGTTTATGCCAGTCACGTTCCAAAATAAAATTTGTTTTGGTTCACTGAACTCTCCAAAGAAATGGTCAGCAGAACTCAAGTCTGCAAGAAACGGCCATTCACCAAACAACTGAAATACACCAAAGAATGCAGGTTCCTGCCGAATATCAAACATGAAATAGAGCAAGGCATACAACGCAACCCAAATTGGCATTTGCAAAAACATCGGTAAGCACCCAAGCATTTGGAAGGGATTCACCCCATATTTTTGCATGAGCGCCATCTGTTCAGTTTGAACACGCTTTGGATCATTTGGATATTTCTTCTTTAATGTGTCAATTTCTGGTTTGAGTTTTTGCATTACCTTCCCAAATCGTTGCATGTTGATTTGAGACTTTTTGGTAATTGGATGCAGAAGAGTTCGAACAATAAGCACAAGGAGAACAATTGCCAATCCCCAATCGAAAACTACATAGTGATCAAGCGTTGTTAGAACTACAGCAAGCAAATCGGCAAGCCACTGGAATGTGCAAAAAGCACACATACTAGACATCTGGTAAAGCACCATATCTCGCATATTGAGCGCAACGTATGGTTGTTCCTCATCAAGAACAGATCGCTTTAGGGGTCCCGCATATACTCCCATTGAAAGGTCATACGCCTTTCCTTGTTCAACCAGAGTTGTTGGGCTAAATAATCCAGTAAGAACAAATTGATCTGCTTCGACACCTTCAGTTCGAGTTGTAATTTCAGCAACCTTATTAGTGAAAACACGATTGCCTTCGCCCTCATCATTTATGTCTGGAAATACAGCAAGTGCAAAGTACCGATTTGTAGAAGCAAACCAAGAAAGTTTGAATCCATCTTCTTCGGTTTCTGGGGTTGGCCAAACCGTGTTATTCTGATCGTCTGTGATATCGGTGAACTCTAAATAGAATTCATTTGACTGAATTGGTGCAGCGTGGTCTGGGTCAAATTCGTCACTCATCTCCCAGCCAAATCTAAACCGCCTACGATCCATGTACCGCGAACGGTCAACAGTAAGAGTTGAAGGACCATATTGGAACCACCGTGCTTCAAAATCTTGAGAAGTCAAATTCTCAACAGACTGTTCAAGACGCAACCCATACTGCTTGTTGACTGTCCACGTTCGCGAAACAGTTGCAACTTTCTGTTGCTTTTCATCAAGAATAGTTGCGAGAAACGAGACACTGTTTTCGGTTGTGTTGACTAATTCCCAATCACTTGCAGAGTGCAACGGAAGTGGTTGATCATTGATGTCGAGCTGATATGCTCCAAGAACAGGTTTGATGGCATCTTGAACTCCGCGTTCACTGGTTAGTAAATACAACTCGCCGAGTGGTGGAACAGTGCCACCATCTTTGCGATATTTTTTCCACGCAAGCTTGCCATCAACGGTTTCAAAGATGTTAGAAAATTGAATCGAGGAAATGCCCGCACCAACGTGCGTAAAGCGAACCTCCATTTGCCATGTTTCGATTTCATCAAGTGCACCGATGGTAATGGGCGTCTTTGGAGTTTCATGCTGTTGGACATGAAGAACAGCAAAAGGTGCAACTGGCTCCGTTGAGGTTGGGAGAATTTTGCTGTCTTCTTTTTTATCCTCTTGTATATTCGTTTGCGGCGGTTTTGCAGATATATCAACAACAGAATCCGTAGTTTCTTCTTGCGGCTCAACCTGCGTAGTTGGTGCCGTAACCACTTCCGTTTTTTTATCAGCTCTTTTCTGCCCATAAATAATCGCAAGCAACACACCTGCTGCAGCAAGCAACACAATAAATGGAATGATCCGCCGGCGTTGTTGAGGTGTCATAATGTTTTACTTCCCATCTGTGGAATTACCGACCCTCACGCAATCGATCTCCTAGCCAATTGCTTAGGTCTGGAATTGCATGAATCTTTTCACATACGGTATCGATGTCGTAATCGATTCTGAAAAAATCAACGGTGCAAACTTCATCATCGAGAATGGCATAACTCAAGCGTGGGTCTAAATCTCTGGGTTGTCCGACTGAGCCGGGATTAATAATGATGTGTTCTTCATCCGCAAAATTGAACGAGCCATTTAGTTCGTCTGGCGGATAAAAATCTGGCTCATCTGTAAAAATCCCCGGCACATGGGTATGTCCAGACATCGAGTGCTTTGGGATGCGATCAAAAATTTGTTTCATTTTCACGGGCGAATTAATCGCATCATCTGGGAACAGATATTCATTAATTGGGCGCCTTGGTGTGCCATGAACGCAAAGGAAATCTTCCATTTGAGTTCTCACTCTCAAACCACCAAGAAATTCCCACCGTTTCGCAGCAACTTCTTTATCTTCCTCGGCATCGAATTGTGCCCTTGTCCAATGTGCTGCTTGTTCTGCTGCAGCATTAAAATTCGTTGGCTCATAGAGTGCGCCGTAATCGTGGTTCCCAAGCAACGACCATTCACAATGTTCTGCAACAAGATCAACACATTCAGCAGGGTTTGGACCATATCCAAGGGTATCACCCAAGCAGACAGTGCGATCGATGTTTTGATCACCAATATCTTCAAGCACTCGGTTGAGTGCTTCTAGATTGCCATGAATATCGCTGATAATTGCTGTTCGCACGCTGTAATTCTCTTTCCTTTGAATCGCGAATGATACTACAGACCGCAAGCCATCGTATGCGCCCATGAAGTGGAGGGCTTGACGGTTTATCAATTGTGCGTAACCGCCTGAAAACAAAGCAATTACGATGGCAGCAACCAACATCCTACGCTGGCGATAAAATACCTCACTTTCGATGATTTCCACCAACTGCCCACGCCCATTGTTTTACGGAAGGATTGTGTATTGAGTACCCAGCGTCACTTTGATTTAATTGT
>CAZRPZ010000089.1:0-26096 GCA_964602215.1 uncultured Isosphaeraceae bacterium | reverse complement strand
AAACGAACAAGATGATCATGCGCTTTAATCTGAATGTGATTTCCCGAGGAAGTGCCAGAAGAATACAACGCGATCTCATAGAAAATTATGAGAGGAAGCAGAAACACCAACATATATAACGGTTGTCGAGATAATTCGCTGTACCTTTGGCGGTTCGAAGGAACACGTTTAGAAAAGCTTAGCGGTTGCGGCATATGCGCAATGATAGCGTGATAAACAGAAAAGGCGGTTTATGCTTGTTTTAGTTCAAGAAGTTGTCGGGAGTATCGACTTTTGCGACGTGCGGCAGTATTTTTATGCATCGTGCTCGTGCAGGAAATTTTGTCAACTAAGCCACAAAATTTATTGAATTCAGTTTCTGCCAAGGCGACATCCTTAGATGCAATTGCATCTAAAAAGGATTTCGATTGATCTTTTATGAGTCGTTTTCGCCAGTGATTAATTGCACGGCGTTTTGCATTTTGTCGAACATCTTTTTTGGCTGAATGTGATTGGGGCACAGTGATTCTCCAGTCTAAGTATTGCCCGCAAGGGGCCGAACTAGGAATTATCCCAGAATTGAGCCGGAAGTCAACCCTCTAGTTGAAGTGAGATGTGGCGATATAGCACGTACCGTGGTATTCTTCGCATCCTTCTCTTTGAAGGCACCTTTGCGGGTGTAGCTCAACTGGATAGAGCATCGGTCTACGAAACCGAAGGTTACAGGTTCGAGTCCTGTCATCCGCGTTTGAATGTCATTCTACGTTGTTCCGTCGACACCAAATTCGACTGTTACGACAACACTGACATCTTTCATTATCGTACTCGTGTCATTGACGCCATAACTCGTTACTCGAGTTGAATTTGGTGTGGTTATTTGAATGACGCCTTGTCTGATATCTTTAATGTCGGTCACGCTTCCACCAGCTTTTGCGGTTAACTCATCGGCTCGTGTGCGAGCATTTAATGCTGCGTCCGCAAGAATCTGAACCTTAACACTGCTTACGCTGCTACACGTATAAGACGGTGTGCCACCAATGACGAAAATGCCATCTTTGAGTAAATCTGTTACTTCCCCAGCAGTATTTGCAATTTTGTCTACATCTGATGTCGAAACACTGATGTATTGAGATAGTTCATACTCCACAACATCTCTTGTTTTGTTTCCCTCCTCATCTCGATCATAATGCACAGTTGTTGCAATCGCTCCGCGTGTGATTTCATCTTCTGAGAATCCTTTATCAATTAAGAACCCGTCAACTCGTTGAATGCCCGTGGCTAACGTTCCGTGTGCTTCTTGAATTGTTTTTCCGGTACCCTTCACCGTAATCCACCACTTCCCCTGATCACTTCTAACACGTTGCGTTGCTTTCCCTTTTACAACTATTGATTGTTGCGCTTTTTCTGCGTTGGCATACTTCGAACGGTATGCATTTGAAGCAACGATGGTACTTGTAACGATAGATGCAACAATTCCTAAAGTAATTACTGCTGCTGAATTGAACGCCATTAACTTGATTCGGTATTCTGCCACGATGAGCTCTCCTTCGTCGGTGTTTTTTGATGTGCGAACTGTACCCCTGTACTGGTCATCGCCGAGCATGTACATAAGTCTGTAATTTTGCCTGTGGTATAATGCATGTTTACCGAAAAAAATTGGTTTGACATGACGAACATCGACTCTGAAACTTCAATGAGCACAAAACGAGAGCAACTATTGCAAAAATCGAATAGGTTTGAGCCCGCTCCAATTCCAGAAAAAGGCGTGTTGCTTGGGTGGCTACGGCAAATGTTACTTATTCGCGAATTTGAAGTTCGTACAATGCAGGCATACCAAAACCGGCTCATCGGAGGATTCTGTCACATCTATATTGGAGAAGAAGCAGTTGCAGTCGGCTCAATTGCGGCAGTTCATCCGGATGACCCTGTTATCCTTGCGTATCGTGACCATGGGCATGCGCTCGCTCGAGGAATGGATCCAAAATACTGCATGGCAGAAATGTTTGGCAAGATAGGTGGATGTGCGAAAGGTAAGGGCGGATCAATGCATATGTTTGACATTGACCATTATTTATATGGTGGTCATGGAATCGTTAGCGCTCAAACACCTCTTGGAACTGGTTTAGCGTTTGCTACCAAATATGAAGACGAAGTGTTGAACGATGGAAAGTCAAACAGGGTAACGGTTTGTTACTTGGGTGATGGTGCATTGAATCAAGGGTGTTTTTATGAAGCCATGAATCTTGCGAGTCTGCAAAATTTACCGGTGATTTACGTCGTTGAAAATAATAGATATTCGATGGGAACCGCGATTGAACGTGGCACATCGATGGCAGATGAATTGCATGTCAAACCCGAGGCATTCGGAATTGATTATGCAGTCATAAATGGAAAAAATGTGTTGGACATGTATCAAGAGTTCAAGCCAATTGCTGATTGGTGCCGTGAAGAATCCAGACCATACTTTGTCGAAGTACAAACGTATCGATACAAAGGACATTCAATGTCTGACCCCCGAAAGTACCGTACGAGAGAAGAAGAACATAAAGAAGAAGCAGATGATTGTATAGATCATCTTAAAACGTATCTCACTGAAGAACATGACCTCACGCCAGATGCATTAAAGCAGATGGCAAGACAAGTCAAAACACAAGTCCGACAAGCAGTTGAATGGGCAAAAAAATCTCCTGAAGCTCCACTGGATGAGTTATACACAGACGTGTATACAGATTTCTGGGGACCCTACAAAGGAACATCTAAGCCGGAAATGGTACGCGAAGAGGAAGAGCAATGAGCGTGGCAACTGGGCAACGAGTGATTGAATTTCGAGAGGCACTCAGGGAAGCCATGTCTGAAGAAATGCGGAAGGACAACCGTATCTTTCTTATTGGTGAAGAAGTTGCTCAATATAACGGTGCATATAAAGTCAGCAAAGGTATGCTCGATGAATTTGGTCCACGAAGAGTGATTGATACCCCAATTAGCGAAAGCGGTTTTTCGGGAATGTCAATTGGTGCAGCAATGAGAGGCTTGCGACCAATCGTTGAATTTATGAGTTGGTCTTTTAGTTTAGTTGCTGCAGATCCAATATTAAACAATGCAGCCAAAATGTTATATATGTCAGGCGGGCAAATTGGCTGCCCGATTGTATTCCGAGGAAACGACGGAGCAGGTGGACAACTTGCCTCTACACACTCTTGGTGCGTTGAATCGTTGTACTCAAATGTACCCGGATTAAAAATGGCAATTCCTTATGATGCTTTTGATGCAAAAGGATTATTAAAAACAGCAATCCAAGATGACAATCCAGTGTTCTTCTTAGAATCCGAACGCCTTCTTTCAACTTCAAGTCATGTTCCAGAAGAAGAGTACACCATTCCTTTTGGCAAAGCATTGGTTCGGAGAGCGGGTAATGATTGCACAATCATCAGTTTTGGAAGACCATTGCATTTCTGCCTTGAAGCGGCGGAAGAATTAGCCAAGGATGGTATTGATTGCGAAATTATCGATGGACGAACAATTCGACCACTGGATATAGACACCATGGTTCAATCTGTACGAAAGACAAATACCTGTGTAGTTGTTGATCAGTCATGGTCGTTTGCCTCAGTTGGCTCAGAGATAGCATCACAGATTCATTCATTGTGCTTTGATGATTTGGATAATTTTGTCCATAGAGTCCACAGTGATGATGTTCCAACTCCTTATGCCCACAACTTAGAGCAGGCATACTTACCAAACACTCGAAAAATATGTGAAGCAGTTCGTGCCGCAACCTATAATTCCTAGAACAATCAGGAACTCATGATTTATGCCAATTGAAATCACAATGCCTCGACTTTCGGACACGATGGAAATGGGGACGGTGCTGCATTGGCACGTCAAAGAGGGTGATAAAGTTTCAGAAGGTGATTTGCTAGCAGACATCGAAACAGACAAAGCAACCATGGAGTTGCAATCGTTTGATGACGGAACAGTTGAAAAAATTCTAATTCCAGAAGGTGACCAAGTGAACGTTGGTACAGCAATTGCAACAATGCTTGAAGAAGATGATGATAGTGGAGATGAATCAAGTACTGAATCAGAGAGCGACGCAGAACAAACTCAAGATAGTGAAGCCGAATACGAAGAGCCACAAAGTGAACACCATAGTGGAATGCGAGTGAGCCCAGTTGCTCGCCGACTTGCAGAAGAATATGGAATTGATTTAAAATCCGTAGAGGGGACAGGCCCTTCTGGTCGCATTATCAAGCGAGATGTAATGCAAATTCACGATACAACAAGTGAAACAGCATCAGCAGCAAACACAACTAAAACGCCATCCCCAACATCGGTTGTGGCTGGAAGTGTGACAACAACACCATCTCAGCCACTTGCTCCAACCTCGCCATGGCAACAAAACCGAACAGTTCCTCTATCAAATATGAGGCAAATCATCGCAAAGCGACTTGTCGAATCGAAACAAACGATACCTCACTATCAAGTCACAATGGTATTTGAAATGGATCCACTTGTTGAGATGAGAAAAACACTCAATGAACAACTTGCGACAAGCGGTGTAAAACTTTCTGTGAACGATTTCTTAGTGCGATGCTGTGCTCTTGCGATGGCGAATCATCAAGAATTCAACGCATCGTTTGGTGGAGATTGCATTTTGTATCACGGGCCAGTGAATGTAGGAATTGCAATCGCATTGCCTGAAGAACGGGGTGGCGGATTGGTCGTCGGCACAATTCGGAATGCAGATCAAAAGAGTCTGCGAACAATTAGCCAAGAATCAATCTATCTCTCGAAGAAAGCTCGAGAAACCGGATTGTCACCTGATGAGATGGGAGACACGACATTTACGATTTCTAATCTAGGAATGTTTGGTGTAGATAACTTTACGGCGATTATTAACCCCCCAAATAGTGCGATTCTTGCAGTTGGGGCTGCAATTGAAAAACCTGTCGTTCGAAATGGTGAAATCGCAGTAGGATATGAAATGTCTGCTACATTAAGTTTAGACCATAGAGTGATTGACGGTGCAATGGCAGCGATGTATTTGAAAACACTGAAAGAGTTGATTGAAAATCCCGCCTCTTTACTCGTGTAATGCGAAGGAGTTAATGATGACAACAAAACCACACACAGAATTACAACCAAAAATATATGACGGTGATGGCGATGTCTTGATGGAAGCAGATCGGCAATCAAACCGACTTGTGATTATGCCGAGTGGCGATCCTAGAACAGCGACAAAGGATCGAGATCAAATCCGTATTCAGTGGGGGCAGTTTTTACTTTCTGACATGATAGCCCGAAGGTACCGAACACTTGTATGTAGCGTAAATCCAGAAGATAACAGTCATGGAATTATTAGTACGGTTGGTGAAATGATTCCAACAAGCCAGTGGGACAATGAATCTATTACAAAATATGCAAAGGTGTATGCAGAACGATCACCTGACAAAGTGCTCGTTTTGAAATATGACATGGATGAAGTTAATGTTCTTGCATTGCTTAAACCATTAAATCGAGATGTCTTTACGTTGGAAGATTTACGCTCTGGATTCTCAAAAGTTTCTGACATGGTTGAACGTCGTTGGGATCGTATCCCTTGTGCAAGTGTTAGTTTCCTTGGTGCTAAATCGAACCGGCTTGTTGATGAGAGTGGGAACGAACCTACGTTTGAAACTGTATTGAGAACAGTGTATGAATCTGGGTATCGTGGGGATATGTACCCATCATTGAGAATGTGGGAAATCGCACCGACTGGAGTGTTCGCAACGTATCCATTCCCTACAAGTCTCAACGTCATGAGACAAGGCGGGCACTAGTTAATCCCAGCAAGCCGACGTACTGTTGTGACAAACGAAGCGGACATGCTTCTCAATAGCCCATAACTAAGTCCTATCCAGATTATTCCTGCGATGATTGTTGTAATTCCCAAACTGACATTCGCAGTTTGGATCCCCTCATCTAGAACTACTGGAAGAGAATTAGCAGGAGATAACGTAGCAAACAGTAAAGAAAACGGAGAGAGTGAACTGATGCCAACTCCAAGAATTGGGATTCCTTGAACTGGAAATACACAGATGCCCAATCCTGCTGTCAATATAAAAACAAGAATCAGAGTTGTGATAATTGCACCAATACTACCCTTGCTCCTCATCGACCACAATAAACCAAGTGTCACACAGAACAAGATAAATGGGATGAACAAAGCGGGGAATACGATGGCTGGCAAAAACAGTGCTAGGGGTGCCTGAGCAGAACTGGAATTTGCTCGTACCCATAAATCGCTGACAACAGCACTTTCTCCTTTTGAAATGACGATCAATCCAATTACAATCATGGTGATGCAGGGGACAAGTACCATAGGAAGGAGATGCATGACGAGCCCCTTCATTTTGCCACCTAGATACATCTTTGGTGTAATTGAAGTGGTTAATACCAAATCTAATGACCCATCCTCTCGTTCTTTCGCAATAGATGAGGCGGAAAGAGAGATCGCAGAAAACGTGACAATTAGGAGTTCCCCAACTACAAGCAGTTGCATGAGATTTCTATAAGAATCACTTGACAGTGAGCCAGTTAAAAATAACGTTGTCAAGATAATGAACGTGAGTCCAAAAAGTGAAACGAATCCCCAACTTCCAAGGAGTGATCCAAAGTTTCGATGGCGTGTCACTCGTTCTCTCCACGCGATTGGATTCCCCGAAACTGCGTAAGGGTCACGATTATTGCTGTCATATTTTGTTAGCCGATTCCAAATAGAATCTTTTACTGTTCGATCTCCCAGTTTCCTAACTTGGAGCGATGACCATGTAATCATGAAAACACTGCCTATAACTGTAACCCAAACCCATCCAGCTACGGGATGAGTGACCAACCATCCAAAAGGCCAGAAGAATTGGCTTGATTCTGGGATTGTGTATCCAGATGGATGAAGTAAGGATTCTAGAACAAGAAATGGATTTAGTGGAGTAAGGATTGTTGTCCATGTTGAGGTAGAGCCAGCCGCAATCGGAACCCGCATCGAATGGTCAATGACGTACGTTACTAAAAGGTACAAGACAGTCACGACGAAAAAATTAACGGCTGCTTTCCTGCCAGCAGTGCGGGTGACACTTAAACTGATTGCTGCTGCTGCAACGATTAATCCAAGAGCAATAGCAACGAGTTGGGTAAGCAGAATAGTTTCAAGCGGGACCCCACCAAAAAATTGGGTCACAATCATCAAAGGCAGTGCACCAATGAGCAGTGCAAATATGAGAAATAGCCGACCAAATAGATTTCCAAGAACAATTTGCAACGGAGATAGTGGAGTCGTTAACAGAATATCCCATGTTCGAGGATTGGCTTCTTTTGTTATTGCACCCGCCATAAAAACTGGAGTCAATAAGCAGACCAAAAGGAGTTGAATTACTGCAAGGAACGCAAAGACTCCTGCGCTCCCAGCAGCCAAATCCCGCAATGAAAATCCTCTGCCTGAGGTCATGCTGAAGAGTCCAAATAGAAGGACAGAAGCCAGAATAGCGATATATCCAGAACGAATGTATAGGTCACGCTGACGCCGAGAAGCAGCACCAACGATGCGTATACAGAGGGGGTTTAGAAGACTAAACCGTAAAAACCAATAAAGAATTCGAGGCATACTGTTTTTCACTCATTTCCTGCTTGACGGCAGGACGTTACTTTGGAATACTACAGTTTACAGAAGTTGCCTCAAATCGTTTGTTGCAACAAATTTTTTCACGGTTAACCAAAAGGAAAACCGATTGCACCGGTCCGTTGACGGTAGTTGCCAAGAAGAGCCGATTCCTAAAAAGGAGCGTTCAAAGGCAATTAGATAGATTGATTCAGTTATTGAGCAACGTGTATGACGCACGACAATACCGTAATGCCCCTTAGGTGTTACTTTCAGAAATATAGACTATAAAGAGTCTATCTGCTCGAAATGATCATTTCATTGGTCCTGCGTTCCAAGATATGGAATGCGTGCAATTGGAATCTAGATATAGGTTGGCTTTCACTCCTTGCGAAAGGCTGGGCGTACTTGCTCAGATAGATTCATGATTGCAATGATATGGCTAGAACTAGGGATAGGGGTTGGAAGTGTACTTATAGGTGGGTGTATTGGTTGGTTCTTGGTCAGAGCAATTACAGGCGGAACAATTCGATCTGCAAAACGTGAAGCTGACCACGTCCTTACTGCTGCGAAGCAAGAAGGTGAATCGATTCAACAAAAGCACGAATTGGAAGCAGAGCGGGCTTCAAGTAAACGCCGCAAGGAATTAGAAGCCGAAGTTGCTGAAGCCCATAATGAAATTAAACGAGATCAAGCTCGAATCGCTAAGCGAGAGGACGGGCTAGATCAAATGATGGATCAGTTAAACGAACGGCAAGTAAAACTTGACACACTTCGTTCTGAAATCGATCATAATCACGAGCAGTTAGAGGCAGATATAAATGCTTTTGCAAAAGAACGGGACACCCTTCGCGTTCGCTTAGAAGAAGTTTCTGGGATGTCATCATCTGAAGCAAAAGACCAACTTCTCGATGAAGTACGCCACAATACAAAGCATGAAGCGAACGAATTGATGCAAGAAATTATTGATGATGCAACAGAAAGAGCGCGAGGTAAGAGTCGCGAAATCACACTGCAGGCAATTCAACGCTACGCATCCGACCATGTTGCAGAATCAACCGTTCGAGCCGTGAGGATTCCTTCAGACGATATGAAGGGAAGAGTTATTGGTCGAGAAGGGCGGAACATTCGCGCACTTGAACAAGCAACGGGTGTAGATGTTCTTATTGATGATACGCCCGGAGTTATTTCAGTTTCCTGTTTCGACCCAATTCGACGAGCGATTGCAGGGAAGTCACTTGAAAAATTAGTCTCAGACGGACGAGTCCACCCATCTCGTATTGAGGAAGTTGTTGAGAAAGTCCAAGAAGAAATTCAAGAAAAAATAATTCAAGCGGGCAACGACGCGGTCATGGAAACAAACATTCGGGGTTTGCATCCGAAAATAATAGAAGCCACTGGAAAAATGCACTTCAGAACGAGTTACGGACAAAATGTACTCAGACACTCAGTAGAAGTTGCCTTTTTATGCCAAGTAATTGCAGATGAACTTGGACTAGATGGTGAATTGGCTAGACGATGTGGTTTGCTTCATGATATTGGTAAGGCAATGGATCACGAAGTAGAAGGAACACACCCTCACATTGGAATGGAGTTTTGCAAAAGACACGGGGAAAAAGCAGAGGCTGTGCTGAATGCCATTGCAGGTCACCATGGTGATATTCCTTCAACAACACCTTATACCCCGATTGTCATGGCAGCAGATGCAATAAGTAGTGCAAGACCTGGTGCTCGCCGTGAATCGATGGAAATGTATGTCAAGCGGTTAGAACAACTTGAGTCTCTTGCCAAAGAGCAAAGCGGTGTAACCGAATCACATGCGATTCAAGCAGGGCGGGAAGTCAGAGTAATTGTTGACGCAAAATCAATCAGCGACAGCGAAGCATTTTCAATGTCCAAACGTATCGCGAAGCGAATTGAAGAAGAAATGACATTCCCTGGTGAAATTAAAGTGACGGTGCTACGTGAAATCCGAGCAGAAGCAACCGCTCACTAAGGAGAGATATCGTGCCTATCAAAGTAACGGAATTAAAAAGAGGGCAAGCACTCATCTACGATGGGATGTTGCAAGTCATTATTGAGACGGAGCATGTGAAACCGGGCAAGGGACCTGCTTATGTTCAGGCAAAAATGAAGAATGTCGACACAGGAACAATTAAAGTAAATCGATTCAACTCTTCAGATAAAGTCGAAAACGTGAACATCGACAAGCGAACAATGCAATTTCTGTACGACAGCAGTGGGCAAGGGAAAGGTCCTTGGGTTTTCATGGACAATGAATCTTATGACCAAGTGGAATTGGAAGCTGACGTTGTATTGGAATCTCAAAGCCAATGGTTAAAGGATGGTCTTGAGGTGACAGTTTTGGTGTTTGATGGAAAGCCATTGGGTGTCGACTTGCCAGCAGCAGTTGAACTTTCAATTACAGAAACGACTGACCAGCCAAAAGCTGCAACAGCAACAAACCAACTCAAAGAAGCAACTGTTGAAACAGGGGCTCGAGTACGTGTTCCGCCCTTTATCGAAATTGGTCAAGTTGTGAAGATCAATACCGATACAGGGGAGTACCTTGGAAAGGCATGACCCTGCAGCCGCTTCGTGAAATTCGAGCGATGCTTGAAGAATATGGATTATCGCCCCTCCATCGACTAGGACAGAATTTTCTTCACGATCACAATATCCTTGCAAAACTTGTCGATGCTTCTGGAGTACAGGAGAACGATGTGGTTCTTGAAGTTGGTCCCGGAACTGGTGCATTGACAGAGGTGTTGCTCGAACGAGGATGTAAAGTCATTGCTTGTGAATTGGATAAGGGATTGACGGGGTTGTTACACGACCGCTTTGGAAATTCGATAGAGTTAATTCATGGTGACTGTTTAACAAAAAAAAAGCTACGTCCGGAAGTTGTGGATGCACTAGGGAACCAACAATGGCGATTAATTTCGAATCTTCCCTTCCAAATTGCAAGCCCACTTCTTGTTGAAATTCTAACGAATCATAAAAATTGTCTCGGCCAGTACGTTACAGTTCAGTATGAGGTTGCCATGAGACTAATGGCAGAAGTAGACTCAAAAGAGTGGGGGATACTATCTATTCTCGTACAACGTCTTGCGAATGTTTCGCTTATTACCAAGGTGCCAAAGACTTGCTTTTGGCCGCAACCAAAAGTGACTAGTGCTTGCATTCGCATAGAACCAAACGGAAAGAACGAAACAGATCAAGAATTTGCGCCATTTGTCACATCTCTTTTTTCGCAACGAAGAAAACAACTGGGGTCAATTATTGGACGAAATGTAGAATGGCCAGATGGGATAACGCCAGAAATGAGACCGTCAACGCTTACGATTGCGCAATTAGAATCTCTCTGCGCTCTTGTTAAAACTTCAACAACTTAAAACGGAACCCGTAGGAAGTTTCATCTTGAATCTGGTCATAATTAATTTGACCAATCAGATCAAATTCAGGGTAATGCCTTGTCAGTGTAAAGTGAAGAGATTGTAATTCGTCATCATTAAAATTCCATGAAGGGGAAAAATTCAATGAATATCGTTTGCTCAAATCGTACTGCATTCCAACCGATAGAAACTGATCGCTACTGTTATCAATTTCTCGATATTCAATATACGTACGGACATCCCTACCGTGGTCCAGTTCAGCCCCAATCGAACCACGCGAGAGCATGCCGCCATCAAGATCCCACGTACCATTTCCAATAAAAGCAACCCCATCACTGAATTGCCACTTCCCGTTCACGATTGCAGAATCTTCAATCGAGGAATATTCAGGTCGCCAGTTAAAAAATTGTGGATTGTCATGTCGTTGAACTGCGCCATTATTTGCAAATAAGAATGCAGTATCAATACTTAACCACTCAACTTCATACCATCTCCCCGGACCACCACGCCATGTTTGAAGGGTGTTGCGGACACCAAACCAAGTAAGTGTGCCGGTAGAAAGATTATCAATGCTCGCATCGTATTGCGGGATTGTGGTGACATCGATATTGCTGTCGCCATTCCATAGTGTGATGTACGGTTCAATAATATGACGAAGGCGATGCAAATCGAGAAGGTCATTATCTACGTTATTGTAAATGCGGTTAAATTGAGTCGTAGCTTTGATCCCAAGAGTTCGGAACCAAAAATTTTCTTCTCTTAGGCGTCCGGTATCTTCGTTATCGATTCCCCATTGTGCTTGAATACTTGTAAATGGAACAATCTTGAAGTCGCCGAGTTGGAATGGCATTGAAAATTCTTGCCGAGTCACAAGGCGATTTTGATAGTCTTGTTGAAGTCCACCCGCGACTAATGGAGCAGAGATGGGCGTGTTTCCATTAGGAAGTCCAAACGCCGCTGGGAGAAGACCCAACTGATTCGGTGTTCCACTTTGGAAAACCATCCTTTCTCGCATCATCTTAATTTGACTTGACCAAGTAATTGCACCATTTAGAATTTTCTCGCCGTATCTAAAGAGTCCTAGTTCAGGCGTTTTGTCAACTTTGAATTGTCTTGAAGCGAGGAGCCAACTTGTAGAAATAAATTGGTTAATGTCACTAGATGCAAACGCTGTGAATGCGCCGTTTTCTTGTTGGTATTTAGCATAAATGCTTGTTTGGTATTCAAGGTTGTTTTTGAATTCTTCTTGTCTCCATACGGACATAAATGTTGGGTCACTGATATAACTGAGTTGAGATTGCAATGTCCAGTATGCATCAAGTTCAGTTTCATTTTCCCAGAGGATATACCCCCGGTTCGATTGTGGAATCGGCGTTTCTACACCCGATGTAGTTTTCTGAGTATTGGAATCAGAGAGTAAGTATGAATTGAATAGCCCGTTGCTTTCTCCAAAGTCATACTTAAACTCAAGACCAACGCCAATACCACGATCACTATACCCATCGATTCGGACATCCCCGTCTACATGCTCGGGGGTTGGTTTTCCAAGGAGTGAAAACAAATCCCATTTTGTTTCCATGATTGCACCAAAGTTATTTTTATACCCAAGTTTCGCGCGGTGCAGTGGAATCTCTCCCGGTTCACCTTCAAACTTCGGCCAATACATCACAGGCATTCCGCCAACCCGTAGCGTGTTGTCCTCACTTTTGACGTATGTATTTCCATCATCCTGTTGAGTAATGTTCATTTTTGTCGCACCAATCGCCAAGTCAGGCGTTGCGAATGAACTCGTTGATGCCTGCACTCCTTGAGCAATCCACTCGTTCGTTGCAATCTGTCTCAATTCATCTGCTCGAATGAAAAGTGGAACTCGACCATCTCTAATGTATGTGCGAAGTACAGCTTCAAGCATGACAGCTTTGCCAGTTTCAAAGTTGTAATACATTTGTGGAGCACGGACGAGATACTTACCCTCATTCGCAGTAATCACAACATTTCCTTCAAGGTAGACACCATGAATTTCAGAAATATCAACTCGTCCAGCTGCGATATCTCGAACACTGCCTGCATCTAGGAAAACAACGCCCCGAGTCGCAGACATTTCCATATCATCAATGCCAGCAGTTGAACGAACAGCAAGATTGATGTTTCCAGTAAGAGTGACTGCATTCTCTAACTCATCTGGCAGTAGTTCAACAAGATCTGCAGCGATTGAAACAAAGCCAGATTTTGGACGAAGCCATCTCTGTTCTTCTTCAGCAACAAGAGTTGCAGTTGGGTCAACTTCATTCTGTTCTTTCGGGGATAAAATAATTTGAGGATGACCAGAAAGTTGAGGGGGGGTGTGTTGAAGTGTATAGATGTATTTCGCAAACCTTGTTTGAGCCCGACGCAGCAGGGTTGATTGCCCACGTGGAGGAGTTGGTTGCAAGAGGGCAACATCTAATGAAACATTTCCAAGAGTACTTCCAACAACAAGGAGATTTTCACCTTCGGCACCAATAGCAGCATGATTAGACGATTTTGCAAAAGTAGGAAGGTACACGGCAATTTGAGAAACAGTGCCAGCATCAGTGGGCATCCTGTTGATCCAAATGACGGCTTGTTCCGCCTCAAAGGTATATGCCCCAATCGAAATGGTGACATTTTGTTCAATCAGAAGCCGTTTGGTATCGTCAATTGTCCAAGCGTTAGCCCGTAACCCAGTCACTGTAATATCAGTTGCTCTAGGAAGGACAGGCAAAACAATCCCAGAGAGCCGATCACCCCTCAGGGATGCTGTTGGGGTTTCATCTTTAGTTTGCGCAAACACATTGCTGTTTAGAGCAACAAGCATACACATGAGGGAAATCAACCGCACGACTTGAGGATGATACCCCGCATGGCAAAATCTGTGTGAACGAGAGAGAGTCGAGTCTTTTGGATTACTGAGCAATATCGATGAGGGCATCAACAAATATTTCGGGATCGAATGGCTCGACATCCTCTGGTCGCTCCCCGATGCCAACAAGTTTCACAGGAATACCCGTTTCATCTTCAATGGCGAATATTATTCCACCTCTTGCAGTTCCATCTAGTTTTGAAAGAAAGATTCCAGTGACATCAATTGATTCAGCAAATTTTCGGGCTTGCACTAGAGTGTTCTGCCCTTGGGTGCCGTCGAGCACAAGCAATACTTCATGGGGAGCATTTTTTATTTTTTTTGAAACTACTGATTGAATTTTTTCTAATTGTCTCATTAATGGTTCTTGGGTATGAAGCCGTCCTGCTGTGTCAATCAGAAGTACATCTACATCTCTTGCAACGGCTGCGTTGGCTGCATCAAACGTGACGGCGGCTGGGTCAGAACCTTGTTCGCCCTTGACGATATCAATGCCAAGTCGCTGTGCCCATGTTGTAAGTTGAGAAACGGCACCTGCTCGGAACGTATCGGCTGCTGCTAGAAGCACAGAACGGTTTTCGTCTTGAAGTGCTTTCCCAATCTTTGCAACGCTTGTTGTTTTGCCAACTCCATTTACCCCAGCAACTAGGATTGCAGTTGGCGGATATTCTGCAACTGCTAGCGAACGATCTTTCCCCTGTAGTCGTGCAACCAATCCCTCGCGAAGAACTTCAAGAATATCCTGATGTTGAAGTGCTCCCTTGGAGACTTCGTCGCGAATATTTTGAATAATTGCATCAGTTGTCGTCACTCCCACATCAGAAGATAGCAGTAAATGTTCAAGTTCATCAATTGTAGCGGTGTCAATAACTCTTCCGCGAAGAGTTGCTAATGGAGTTGAGAGAGCGGATCTCGTTTTCGACAACCCATTTCGAAGTGCATCGAGTGTTGCTCGGAATATTCCCATCTATCCACGCTCACTATTTGATTCATCAGAAGTTGTTTGGTGATACAGACAATCCAAAACACCATTTACGAAACTAGAAGATTTTTCGGTTGAAAAATTTCGAGCAAGTTCAATTGCTTCATCAATTGCTGCAACCGGTGGTGTCATCCCAGAGATGATTTCATATCTTGCAAGTCGAAGAATGTTCCGGTCAATAAGTGGCTGTCGATGAATTGGCCAATCTGGAGTCAGTGATTCAATCTGTGCATCTCCAACAAGGTGATCTTCCCAGATTTCCTTTGCTAGTTGCAATGCTTTTTGATCTGGTTCAAGAGTTGAGCCAGCATCTTCATCAAATTGTGCATCTGTGATGAGGGCAACGTCCTCATTTCCAGCGTCAAATTGACAGAGGAGTTGGAGGACTTGCTGTCGCAACATTCGGTGATGAGAAGCATCGTTGTGCATTATGGATGAAAATCCCGAAGTGTATTTGCTGTTTCGATCGCAGCATTCATTGCTTCTACGCCTTTGTTCTTAGTAGTAATGCATGATCTTTCAATTGCCTGTTCAAGTGACTGGCATGTAAGCACACCCATTGCAACTGGATGTCCCCATGTAATTGCAACATTCATCAGCCCATTTGCAATTGCCTCGCCGATGACTCGATCGTGAGTTGTCTCCCCTGCAATAATGCAACCTAGAGCTACAATTGCATCTACTTCATCGGTAGATGCGAAAGAGTGTGCAAGTATAGGCAATTCCCACGCACCAGTTGCTTCTGCGATAACGCAATTTTCTGGTTTCCCGCCGCCATCTAGAAATGTCTGGAAGGCAGCATCTCTTAGGTTATTCGTAATCGATCCGTGGTACGTACTTACAACGATAGCAACTTTAAGACCGTCTGCACAACAAATTGATAGGGGTTCTGACTGCATAGGATTGTGTATGGTAAACGAGTGATGCCTACATCGCTACGTCTCGCTACGATGTACATATGCCAGTTCCAGCGAGGCAAATGATTGCAGCATTAAAACTCACACGATTCAGTGTTGCGATTGGTGCAATTGCAGATATTTGGTTGGTTTTGTTTATTACGAAAAACGATTCTGATTATGTTGGAACGAGCGTGTATGGTCTGCCTTGGTGGTCTTCCCTCCTTGCAACAGCAGTAGTGGCGGTTGGAATGTGTGGTTTTGCAGCATCATTGAACGATACGATTGATGCAAGGCATGATGCGACTTTTCATCCTTCAAGACCAATTCCAAGCGGTTGGATACCCATTGCACAAGCTGTTGTTCTGATGGTTTGCTCCTTGCTCATCGCACTTCTTGCGGCATCTTTCCTAGGAGCATGGCCGGTGCGTATGGGATTGCTCACAGCAGCAGCAATTTTGTTTTATAACATTGTGGGGAAACATATCCCAGCAGTTGGCTTGGTCAGTGTTGGATTGATTTATGCAGCACATATGTTGATTGCAAATATTGAGTTGACATTTACATTGCCCGTTTGGCTTGTGATGTCACACGCTATGATTTGTGCCATTTTGATGTATTACTTTGAAGACAAACGGCCCAGAATTTCGTTTAGGGGTTGGGTTGGTATCTTTCTTGGTTGGATTTTCTGGTCAATTGTGCTCTTTAGTGGTCCACTTGCAAGATATGGCACTGTCTTGCCAGAGAATGTTTCAGTAACTTCGTTACTTTGGCCTCTTGCTGCGGTGGCGTTGTTTGCGGTGACAATGAGATGGAAAATTTCTCACGCCCGTACACCAATGCTTGCTGCAGAAAAAATTCGTCGATATGGATCTTTGTGGGAATGTGTGTACGCTGCGTCGTGGCTCTTAACGTTGGGGTTGTATGGCAGTGCATTATTCATGTTCGGTTTTGCATTATTGAGTGCAATTATTGTAATGCTCGTCAAAGAGGTGACAGGAGCAACTGGTCAACCGATTTCTTGGAGGATGTAATTCTCAAGTGAGTAAGTTCCATTGAGACTACTGCGTGTTTCCTTGGGCTAGATATTCAGTAGATGGAGATACTCCAAGGTACATTAGAGAAGCATCAATCACATCGCGAACAACTGGTCCAGCAACAACTCCACCATAATGATCAATAGATTTGTCAGGATCATCAATGACGCAAAGCACGACGAGCGAAGGTGAGTCAATGGGTGCCCCTGCGATAAAACTTGCAACGTAACGGTCTTCAAAATATCCCTTTCCATCTGCACGCGGTAATTGTGCGGTTCCGGATTTGCCAAAGAGCGTATACATTTTGCTTTGTGAACGTCGGCCTGTTCCTTCGGTCATGACCTGTCCCATAATTTCCCGTGTGAGTGCTGCAATTTCTGGTGCAATTGCTTCCCTGACAATCTGAACGTCAGAGGTGTAGGCAGGGGTGAGTTGTAATTGAGGAATTGTGCCGTCTCTTGCAAATGCACAAAAACCTTGCACCATTTGCAGTGGAGTGACTGCGATTTCGTGTCCCATCGAGACGGAAGTTTGTGTGTAATCACTCCAGTTTGTTGCAGATGTCAATATCCCAGAAGTTTCTCCTCCAAGTCCAACATGAGTTTGTGCACCAAACCCAAATCGAAAGACGGCTTCCTGCAATTGCGTGTGTGAGAAACGTTGCGCAATGATTGCCATGCCACTATTCATTGATTTGATGAGAACTTTTCGCCACGTCGATGGCCCGTAGTAATGAGCGTCTCGAATACTTCTGCCAAACGGTGTACGGTATGGTTGGCTTGAAGGTGTTGGGAGTACTTCGTCAACATCAGCTAGCCCCAACTCAGTTGCAACAGACCAAATAAATGGTTTAAATGTAGATCCCGGTTCGTAGGGATCAGTTACACATCTATTCCGACCAAGCCGAGGGTGAAGAGTTCTGTTTGGATCACTTGGTTGCTGTGACCAACCCTCCCTTGGGTTCAAAATATCTGCCATTGCAAGGATTTCACCAGTTTGTGGATTTGCAACAACAATCCGACCTCCACCTGCGTTGCATCGTTCAATTTCTTCCATTAAACGGGTTGCGGCAATATTCTGGATGACGATATCAATCGAAAGTTGAACATCTTTTCCATCATTGGTGGGTGAGTATTGATCAGGAGAAATCCAAATAGTTCTTCGTTTTGAGTCACGTTGACGAATAACCGAGCCCGACTCGCCTGTTAAGTCTTCATCGTATGTATCTTCAAAACCAGCGAGCCCAGTATGTTCAGTTCCGACTAATCCAATGAGCGCGTCGCCGATATTGCCATGTGGATATACTCGCACAAGTCGTTCATGAACACCTACGGAACGGTAGTTCAATGACTGCGCAACTTCAACTAGATTATTTGAAAGCAGTGGTTCAAGAACAACGTAACGAGCATCTGGTCTTCTGCGAATTTTCTCCTCAATCATTGCTGGAGAAATGTTGAGGGAATCGCTTAATTCAAGAGCAAGTTCCTCTGGGTTCTCAACGAGGTGAGGGTCGACAAATAATGTATATCCAATCCTACTTGCAGCGAGAATCCTTCCGCGGCTATCAAGAATTTTTCCACGTTTTGCAATATTTTTTGTTGTGCTATGCAAACTGACGGTTGCTTCTTGTAATTCAGTGGGAGGTGAAATTTTTAATTCAATTATTTTGTAAAAACTAACACAAAACATGGAGCCCACAAAAATGGCAACAAGAATCGCAATAGTTGAAATTCGACTTGAAATCGGATTATTCAGATTCATCAAATCCTTCAAGTGTGACGAATGTTTGTTGAAGTTGGCTTGGCGAACAAGCAGTTTCAATTTCAATAGACAGTGAGTTGATGACTTCATTGCCTTGGTCAATTGCGTCGTGCAATTGCATCATTTCGTTCACAGTGTTGATTTGTTCATGTCGTACGACGAGCAAATCGAGAAAAGAGAAACTTAAAATAAGAATTGTTAGGATAAGTTTGCGAGACATCATATTTAGAACACTACGAGGATTTCAGTGGAAATTGTAAAATCATGCCCGGACGAATGAGATCGGGGTTTGGCATGACATCTTTATTGACATCAATAAGGAGTTGAGTTTTCTTTGTTGTGCCCATTACTTTTTGTGCAATTTCTGAAAGTGTGTCACCGTCCTTTACGGTGTACGTTCCCATTGTTGCTGTGTTACTTTGAGGTTTTGATGAAGAGAAATGAACAGTTTCAGTTCTGAACGTCATACTGTTTGTAACTAAAGATGCACGAGAAGGTAATGCAATTCGTAACCCTTTCTCGATTTCATTTGGATTCTGCAAATTGTTCCATCTGGCAACACCACCCGCTAAGCCCGAATCGCCATAAAAATCTTTGCAGATTGAATGAAGGGTCTCACCTTGAACAACAATATGAATGGTATCACCTGAACCACTGGGTTGTACTTCATATTTTTCTGGTGGGGGAGGGCCATCTGAAAAAGTAGTTTTACGAATGAGTGGAGGGGATGAGGTGTTCGAGCCCAAATCGGCTACTTCTCGATGAGATGCAATAGAAAAGTGATCAGCGACCAACATCCCAACAAATATAAGAAGCCCAAAAGCGATGACGATTGAGAGTTTGTTTTCACGAGTCATAAGAGTGGTCTAGCAATTCCTTCTTCTACGGTTCATGCAGAACATGAACTGCACGAAGTTTCGCTGGTCGAGATCGCGGGTTTGACGCAACCTCTTCATCTGATGCACAAATTGGCTTACGAGTTAGACGTACTGCCAAGTCATGCTTTTCAAGCCCAACGAAGGATTGTTTGACTCGACGATCTTCTAAACTGTGAAAACTAATCACTGCTAGTCGAGCGCCATAACGAAGCCAATTCCCATCGTTGAGAGCACGGCAGCCCGTTTGTATATCTGCGAGCAACGCTTCCAAAGCGGCGAGTTCTTCATTCACTGCAATTCGCAACGCCATAAAGGTTCTGGTTGCAGGGTGCATTCGAGAAGTTCGAGCTCGTGCTCCATACGCACTACGCACAAGTTGTGCAAGACGGACTGTTCTCAGAATCGGCTCTTTTTGCCTCTCCTGTACAATTTTTCGTGCAATTCGCCTTGCGTACGGTTCTTCACCGAAATGAAAAATGATATCTGCAAGATCTTTTTCGGTTGACGTTTCGATAATCTCTGCTGCTGTGATGCCAGAATCGACATTGAGTCGCATATCCAGTGGACCATCGCTGGTAAAACTAAGTCCTCGCTCTTCTGAATCGACCTGATTTGAAGCGAATCCTAAATCTGCGAGCACACAATCTGATTGCAATCCGAGTTCTTTGATGGTATTGGCTGCGGCTGCAAAATTTGCATGGAATGGGTGGACAGTAACGCCGACAGCCTCAACTCGCTCAGTTGCATATGTAAGATTATCCTTGTCGAGGTCGAATAAAATTACAGTTGCATCTGGACCAGCAATTTTAGCAAGATGAACAGCATGACCACCACGGCCTGCGGTTAGGTCTACAATCACGTCACGTGGTTTAGGTTGCAATAACTGTGCAACTTCAGTTAACAGGACGGGTGTATGTCCAGAGTTCGACACGTATGTACTTCCTCTACAGCATTGAAATTGGGTCAACATCAACCACTAATTCTCGGTTTGCAGAAACGGTTTTTCGGGCATTTGTAAGAAACGTCTGTAATTCTTTTGAAGATCGAGCCGTGACAATGACATCAAATCGAAAGCGATCGGCCAGTCTAGGCAACACGCATGCTGCCGCTGGAGAAATATGAATGCCATCGGTAGCGATGGATTGAAGTCGATCAGACAAGGAATCGGCTCGTCCAGACGCCTTTTCAAATTCGGTATCTTTGACAATGAATCGTGCCATTCTTGTCATTGGAGGAACATGAGAAGATTGCCGAAAGGACAATTCTGAAGTTGCAAACTGTTCAAACTCACCTTTGCTTGCGAGTTCAATTGCTGTAGCATCTGGACTATACGTCTGAATTATTGCTTTTGCAGTGTGCTCTCCTCTTCCACAACGACCACAGACTTGGGAGACAAGTTGATATGTTCTCTCTGCTGCACGGAAATCGGGCAAGTCTATTGCAGTGTCAGCATCGATGATTCCTACTAAACGCACGTTTGGGAAATCGAGCCCCTTGGCAATCATTTGCGTACCAAGAAGAATCGTAATGTCACCCCGACCGTACTTGTCAAGTATTGTGTGTAGATCGCTGGATTTTCGCATCGTATCGGAATCAAGTCGAGCAATTTGCTCGCTTGGGATTTGGAGTGACTCACGTAACAACGCTTCAACACGTTGTGTTCCTGCACCAAGAAGGATCACTTTCTTTGAGCAATCTGGGCAATTTTTCGGGACTCTTTGTTCGGTGCCACAATGATGACAACGGACAAATCCCGCTTCTTCAAGAGGTGTTTTTCGGTGGTACACCATCGAAGTATCACAATGGTCGCACTTGAGCATCCATCCACATGTGCGGCTTGCACATGCTATCCATGGTGCAAATCCTCGTCTGTTGAGTAACAATAACACTTGTCCACCATTGGCAATGGTTTCATGGATTGCCCTTTCAAGTTTTGAACTTAGAATTGCATTTCCGATGCCTTCTTGTTGCCGTTCAAAACGCATGTCAACAACTTCTATTTGAGGTGCATTCAATCCGGGAGCTCTGTGTCGTAGAGTGTGTAATGTTGAGATTTTTCTGCCAGTTGCATTCCACCACGATTCCATTGATGGTGTGGCAGAGCCAAGGACAATAGGGCAATTCGACTTCCATGCTCGTCGAATAGCAACGTCTCTTCCATGGTAACGGGGGCTATTGTCCTGTTTATATGATTGATCATGCTCCTCGTCAACGATGACGATTCGTAGTTGGTCTATTGGAATCGGAGCAAACACTGCACTCCTTGCGCCGATGACAATGTCTGCACTTCCATCAGCAACCAATGACCATTGTTGATGGCGTTGTGCTTTAGTTAATGCTGAATGCAAAATGGCTATACGTTTATTTGGAAATCTTCCCATAAGCCGAGCAGCGGTTTGTGGGGTTAATGAAATTTCGGGAACTAATACGAGTGCTACTCCTCCATTTTCAATGGCTTTTTCGATGAGTCGAATGTAAATTTCAGTTTTCCCTGAGCCAGTAACTCCAAAAAGCAAGTGTGATGAATATCCGGCAATTGTTGGAGAAATATTTTCGATGACTTTATGTTGTTCCTCTGTCAACTTTTCTGGAATGGTTGCATCAACTGATTGGCGAAACCACGTTGCCTCAACTCTTGTGACATGGTGGGATGTCAACTGTCCGTGTTTGACAAGACGGTCGATCGGGCCACGACTTCCAAGGTTTGCAAGTTTCATAAGTGCTGAAGATTCAATTGGCAGTTCAGAATTTGGGAGAGTTGCCAGTACATCAAGAACACTTTGTTGTTTGGATGTGATATTTACATCTGGAGTTGGCTCTTTTGCGAAGTCGATGAGTTGTCTGGTAACAAGTCCGGTCCCGTGACGGACAGGACCCGGAAGCATGGTTGCGAGTGTCGGTCCGATTGGAGCAAAGTAGTACTGGCTCATCCATTGAGCAAGTTCGACCAAATCGGGTGGAAGAATTATCGCATCGCGATCCTTGTCGAGGACTTGTTTTGTCTCTTTTCCTTTTGGAAGCACAGGTGGGTCAGCAACTGTTCGAATCACCCATGCGGAGGTAGGTGTATTACCTTTACCAAGTGGCACAGTGACGAGTTGACCAATTTGAAGGGGATGAAGCCGTTTCGGGACGCCATACGTCAACCCATCAGGAAATCGATCGACAGCACGTTCAACGGCGACTTGTACATAGGAAAGCGTTGGTTCATCAAATAGTCCTGCCATATTTTGCCGAGTGTACCGACACATTGCAGTCGTGTGGTCGCAGGTGTCTACTCTGGCTCTGAGCCAATTCCGCCAACTCGGCTCAGAGCCAGACGCTGCGTTTTCTCTTTCGGCTGCTTTTCCTCATTGCTTGGCTCAGAGCCAATTTGGTAGAGGGCTCGGCTCAGAGCCAGATCAGATTTTGGGTTGGCTCAGAGCCGTACCAACTGGGTTTAGATGGGTTAGAATGGGCGTATGGGAACAAAGTTGTGTAGAGTGGCTCTCGAGGATGGAACGATTGTTTCAGGTATTTCTTTTGGTGCAGATGCCAATAAACCCATTTCTGGTGAAGTTGTGTTTAACACATCAATGACCGGATATCAGGAAGCCATCACAGACCCGAGTTATGCAGGGCAAATTTTAATTATGACCGCCCCTGAAATTGGAAATTATGGCGTCAATACCGATGATCAGGAATCAAAAAGACCACAAATTGCTGGGCTCATCGTGAAAGAACTCTCAAGAACAGTATCTAACCATCGCTCTACCAATAGTTTAGAAGCATGGCTTTCTGAAGAAGGAATACCCGCAATGACTGGGGTTGATACAAGAGCCCTTGTGAGGATTATTCGTCAATCTGGCTCAATGCGAGGAGTGATGACCACAGATGACGCTCTGACACATGCAAAACTCATAACCGCAGCTGAGGAAAGTCCACAGATGGCTGGTCAAGATCTCGCTAGCAATGCAACGTGTGATAGATCCTCAAGATGGGCGGAAGATCTTGGAGAGTGGAGTTCCTACCAATCAAGCCACCATCGTAAGAAGTGGAGTGTTGTAGCACTTGATTGTGGTGCTAAAACCAATATATATAGACACTTAGCATCGGTTGGCTGTGAAGTCATTTCCATGCCGATTTCATCAAGTGCGTCTGAGATACTGGCAGAAAACCCCGATGGTCTTTTTGTATCAAATGGTCCGGGAGATCCAGCAGCAATGGAACACACAGTTTCAACGCTCAGCGAGATTGCAGGCAAGATTCCAACCTTCGGTATATGCCTTGGGCATCAAATGCTCGCTCTTTCGCTTGGAGCAACGACGTGGAAATTGAAGTTTGGGCATCGAGGATCAAATCAACCCGTACGTGATGAAGAAACTGGAAAAGTAGAGATTACGAGCCAAAATCATGGTTTTTGTGTTGATGAACAATCACTACTCAAGTGTGGGTGTGTCGTGACCCATCGCCATCTCAATGATAATACAGTCGCTGGCTTTAGACACAGCGATACACCCATAATGGGGGTTCAATTCCACCCCGAGGGCTCACCTGGACCCCATGATTCAATCTACCTTTTTGAACGGTTTGTTGAGATGATGGAATTCCATTCTCTGGCTCATAAAACACGATAATTCAGCTTAAAAAAGAATCCGAAAGATGCCAAGGGAATCCACCGAATCCCTTGCGTGTCTATCCCCATCGCAGTACTCTACTGCCCTAGCGGGGACATGTCTTTGGTTTCGGGTGGAGTATTTGGAACAGAGGGGGATTGCGGCTTTCTCATTTCTACCGTGATGATTACGAAGTTATTGGAACTTAGTGTCCGATAGTGTACCTTTGGAGAGTTATATGATTCGCCTTATCAATCAACTGACTGTGCTCAATCGCTATGGGTGTACTCTTGTTGTTACATTCAGTATTTGTACATTTTTTGCAGCCCAATCGTTTGCTCAGGATGGTGGAGAAAACCCACCTCCATCAGATGAAGAACCCATTCTTGAAGAAGAGGATGATGTAGTTATCCCAAACGATGATGAAGATGTCGTAGTTGAGGAAGAAGATGATGTTGTCATTCCAGATGATGAAGTCATTGTCGACGAGGAAGATGATGTTGTTATTTCAGATGAAGTTGAAGATGAACTTGTTCTCGATGAACCCGAGTTAACACCTGAAGAACTTGCTGCAAAAGCAGATGCAGAACGAAGGGCATGGGAAAAAGAACTTGGTGAGCGTACTCTCGAAGCAGCGAATGCAGCAGCAGCAGCGGGCAGGTGGCGGGATGCTGCGAATAAATATTCCGAAGCAAGCCAATACCTTCCAGATAATCCAGAAATTATCCGTGGGCTTCAGCAAGCATATTCGATGCTTGACCAATCACAACTATTAACTGAGTACCAAAAACAATTACAGATGGCGCGGGAGGAAGCAAGAGAACTCTTCAAAAATGCCATGATGTCTGCGAATGACCGCTTAACTCGCGAAGATTTTGATACAGCTCGTCAAATTGTCGCAGGCGCTTTAGCCCGCCTTGATCAACAAGACAGAAGACTATTTTCTGAAGATGAATATAAACAAAAGCGACTTGAAGCAAAAGCGCTCAGCGCTCAAATTGACCTTCTCTATGACACTTGGGTCCAACAACGTAAAGTAACACAAGCTGAAGAACGTTCAAGGGATCAGGCACTTCGCCAAACTGAAGAATCACGAAAACGCCTGCAAATGATTAATGACAGCATGAAGCGAGTTCGTCAACTACAGCAAGAAAGAAAATATAACCAAGCCATTGAAATCGTAGATGAAATTTTGTTTATCGATCAACATAATCCCGCGGCTCTAGCACTTCGTGATGCTCTAAAACAAGCACAGTTGTACCAAGCATGGGCTCAGTATGGGCGCGAAAAAGAAATTGGAATTAGTGAACTTTTTGTCGAAAACGAAGAGGCACAAATTGCACCACGGGAAAATTTTACTGGTCCCGGTGACCGTTCGACAACAGGAATCATGACGTACCCAGAGGAATGGGAAAATCTTACGCAACTCCGATACGGAACAGCTGCTGGTTTTAGCGAGACTGTTCAAAATCGTGCAATCAAAGTTGCAATGGAGAAAAGAACCGGCTCTTCACATGACATTGAAGATCGATCGCTTGCAGATGTGTTAGCAGAAATCCAACTTGCTTCTGGAATTGCTGATGATTTCTTTATTGATATTGCAATGATTGACATGATGCTTGAACAAATCGGGCATGACGAGTGGTCAAGTTACGAGTCTATAGACATTAAGAAATTACAGGTTGGGGATGTCACGTTAATGACATTGCTTGAACGCGTACTCAATTATGTGAATGTGCAATCACACGTTGGGGATTCAGAACCTCTCCGTGCTGACGCTGCTGAACAGATTTGGTATGACATTCGAGATGGCGTCATTGAAATTTCAACAAAGCAAGCACTGAAAGACCATACATACATCGAGGTGTATAGCGTGACCGATCTTCTCTTTAAGATTAGAGACTTTACTGCTCCTGCACTCTCAACAGGTAGCGGAAACACTGGTGGTGGCGCGGGCGGTTCAGGTGGTTCTAGCGGTGGGTTTGGCGGCTCAGGTGGCGGTGCAGCAGGTGGTGGTACTGGCGGGGGTACTGGCGGCTCAGGTGGTGGTGGTAGTGGC
>CAZRPZ010000088.1:0-8015 GCA_964602215.1 uncultured Isosphaeraceae bacterium | reverse complement strand
CCGAGCAATCCGTGCGGCACGATGTACACCCCCGATGAATTACGAGCAGTTGCGAAAATGCTTGAGCGACACCCAGAGGTATACATACTAAGCGATGAAATTTATGAACGATTGATTTATAGCGATATCGAACATCTCTCGTTGGGCTCCCTTCCAGAGATTGCACACCAAGTGATTACAATTAACGGTTTATCGAAGGCGTATGCAATGACGGGCTGGCGCATTGGGTATGCATGTGCTCCTGAAAATGTTGCGAAAGCGATGAACACGCTGCAGAGCCAAATGAATTCATGCATTACCAGTTTTTGTTACGCCTGCATTCCTGTTGCTCTAGGAATGAATAACGAAGTTGAAGCAATGCGTCAAGTTTTTGCGAAAAGAGCAAATTTGATGTATTTGCTCCTCCAAGAGTGCCCGAACATTGAATGTGCTGAACCCACGGGTGCTTTTTATACCTTTCCAAAAATCTCACATTATTTCGGAATGAAATCGCCCGCTGGCACAGACATTACAGATGCTGTACGTTTTGCCAATGCGCTTCTTGATGAAACAGGCGTTGCAGTTGTTCCGGGAACGGATTTCGGCGGATGCGGTCCGGACCATGTTCGGCTTTCATTCGCATGCAGCGAGGAAAACATCACAAAAGGCGTGAATAAAATTGGTGAGTGGCTGGCGAAGTGTAAATGACTGTCACACCAAGCGAGCCCGCGAGTGCAAAGTGACAGTCACACACACCGACCATTTATTTCTGCTGGGAACAGTTAAACCTCAGCATTCGCGACTTTAGAGACTCCGTCGATGCTAGCGAGACTATCTAAAAGTTCTTGCGTAGGTGTGGAGCCGGTCTTGATAATCATCATCGCAACACCAGCATCGTCACCATGACCGATGACCATCTCGTCGATGTTGATTTCTGCCCCACCTAAAATGTCCCCAACCTTTCCAACCATGCCGGGTGTGTCATTGTTAAAGAGTGCAATCATGTGCCCAGAGGGCACCATGTCAAAACGTCTTCCTTCGATGTTGGTTACGCGAGGTAAACCATCGGCATGGACTGTGCCTTCGATGGCGTGTTCATGTTCACCCTTGGTTCGAATCGTAAGAGAGTCGACAACATCAGCTGCGCCCACAACAGTGGATGCTGTAACACCAAAGTCGCGCGCAACTGCTGACACGTTAATAATCGAAACGGGTTCGTCACACATGTGTTGCAGTAATGAAACAAGTGCATACCGTGCAATCGTGTCTGCTTTTCCAGCAGTTGCTTTCCCTCGAAGTTCAACAGTTACTTCCTTGGTGTTGTTAATTGTTGCAACAGTACCAAGCAACGTAATCATTTTTTGTGCAAGTTCGACGTACGTGCGTTGACGATTGTTCAGTTCAAGATCAAGTCCACCTGCATTCACCGCGCTGTCTAATCCTTCGCCTTGTAAATATCGTAGAAGTGAAGCACAAGCATTGACTGCAACTGCTTCTTGCGCCTCAACTGTGGAAGCACCAAGATGAGGTGTGCACAATACTTTTGGGTGAGCTCTAAAGGGGTGGTCCTCTGCAGGTGGCTCTGACATGTACACATCAATTGCTGCGCCGGCGCACTGCCCAGCGTCAAGAGCTTCGATAAGTGCCTCTTCATCAACAATGCCTCCTCTTGCAGCGTTCACAACAAGAAGGTTGGGCTTGCAAATTGCAAATTGTTCTTTTCCGAGCATACCCGCGGTTTCATCCGTACGCGGCACGTGGAATGTGACAATGTCAACGTGTTCAATAAGTTCATTAAATGACTTCATCATTCTCACTTGCCCATCAAGAGCCGTTGCCTCTTTCATGAATGGGTCAAATCCAATAACTTCCATGCCAAAGGCGAGTGCACGCCGTGCCATCGCTTGCCCAATTCTTCCCATTCCGACAATTCCGAGTGTACGACCTGCGAGTTGTACTCCAACATATTCACTTCGATCCCATCCACCCGCCCGAAATACCGCGTTTGAGTTTGCAACATTCCTTGCAAGTGAAATCATCAGTGCAAAAGAATGCTCAGCGGTTGTAATTGTGCTCGCTGAGGCAGAGTTCATTACGGCAACACCATATTTCGTTGCGGTGGGCAAATCAATGTTATCAACACCAACGCCCGCCCGAGCAATACCTTTTAGTCGGC
Organism: uncultured Isosphaeraceae bacterium; assembly: GCA_964602215.1. Lineage (GTDB taxonomy): Bacteria > Planctomycetota > Phycisphaerae > Phycisphaerales > SM1A02. The sequence goes on along the minus strand of CAZRPZ010000088.1, from coordinate 5,860 downwards.
AATCGGGGGATGTAAATGCTTTATCAAGAATAGGTTGCGGTAATTTGACTGCGGAACGGACGATAACGCCATCGACATCTGAAATAGCGGAAACAAGAGCGTCGTCTATAAGTCCAGTGTTTTCAATAACTTCTACGCCATTTTGTGAGCGTAAATACGTTGCTCCTTCGGGAGCGAGTTTGTCAGCAATAAGGATTTTTAGTGTCATAGGAGGGTCTGTTGTGAATATTTGTATTCTGGTAGAAAAAGGGTGTCACTTCTGGTAAACTAGTCGATTCAAATAAGTTGAGGATAAAAATGACAATGACGATAGAAAAGACGGATTTTAAACGACATGAGAGCGATTGTGGCTCTCCAGAAGTACAAATTGCTTCATTAACGGGACGAATTAAAGAGTTAAACGAACACCTTCAAACCCATAAGCACGATAACCACTCAAGACGTGGCTTAATTCTTATGGTTGGGAAGCGAAATCGGTTACTCAAATTTCTTGCTCGTACAAATCGAGAAGCATATCAAAACACAATTAAGAAATTAGGATTGCGTAAATAACCAATCCATAACTGATCCGCAGTTCCGAACTTACACCCACGAATTGTCGGTGGCAGTGGATAAGCGATAGCCAAAACACTATCTCCTATCTTCTGCCTCTTACATCGCAGGAAGAAATGTAAGGGGGACTGCAAAACAAGAGGAGTACTATGATGAGTACAAAAATTAGTGTAGAACGGGAAATCGGAAATCGCACCATGCGATTTGAAACTGGACAAGTAGCAAAGCAAGCAAGCGGTGCTGTTATCGCTTCTTATGCTGATACAGTTGTTATGTGCACGGCGATGCGTTCCGACCCACGCCCAGGTCTTGACTTCTTTCCACTGCAATGCGACTACCGAGAACGAACAAGTGCCGGCGGTAAATTTCCAGGTGGCTTCCGTAAACGAGAAGGCGCACCAAATGAAAAAGAAATTTTAACAATGCGATTGATGGATCGTCCAATTCGCCCACTCTTTCCTGATGGGTATATTGATGAATGTCAAATTCAAGGGTGGGTCATGAGTCACGATGGCGAAAATGATGCAGATGTGCTTGCGTGTACCGCAGCCTCGGCTGCACTTTGCTTAACAGATTCTCCATTTGAAGGACCTGTTGCAACAGTTCGTGTTGGAAGAATCGTGACAGATGACGGTGAAACATACGTCCTTAATCCAACACATACTCAAATGCAATACTCTGATTTAGATCTTGTTCTTTCTGGTCATAAAGATGGCGTGAACATGATTGAAATTGGTGCAGCACAGGTAGACGAAGCGGGCGTCATGGGCGCAATTAAGTTCGGATATGAAGAAGGCATTAAGCCAATGCTTGAACTACAAAATGAATTGATGGAAAAAGTAGGTGCCGCTGAAAAACGAGTTGGTGATCTTTCGCTTCCATCCGATGAAGTTCTGGCAAAGGTCAAAGACCTTGTAGGCGAAAAAATGCTTGAAGCACGCCGAATCCCCGGAAAAGCAGACAGAAGTGAAGCTGTGAACGCACTTCGCACCGCAATGATTGACGAATACTTCCAGATTCCAGAAAATGTGTCATACAGCGAACACATGGCTGCTGAAAAAACACAACGGGAAGCAAAAGAAGCATTTCGCAAGTTAGAAAAGAAAAGCACACGTAAACTTATCGTCGATGAGAGCATCCGTGCAGATGGTCGCTCTTTTGACCAGATTCGTGACCTTGAAATGGATACGAAAGTCTTCCCACGAACGCATGGCTCAGCATTTTTCCAACGGGGCGAAACACAATCACTTGTGACTTGCACCTTAGGGACAGGTCGAGACGAACAAATTGTTGATGGTCTTATGCCCGAGTACGCGAAAAAGTTCTACTTGCATTACAACTTCCCGCCATTTTGCGTTGGCGAAGCTGGTCGAATCATGGGACCTGGTCGTCGTGAAATCGGTCACGGTGCACTTGCGGAACGGTCACTTCTTGGCATTTTGCCTGAAGTCGAAGATTTCCCATACACCATTCGACTGGTCAGTGATATTACAGAATCAAATGGTTCTTCATCCATGGCGAGTGTTTGTGGTGGTTGCCTTGCACTTATGGATGCTGGCGTACCAATTCAAAATACTTGTGCTGGCATCAGTGTTGGTCGTTTTAGCGATGAAGATGGCAAAGTTGTTCGGGTGATGGACATTATCGGTGAAGAAGATTTCTTTGGCGATATGGACTTCAAAGTATGTGGTACAAAAACCGGCATCACTGGTGTTCAACTTGACTTGAAAGCTCGCGGTTTATGGTTCGATGAACTTGAAACCATTTTTGAAATGGCTCGTAAGGGTCGGTTCGACATCATCGATCAAATGGAAGGCGCACTTCCTGGTCCTCGTAAAGAGATGTCCGAATTTGCCCCACGCATGTTGACGGTTCCAATTGACCCAGAAAAGATTGGCAAGTTGATCGGTCCAGGTGGCAAGACAATCCGTCAAATCACCGAAGATACAGGTGCAAATATTGATATTAATGATGACGGTATTGTCTTTATCAGTTCCGTTGATATGGCTTCAGCAGAATCTGCAAAAGCAGCAGTTGAAGCAATCGCTGCTGAAATTAAAGTCGGTAGTGTCTTTGAAGGAAAAGTTGTTTCAACGAGAGACTTCGGTGCATTCATTGAAATTGCTCCTGGAACAGATGGCATGTGCCACATCTCTGAACTTGCAGACGGCTTCGTTGAAAAAGTCGAGAACATCTGCAAGGTTGGTGACAAAATAAAAGTAAAAGTCATTAATGTAGATGACACGGGTCGCATTAAACTCTCTGTCAAAGCGCTTCTGAAAGATGCAGAAAAAGACGCAGAAAAAGAAGCAGAGACCGTGGAAAGCTAACACATGTTTTCCCTACCATGGCTATTAGCAGGCATCGCTCTAGGAGCGGTGTCTGTTTTGCCATTGTTCATATGGCGACACAATCGTGACGCTAAACGTACAGATGAAGCAAGGGAGCGTGCGCAAGCATCAGAGCGAATGGCTGAAATTGGGAACATGACTTCAGGACTTGCACATGAAATCAAAAATCCACTCTCTACAGTGGGGCTGAACGCTCAACTGCTAGTGGAAGACATTGAACATTTAGACGCCCCCGACAGCGAAAAAAACAGAATCACGAAACGTTTAGGTTCGCTCTCAAGGGAAGTTGAACGATTACGAGGAATTCTTGATGACTTCTTGCAGTTTGCAGGCAGAATAAAATTGCACAAGGAACAAGCAGATTTGTGTGAGATTATTGGTGAACTTGAAGATTTTTATCACCCGCAATGTGACACAGAAAATGTTGTGATGCGAATCCAATTGCCTGATCAACCAGTCATGGCAGATGTAGATGCTTCATTATTGAAGCAAGCAATCCTTAATTTACTTATTAACGCAACTCATGCAATGCAAGGCGACAATCAAAAGGAACTGATGATTCGCCTTGAAGTAGACAACGAAGAAGCAAAAATACATGTCATTGATACTGGAAAAGGCATTGAAGACTCGAGATTTGAAGAAATTTTTCACCCATACGTCTCATCTAAGCAGGGCGGCACAGGCCTCGGTCTTCCAACTACGATGCGAATCGCCCAAGAACACGGTGGACATATCTCAGTAAATTCTACAGTTGGTCAAGGTAGCGACTTTATACTCTGTGTACCATTGCACTCCTGATGCGAGTGATGGTGATTTACAATCCGATTTCAGGACGAGGAATGTCAAACAAAATGGCAGGTGTTTTTGCCGAGTTGTTATTTCAGATTCCCTGTGATGTACAACTTCTGCAAACACTTCCTTCTTCTCCAGAACAATGGCTAAAACCAAACTTGCAATTCAAGCCAGACTCAGTCATTGTTATTGGTGGAGATGGCACACTTCGGCAAGTTGCAAGTGTACTTGTGGATACGACGATTCCACTCTACCACGCAGCAAGTGGAACTGAAAATCTGTTTGCGAAATCAATGGGCATGCTTTCACCCCCAAAAGAGATCATCAAATCGATACAAGCAGGGGATGTACAAATAATTGATTCTGCAGAAGCAAACGGAAAGTTCATGATTCTCATGGCCTCAGTTGGTTTTGATGCAAGCGTAGTTGCTGATCTTGCAGAGCATCGTGGATCTTCAATTACCCACATGTCATATTGCATGCCAATTATTCGACAACTATTTCATTGGAAAGTGCCTGAATTGACAATTCGAGTTGATGGAGATGAGATTGTGTCGTCTCAAAAGGGATGGGCAGTTGTTGCAAACAGCAAAGCGTATGCAGGAGGGCTAAATCCTGCACGAGATGCAAGCGTTCATGATGGACAACTTGATGTAGTCTTTCTTCCGCTTCGTGGTCGTAGGTGTTTATGGAAATGGATTCGTTTGATGAAACGCGGAACACATGTACATCATCCTGAAGCAATCTATTCTCGCGGGAAAACTATTTCAGTACAAACAACCGAACCATCGCCTTGGCAAATTGATGGTGATCCTGCTGGCGAAGCACGTGAAATGAAGTTTGTTTGTGTACCAAATTCGCTATACGTCTTGATGTAAACTGGTGTGATAGTCACGTCGAAACTGGTGTGACGGTTTCTACTACAGCAAACCGTCGCTGTCAATGACAGCTCTGGCAACAGCAGCAATAGACTTCCGAGAACTTCGAGACTGTTTTTGGAGCATCTTCATCGCATCTGGCTCGGATATTTCTTTCCGTTTTACAATAATCCACTTCGCCTTTTCGATCAAACGGCGATCATCAAGACGCTGTTGCAAACTGATAATATGACTTCGTTGTTCGATGTGATCAAGAAATCGTTGCCAAGCAACGGAAATCCCTGCGCTTAACTGTTCACTACTTGCGGGCTTGAGCAAAAAACCAAACACACCAGCTGCAACGCAGTTACGAAGATAGGTATCATCAGAATATGCTGTAAGCATTACAACTGGAATGTCAAATTCTGGGAAAATAACTTGTGCTGCTTGCATTCCATCCATGACTGGCATTTGAATGTCCATGAGCACAATATCTGGTCGCTCCTCTTTACATTTTTGAATGGCTTCTTCACCATTCTTACATGGACCTGCGACTTCAAATCCTAATGCTTCAAGTGTTGTAATGATGCCTTGGGCAACGAGGAGTTCATCGTCGACAACGAGAACATGGTTGGGGTTTTCTGGCAAGCCCAACTGGTCAATTTTACTGCGGTTAACTGTATCTTCTTGTGGTGTCATTCTTGGACTCTCTTTCGTTCGTGCTGTGGTCGACGCTTCCATGGTCAAATCACAATGGCTGAACACTTATAGTGTATATAGAAATGCGTATTACACAATAAAACTATACAAAATTTATAGAAATGCCCATTTTCAATGCTATCCTGTAGACATGGATTTCCAGAAGATGCAACCAGAAGAGGTCTTGCAATGGATGAAGAATCACCCATACGGCACCTGCAATGAAAATGGCGTTGATGTAACGAAGTGAGTTAGAGATAGTTCTTCATGTCATGAAAAATAACAAAGTCCCCGTTGTTGTTATTGGCGGACAAGCTGAAGCGTTGTATGGAAGCACCAGGGTAACTTTCGATGTAGATTTGTGTTATAGAAAAGAAGGCGAAGACTTAAAGGCTTAGCAAATGCACTGAAAGAACTAGGTGCAATAATCGACCAACTGAACAAGGGTTAATCTAGAAAATCACCTTCTTTTAAGCGTGCAGGGACGTATTCTTCGGTGACGTAAGAAATATCCTTGGTAATCAAAGATTCAACTTCCATTTTGAATCCGTTTCTGAGCATCGTTTTAATTTCTCTCTGCCAATCACGTTTTCCTTCAAACCAAGGGTA
>CAZRPZ010000087.1:0-44298 GCA_964602215.1 uncultured Isosphaeraceae bacterium | reverse complement strand
AGTGGGTGACATTTTGCAAACCATCGCCAAGAAAGAAAACATCAACGTTGTTGGTGTAGACATCGGCGGTGCAACTACAGACGTGTTCAGTGTCTTTGATGAAACGTTTAACCGAACAGTTTCTGCAAATTTAGGCATGAGCTACTCCATCTCGAATGTTTGCGCGGAAGCAACAATGCCAAATGTGCTTCGTTGGGTTCACTTTGACATGGACGAAAGGCAACTTCGTAACCGTGTGAAAAATAAAATGATTCGACCAACCACGATTCCGCAATCTTTGGAATCACTTATTTTTGAACAGGCCGTTGCTCGCGAAGCACTTCGGCTTGCATACAAACAACACAAGGAATTTGCGACAACCCTTAAAGGCGTACAACAACAACGAACAGTTGGCGACACGTTCAGCCAACAAACTGGTGGAGCAACAATTGTCGACAATATGAAATTGAATTTGCTCGTTGCATCAGGCGGTGTGCTTTCACACGCTCCAAGCATGAATCAAACTGCGATGTTGCTTATCGATGCATTTGAACCAGAAGGATGTACGAATCTTGCGAAGGACTCGATTTTCATGATGCCCCACCTTGGTGTGCTCTCAGCAGTGTACCCAGAAGCAGCAGCCCAAGTCTTTGAACGTGATTGTTTGATTTACCTTGGAACATGTATCGCTGCAAAAGGAATCGGTAAGGAAGGAAAACCCTGCTTTTCATGGACGCTTACTGGCGATGTGACTGCCTCGGGTACTTGCAACTTTGGAGATATAAAACTTATTGAAATGACACCGGAACAAACCGCAACAATTGTTTGTGAACCCACTCGAGGATTCGACCTTGGTGGAGGTAATGGCAAGAAAGTTACTCACGAAGTTCGTGGTGGCACTGTTGGATTAATAATTGACGCACGAGGCCGCCCACTTGGGCTTCCAGAAGAACGACAACAATGTCAGCAAACCATCGCAAGATGGGTTGAAAACATGGCAATGTACGAAGAGGTGGAGCAAGCAGTCGTAACTGCATAACAACTATGGCACACGCATATACCCCAGGACTTAAAGTAACAAACCGAATGACTCACCAAGTTGTGAGAATGCTACCCATCAAGGGCGAAGTGATGGTCAGTGTTGGTGAAATTGTTAACGCAGAAAAAATCGTTGCAGCAACGTATATGCCCGGCGACGTGTATCCATTGAACATGGCAAACCTACTTGCAGTTCCTCCAAAAGATGTTGCAGGGCTCATGCTTCATCAAGAAGGAACAAAGGTAGAAGAAGGTGAGCCCATAGCAGAAACTGCAGGACTTTTTGGTAAGTTTAAGAAAAAATATAATTCCCCTTATGCAGGTACGATTGAAACAGTTTCAGAAGTCACAGGACAAGTCATTCTTCGTGGACCCGATATTCCTGTTGAAGTAAAGGCATACGTTTCAGGCAAGGTGACAGATGTGACCCCTGAAATTGGTTGCACAGTCGAAGCAGATGTGGCATTTATCCAAGGTATCTTTGGGATTGGTGGTGAAACATGTGGACCAATAAAATTTGCAGTTCAAGATTGTGATGAAACTGTCACAGTAGCGAATATTTCAAATGACATGAAGGGGTGCGTCGTCATTGGTGGCGCTCGCTTAACTGAAGACGCAATTGAAGAAGCAAGGAAGGCAGGTGTTTCAGCGCTTATCGGTGGTGGGATGGATGATCAAGACTTAAAAGAGTTCCTTGGTTATGATTTGGGCGTTGCGATTACTGGAAGTGAGAAAAAAGGAATCACTGTCATTGTGACCGAAGGGTTCGGTGACATTGCGATGGCAAAAAGGTCATTCGACCTTTTGAAGAAGTTTGAAGGAAAAGAAGCGTCCGTGAATGGTGCCACCCAAATTCGAGCAGGTGTGATGAGGCCAGAAATCATAATTCCATTAGAGGCAGGGGATTGTGAAGAGGAAACGGAGCAAGTTGGAGGGTATCTCGAGATTGGATTACCTCTGCGTATCATTCGGGATCCCTACTTTGGCATGATAGGCAAGGTGAAGGCACTTCCTCCAGATCCACACGTCTTGGGGTCTGGTTCTAAGGCAAGGGTCCTTGAAGTTGAACTTCAATCTGGAGAATCGGTTATTGTTCCCAGAGCAAATGTTGAACTTATTGAAGCATAACCCCAGAAAGTACCACGAAGTAGCATGAGAAATCCTAAAAAACTCTTCATTGCATTTGCACTTACGATGTCGATGTCGGGTATTGCCTTTTCTCAGGCACCAGCGCCACCATCAAACTTGGTTGCATCTGATACTCCAGATGATGCTGGTGAATCCATCGACTTAGAATGGACGCTCTCACCCAACGATGTGTTTAATACGCTCCTTGCAGATACCCAAGCGACCGATGCAAATCTCATCGTTGCCTCTTATGTCATCTCAAGAATGACAGTTGATTCCAACGGGGATGAAATAGATGAAGAAGATTCAACGTGGAGGAATGTATCTGAATCAGCACCCGGAGAAACGGAGTGGACTGACCGTTCAGTTGAACTTGGTTGGACGTACAACTACCGAATACACGCCGTGGATACTAAGGGCAACGTGTCGACTTGGGCTGAATTAGAAACCACTGTTTCGCCAGTCATGCAAATGTTCAATATGTCAAAAGCATGGCTAGCAATTTTTATGCTTTTGTTCGGTGGTTTTGTCGCGTACTTTATTAACCACGCACGTTCGGGCAAAAAATTATGGGTGCGCAAAATTGCTGGGCTCTATGCGATCGACGAAGCTGTTGGACGAGCAACCGAAATGGGTCGCCCTGTACTATTCGTTGCAGGAATCCAAGATATCAATGAAATTCAAACACTTGCTGGATTGACTGTTCTTTCACGAGTAGCAAAAACAGCAGCTGAATATGGCGCTCAAATTGAAGTGCCAACCTGCCGTTCACTTGTGATGGCTGCTGCAAGAGAAACAGTAGAGGCAGCATACCTCGCAGCAGGTGCTCCAGATTCCTATCAACCCGACCGAATTCATTACTTAACGGATGAACAATTTGCATTTGTTGCAGGCGTGACTGGGTACATGGTTCGCGAAGAACCCGCAGCGTGTCTCTACATGGGTGGGTTTTACGCAGAATCACTTATTCTCGCTGAAACGGGTAACCACATCGGTGCAATTCAAGTTGCAGGAACAGCAATGCCTAGTCAATTGCCGTTCTTCGTGGCATCTTGCGATTACACATTGATTGGTGAAGAATTCTTTGCTGCCTCGGCGTACCTTTCAGGCGATCCACTTCAAATTGGCTCTCTTAAAGGTCAAGATTACGGCAAATTCCTAAGCGTTCTCATCCTAATTGTTGGAATATTCGTTGCTACACTCATTTCGTTATCTTCTTGGAATCACCTCAGAAATGTTGAATCAACAGTTCTAGCCGCGATTGTAGATGAAACCTTTGTGGGTCCAACTTTAGAAGAATTAAAGAGTGATGCCCTTTCTCTATTCCCTCAAGAAGATTCCAATCCCATAGAAATATCTTCTCGTTTGCCTTGGCTCTTTAGTAATCAGCATGCAACTGTAACGGAATCGAACATCCTTGTTGTAATGGAACTTGATGCTCAAATAAATGTTGGAACTATAAACGGAGAAGATGTATCTTTTGATTCGGTTGAAGAATTAGTAACATATTTACACCAAGTAACTAAGTCAGACAATTGGCGGTTCATGAATAACCCAAATACACTTGAATTATTGCAAGTTGTAAACAAGTCTTTGTCAGAAGAGTATCCTGAGATTGCTTCCGATATAAACCAGTTATGTTCAGATTACAAATCTTTTGGATCATTAGAAAACTTTGTTTACGGACTTGCAAATTTAACAGTACAAGAGGGGAGTGAAAGCCACACACTCAAATACATACGAGACAACATGCTTGGTGACGAAGGGCTTGGTTCATTTGGAAGCGGCAATACTGATGTAGAGGGAGATGATTCGTGAAAAGAACAATCCCACTGATCATCGCAATTGCTGCTGGTTTCGTCTTGCTCATCGCAAACTTCATTCCTTATGCAGAAGAGTGGGGACTGACTGCTCAAGAATGGTTCAATATTCTTGCTGTTGGTGCGATGATTCTTGGTGGTGGAAACCTCATCAAACTTCATCTGATGAAAATATCAGCAAGTCGAAAAGGGTGGGGATACTCAGTTGTCACCGTCGGCTGTTTTTTCGCGACGTTAATCATCGGTTTGATGAAATGGGGTGTGCACCCAAACCCTCTCTATCCGAATTACAACTGGTCTGGCTATTACCTTGAGAGTGGCTCCGGTTTGTGGTGGATTTACCAACACATGGTTGTCCCACTTACATCGATGATGTTTGCGATGTTGGCGTTCTATGTTGCAACCGCAGCGTTCCGTGCGTTCCGTGCAAAGAATATCGAGGCAACACTTCTCCTTGTGACAGCTGGCATCGTGCTTCTGGGTCGAACATACGCCGGTGTTTGGCTCTTTGAAGGATGGCTGCCTGAATCCATGCAGTGGCTTCGCTTTGACAACTTGACAGTTTGGATTATGGATATTCCAAATACTGCAGGAACAAGAGCAATCACCATCGGAATTGCCCTTGGTGTTGTTGCAACCTCGCTTCGTATTCTTCTTGGTGTTGACCGTTCGTATTTGGGGCAAGATTAGCATGTTAAAAACACTCCAAAATTTAGATCGACGTTGGGTATTTTTAGCCATGTTCTTGGCAGTTGCAATTCCTATTCTTGCTCGGACAGTATTCCCTGAAGTCATATCAAAACAAGCCAAAATGGTTTTTGACTCAATTGAAGATTTGCCCGATGGTTCGAATATCCTTTTGTCATACGACTTTGATCCCGCATCTCAGGGTGAGTTGCTCCCCATGGCGCAAGCATTTACTCGACACTGTTCCATCAAAGGACACAAACAATATTACATGGCACTTTGGCCACTTGGTTCTCCGATGGTTGACCTGAGTATCGATACGATTGAATTGGAATACCCACATTTGCAATATGGCATTGATTACATCAAGTTTGATTACAAAGCTGGTGGCGAAGCAGTCATTCGGATGATTACCCAAGATATCCGTGGGATGTTTCCACTCGATTCTAAAGGGGTTCCGCTTGATGACATTCCAATGACGAAGAATATTAAAAATATTCAGGATATGGATTTGATTATTAATGTGAGTGCAGGTGATCCGGGAACCAAACAATGGGTGCAGTTTGCTGCAACTACATTTGGAATTACAACTGTTTCTGGATGCACAGGTGTGCAAGCACCTCAGATGTATCCATACATTCCAGAACAACTCGCAGGTGTGCTTGGTGCTATTAAAGCCGCTGCTGAGTATGAAGCAGCGATTGATGCGGTGTACCCATCAATCAATGAGAACCCCAAAGCCCAAGAAGCCAAACGCAGAATGGGACCACAGTTGGTCGCTCATAGTTTAATGATCGGATTGATTGTTTTGGGGAACTTGATTTACTTTGTAAGCCGAAAGCGAGGTCAAGCATGAGTGCTGACTCGCCAAAGAAATCAAATGCTCTGATTTGGGGAATCATTTTTATCATTGGTGCTGTAATGCTCGTTGGTAGTATGCTGACTTCTCGAACAGGTCAGGTTTGGGTAACCGCGGAACAACACGCTTTTGTAGAGAGTGGTGTAAATGATGATGGAGAAGCAACCTATTCACCAGTGACAGACGGTTCAGCTGGCGAAATCGAATGGACGACATACAACGTTGTTCCAGATAGTGAACTTACACAAGAAGCGATTGATTCTGGCAGTGCGACAATGAGTTGGTCTCGGACGATTGGATTGTGGCTTGCTGCGTTATTCACGCTCTTCATCCTCTCATTTCTAGTGGGAGACAACCCTGCGTATAAATTTGCCGAGGCGATGGTCGTGGGGACTTCGGCTGGGTATGTAATGGTCATTGGGCTTTGGGATGTATTTGTGCCGAACTTACTTGGTAAATTGTTACCCGGCATGGTCCATGATTGGTCACTTCCAGGCATGTCTGCAGATTTCGTACCATTTTGGTGGATGTATTTTGTTCCTGCGATTTTGATAATCATGCTTTTATTCCAATTGATGCCAAGTGGTGGCTGGATTAGTCGTTGGCCAATTGCATTCTTTATTGGTATTACTGCTGGCTACCGAATGATTGGGTATGTCGAAGCTGACCTTGTTGCTCAAATTAAGGCGGGCATCGTTCCACTTTGGATTACTGGTAAAGGTGGTTTTGAGTTTTGGCCGACGTTCAATGCCTGTTTGCTCACAATTGCAACACTTTCAGCGATGATCTACTTTTTCTTCTCAGTTGAGCACAAAGGATTCATCGGAAAGACTGCTAAGGTTGGCATCTGGTTCCTGATGATTACGTTCGGTGCATCATTCGGCTATACGGTAATGGGTCGTATTGCTCTTTTAGCAGCTCGCCTTGAATTCTTGTTCGGCGAGTGGTTGCACTTTATTCCGAGTAGTTAGTGATTTCGACGAGCATATCGGCTCAGAGCCACGAAGCGCTTTTTTTCTTGGTGTGGAGTAAAGGCGTTTAGGCTATCAGCGTTTCTGGGCTCAGAACAGGAGTATGCCCACATTTTGGCTCAGAGCCAGAGGACGCCAACAAATCGGCTCTGAGCCGGAGTGCGCTATTATTCTTGGTACGGAATTAAAGCGCTTCGTGGCTCTGAGCCAATTGTGGTTGTGTGATATTTGGCGGAAAACGTGGAAATTGCGTATTGAGTGGCGTATGAATCTCAATTTTGGTACACTTCCCCGTTCAAACGAGGGCTCGATCAGAGCCGATTTTGAAGAAGGTAATAGAACGATGCTCCCAAAACTACGCACATCCCCAGCTCGAAAGCGAAAGCGCCGCTCTCACCACGCACTCAATAGCACGAATTTGGCGATTTGCCCAAATTGTGGTAGTAACCGGCTCCCTCACCGCTCGTGTCCAAGTTGTGGGTTTGTACGACCAGGTCTACAAGTCAAAGCCACAAAGGCGTAATTCTACACATGCGAATCGGTGTCGATGTGATGGGAGGGGATTTAGCCCCTAGTCCTATTCTTGAAGGGGCGCTCAATTCAACATCACAACTCGAATCAGACGACGTCGTCGTGCTGTATGGTGATGAGACTGTTATTCAAAAGGGTTTAGCCACTTCAACAATTGGTCCCGCGCAAATCGAGGTTGTTGGGACAACCGAAATAATCGAAATGGACGACAGTCCTGTTGATGCCGTACGCAGTAAACAAAATAGTTCACTTGTTGTCATGTGTAAGGATGGCTCTCAAAAAGCAGAGAACCCCCTTGACGCAGTCATTTCGGCAGGAAACACCGGAGCCTTTGTCGCTGGAAGCCAAATGTACCTTCGGCGACTTGCAGGGGTACACCGACCGGGAATCGCAGCAGCAGTTCCAACATTTGCAGGAACAGTAGCATTTATCGATGTCGGCGCAAACATCGAACCAAAACCAATTCACTTAGCGCAGTATGGCGTGATGGGTAAAGTGTACGCAAAACGAATTCTCGGAATCGATAATCCACGCGTTGCGCTGATGAATGTTGGTGGCGAAGAGCAAAAGGGAACAGATTCTTTAAAAGAAGTACGTGACATGTTGCGTGCTGCACCAGATATTAATTTCGTTGGGTATATTGAAGGCCGTTCACTCTTCGATGGGGGTGCAGATGTTGTGATTACCGATGGTATCGTTGGCAATGTCAGCATTAAACTTGCTGAAGGACTCGCAACTGGTTTGCTCACTAAAATTGCTCGCGATGTTGCAGAAGCGGACCCAACACTCGCTGAGGCATTTAAACCAATTTTGAAAAAGTTTTATACCGATTATGACTACCACGAATATGGTGGCGCCCCACTGCTTGGAGTGAATGGTATAAGCATGATTTGCCATGGCAGTTCAGAAGCAAGAACCATTACAAATGCAATTGTTCGGGTGAAACAATTCGGAACTGCAAGCGTGAATAAACATATCGTTGAACAACTTGCATCGATTGAAGAAGTGAGCGTTGCATGACAACTGTTAAGCCACGCGGTGTTCGAATACTTGGATCTGGTTCAGCAACTCCAGATAATATTTTAGGCAACGAAGAACTTGCCAAACGGTTTGATGTCGACGTCGAATGGATTGAACAACGCACTGGAATTATTGAGCGGCATTATTGCAGTGATGATGAGGGGACGTTTGAACTTCAAACACGTGCACTCAAAGCGGCCCTTGAAAACACTGGCTTAAAGGGCTCGGATCTTTCACTTATCATTTGTGCTTCGGTGACTTCTGAAATGACGTGCCCATCAAATGCATGTCGTTTATCAGCTGAAGTGAACGCTGCTCCCGCAGGCGCGTTCGATATCGTTGCTGCGTGCTCAGGATTTGTCTACGCAATGAATCTTGCGGACAGTTTAATTAAAAGTGGTACACAACATACCATTGCAGTTGTCGGGTGCGATGCGATGAGTAAACTCACAGACCCTCTTGACCGAGGAACATCCATTCTCTTTGGTGATGCTGCAGGTGCAGTAATTCTACAAAAATGTGACGACCCCGAAATCGGTTGTTTTTATCAAACGATGAATGGGGATGGCGAATGTTGGCCCGCGTTGTACATACCCACAAGTGAGGAAGAAATAGTTGAAGGCGACACAGCAACTACTACGATAGGAAACTTGCGAATGAAAGGCAAGGAAGTGTATAAATTTGCAGTCACTAAGTTTCAAGAGATTGCAGAAACTCTGATGGAAGAGGCGAATCTGAAACCCGAAGATGTCAGTCAGTTTATCTGTCACCAATCCAACATGCGCATTATCGAATCAGCCCAAACTCGGCTCGGACTTCCTGATGACAAGGTCTACAAAAATATTAGCCATTTCGGAAACAGTTCAGCAGGTGCAGCGGCTCTTTGTTTCGACCAACTTTGGCAGGATGGAAAAATAAATCGCGGCGACATTATCGTACTACTCGCTTTTGGAGGTGGCTTGACTTGGGCAAGTAGTGCTTGGAGAATCTAAATGGGTGATAAACTCGTCATTTTATGCCCCGGTCAAGGTGCTCAAAAAGCAGGGATGGGGAAAGTTTGGTCTGAAGCGTCTTCTGCTGCACGATCCATTTTTGAAGAAGCAGATGACATTCTAGGAGATTCACTTGGTTTACCCTTGAGTGAAATTTGTTTTAATGATCCCAACTCTGAAATTAATCAAACGAATATCAGCCAACCGGCCATTTACACATGCTCGGTCGCATCGTGGCACGGTTTGCGTGAACATGGTCTTGAAGGAAACCTCGTTGCTACTGCTGGACTCTCCCTAGGAGAGTACACAGCACTTCATCTGGCAGGTGTCTTTTCATTTGCTGATGGCTTGCGACTTGTCTCGACTCGCGGAAGATTAATGCAGGATGCCGCAGAAGAAAAACAAAGTACCATGGTTGCCGTGACTGGTGATGATCAAGTTGCGGTTGCTCTTTGTGACGAAGCGAAGGAGGGCGACGAAATTCTCGTTGCTGCGAATTTTAACGCTCCCGGACAAACAGTTTTAAGCGGGTCAGTTTCTGCGTGTGAACGAGTAGCAACTATGGCAGATGAGAAAGGTGTTCGGGCTACACCCCTCTCTGTAGCAGGTGCATTCCACTCTCCATTTATGGCTTCTGCAGCCGAAGGTATGCGAAAAGCACTTGAAAACACAACACTGCACCCGCCTCAAATTGATGTTTGGTCGAATGTAACAGCCCAGTTGCATGAGCCCGCATCCATCGAAAATCGACTTGTTGAGCAAATAACTAGTGCTGTATTATGGGCTCAATCTTGCAACGAGATGGCTTCAAGGTATGATGGGTGTCAGTGGCATGAACTCGCTCCGAGTGGAGTGCTTCGGGGTCTCATGCGAAGAGTGAACCGTGAGGTGAAGGTACAATCCCATGATGAACCAAAGTAGAACATTATTACCGTTGATTGCTTGTGTTACTTTCTCTTTTATAGCCGGAGGGTGTGGTGGTGAAGATGAACAAAAATCAATTGCACCACTCGTACAAGAGCGACCGAAAGCGCCCCCAAAACCACAAGCAACTCCTGTCGAGCAACTCGTAACCACGCTCGCTATTGATGAGCGAATCTACCTTGATGAAATTGAAGCGCCACAATCTGAATCCCATCGGAAAGCAATCCTGCAATTTTTCAATGCGATGCTTCATACAGATACTGGCACGATAAAAAGTATGATTTCATTTAATGACCAGTTAGAATTGGACGCAATGATTAACGATGGACTTGCTTCATCGATGGACGAAGTCTCGCTAGTTGTTTTAAAAACAGGCGAAAATCAGGATGGCCGATCTTGCGTCATGGCAATTTATGAAATAGATTTAGAATACCAAGTTCAATTATGGTATATCGATGATGAAGGCAATTCAGTTACTTTCACTTCAGTTGAAACGCCGCCAAATCTCGTCGATAAACTCAGCGGTAATTGGATTGAAAATTATTTTATTATGAAAAACAAACAAACGGAAATTGCTCAGATGCCAGATGAAGAAACGTCATACACTCTGGCTAGCGAACTTCAGGCATCAGATGGAAGCCGTGGAAACAATAACCCAAGCGGTCCCAGTGGTCCCGGGCCAAGCGGTCCAGGACCTGCAGGTCGTCCATAGACATACGGAGCATCCATTATTTCACAAGAAACGAATAAAATTGTTTCTCGCGTTGCAATTGTTACAGGTGCAAACCGTGGCATTGGAAAAGCGATAGCAACTCGACTTGCAAAGGACGGGCATGTCGTCGCTATGGTCGCCCGCAATAGCGAGGCGCTCCAAGCAGTTCAAGAAGAAATTTCTTCAACTGGCGGGAAATCAAGTACCCACGTCTGCGATTTAGCAGATAGTGATGCGTTTGCTTCAACCATTGATTCAATCGTTTCTCAATACAACCGACTCGATATTCTTGTTAATAATGCAGGGATGACAAAAGATGGCTTGCTCTTAAGGATGACCACCAAAGACTTCGATGATGTTATGAACGTGAATCTTCGCTCAGTCTTTGCTGGTTGCAAAGCAGCAGCGAGACCAATGATGAAGGGTCGATGGGGGCGTATGATTAATATCACTTCAGTCACTGGTCTAAGCGGGAACGCAGGTCAAGCAAATTATGCCGCTGCGAAGGCAGGAATCGTTGGGCTCACGAAGACTATTGCAAAAGAATTTGGTTCTAAAGGGATTACAGCGAATGCGATTGCTCCGGGATATATCGAAACCGATATGACAGCGGCTCTTGGAGAGGTCATTCGGGAGAGTGTTGAAAAAATGGTCCCACTTCGCAGATATGGCAACCCAGAGGAAATCGCTGCGGCTGTCTCTTTTCTTGCATCCGATGATGCAGGGTACCTCACAGGACAGGTTCTCGTTGTTGACGGGGGATTAACGTGCTGAGAAGGTGGACTTGGTTACTCGTGGACACCCTCACTCATTACCCGATATAATCCCGTTACCCGCGGTAGTCGCGGTTCTATGAAGGAGTTTTTAACGATGACTAAAGCCGAAATTGAAGCAAAAGTAATAGAGATTGTCTCAACCCAACTCGGTGTAGATAAGAGCGAAGTCACAATGACATCTAGTTTTGCAAATGACCTCAATGCGGATAGTCTTGATACAGTCGAATTGGTGATGGAACTAGAAGATGCATTTTCTACCTCCATTCCAGACGAGAAGGCGGAACTAATTCAAACCGTCGGTAAAGCTGTAGAGTTCATTGTTGAAGCTACAGAATCTGAATAACAGTAGGTATTTCAGTGGCAAACACACATCAGCGTCGAGTGGTGATTACTGGTCTGGGAGCAATCACAGACTTAGGTCACGACGTTAAGTCAACTTGGGATGGTTTAAAAGAAGGGCGATCTGGAGTTGGTCCAATTACCGCTTTTGAACAAGATGACCGATGGGTTTCCACAATCGCAGGTGAAGTTCGTGATTGGGATCCATCTCAAAAACTTGATCGAGGGGAAATAAAAAAGACTGACCGCTTTGCCCAACTTGGTTTGTGGGCTGCTATCGAAGCGATGGAATCAAGCGGTTTGAATTGGGAGCAAGGAGACCCCTATAGAAGAGGCATTGTCATTGGATCTGGAGTTGGAGGAATTCAAACTATTGAATTTTACGATGGTGTACTCAGGGCAAAAGGACCTAGGCGACTAAGTCCATTTACTGTTCCAAAATTAATGGTGAATGCGGCTTCTGGGAACGTTTCAATTCGGTTCAACTTGCGTGGCGTGAACTCGGCCCCAGCGACAGCGTGTGCAACTGGAGCACATGCACTCGCAGAAGCAAGTATGTTCATTGCAACAAACCAAGCAGATTATATTCTTGCAGGGGGTGCAGAGGGTGCGGTTTCCCCTGTCTGCGTCAGTGCATTTTCTGCAATGAAAGCACTTTCAACTCGCAATGATGAGCCAACACTTGCATCGAGACCATTTGACCGTGCTCGTGATGGGTTTGTCCTTGCTGAGGGCGCAGCTGTGCTTGCGGTCGAGGAATTAGAACACGCGAAGTCACGAGGTGCAAACATTCTTGCAGAAATCATCGGGTTTGGAATTACAGGTGACGCAAGTCATATTGCCGCTCCAGATGCTGAGGGCAGTGGTGCTCGGGCTGCAATGGCAACAGCAATGAGACATGCAGGAATCTCACCTGAACAAGTTGACTATATCAATGCACATGGCACATCGACCCCACTTGGTGACGCTGCTGAAGTTGCAGCAGTAAAAGGATTGTTTGGCGAGCACGCATATTCACTTGCAATGAGTTCGACGAAATCAAGTACAGGGCATACCCTAGGAGCCGCAGGTGGGATCGAAACAATTGCTGTTGTGAAAGCAATTGGTGAAGGAGTGATGCCTCCGACAATCAATCTTGACAATCCAGATGATGGGTTTGATTTGAATTTCGTTGCAAATACAGCCCAAGAGCGGGAAATACGGGTCGCATTGAATAATTCTTTCGGGTTCGGTGGCCACAATGTATCGTTGGCGATTGCTGCGTACAAGTAAATATCAAAATGGAAAGGAAATTCCGGTCCAAACCATAATGCTATCACGTCCGGGGTTCGTATCGTACGTGTTCGCGTTTGAGATGTGATGCCATTTTACACCAACAAGCCATCGATTTCGATTGCCAATATCAAATGACATCCCCAAGCCAGCTTGTGGAGTGAAGTTGAATTTTGATCCGCCTGATGGAACTTCGTCACTTGTGCGAAGTAATCCAGCCCCACCCTCCAAAAACATCGACCACTTTTCTTCACTCATAAAGTGCCAACGAAGTTGTAGTGTAAAATTAAATCCATTGGCATTTGTGCCAACTTGATCAACATCCATCCCAAAGAATCCAAGATCTAAACTTAAATCATCTTCAAGAAAATATTCAAATTCAACACCATAGATTGAGAGGGTATTGTCTGAAGTCTTCACATCTTTTGCGTATCCGCCTTGAATACCCCATCGCCACGAATCCTTCCGACCCCATGTGAGGTTGGATTGAGTCATCGGTTTTTCTTCAGATGCCTCTGGTTGTTTTTGAGTGAGGGCGAGTCTCTCAAAAGAGAGTGTCGAAGCAACTTCAACATCGATTGGTTGCAATTCGCCGGTTGAGGAAATGAGAATCAATGGCAGTAAAATCATGAGAAAACCTCCCTGTAATGATCCCAAGGGGATTCGAACCCCTGTTCCCAGGATGAAAACCTGGTGTCCTGACCTGACTAGACGATGGGACCCTGAGGCGAGGAATGATACCTTACTCATGACCTTGCTGCACCGTGTATCCTGCAAAAATGCGACTAGGGACATCAATTGTACTTTCTTGCCTATTTACTCTGCAAAGTGCGGTTGGTGGCGTGACTCCAATTGATGAAAACACTCAGAATCGTCTTCAATCGGTTGTTGATGGCTTGGATACTCGAGATGAGGGCTTTGCTGCACTCGTTGAACACGTGCAAGAGTGGGAGGGTACAGCCCAGACCCTTGAAACCCCAGAAATGCAAACACTTGTTCAGCAACCAACTCAATATCGCGGAGAGTTATTTTATATATCAGGGGAAATTGAACTGGTTGAACAACTTCCACCACCTTGGGAGGGTGTAACTGAACTTTTTGTACGAGACAAAAATGACTCTGTATTTGGAGTGTATGTCGTGGGGGGAACGCAATTTTCTCTTCAGCAAACGATTCAAGCGCCCTCAGTATTTTACAAGACCATTTCAATAGAAGGCCGAGATCAACAGAAGCGAACATATCCAACGTTCATTACTAATCGCGGAGTATTGAACACAACAAAGAGTGATGTCGCCTCGGAACAAACACTGTTTGCGCTCCTACTGTTGGGTATAATCGGGATTCTTGCATATTTATTTTACAGAATGACTACATCAAAAAAACAGGTGAATCGACGAGTTACAATTAAGACGCAAGAAGTTCTTGATGCTACTGAAGAAGTATCAGGTGTCTTGCCCGAGGATTCGTCTGAGGCATTGGCGGTGATGTATGAGCAATCGAAAGAGGACGTATGAATAACATACTTGTACCACTTGAAGAGAGGTCTTATTCCATTCATGTTGGGAGCGGCACATTAAACAATCTTGGTTCAATAGTAGGAGAAATTTCACCTGCTTCAAAATACTTTTTTGTATTCGATGAGGCAATTGAATCGACCCACGGCAGTGTAGCCATGAATTCTTTCTCGCAAGAAACGGATGCTTGTACGTTACTAGCGACTGAATCAAATAAAACAATGGAAACAGTCCAAGGAATTTGGGATTCAATGATTGCATATGGATGTGACAGAGAAATTCCATTGATTGCAATGGGCGGGGGACTTGTTGGGGATGTTGGTGGATTTGCTGCAGCGACATTTATGAGAGGAGTTCCACTAATTCAAGTTCCAACAACGCTTCTTGCGATGGTGGACGCATCGATTGGAGGGAAAACAGGAGTCAATGTGCCAATCGACAGGATTGATGGGCAGCATGTTCTCGGCAAAAATTTGGCAGGTTCATTTTGGCAACCCAAAGCAGTTGTTGTGGATGTGGATGTATTACAGACTCTTGATGACCGTCAGCTAAGGTGCGGGCTGGCTGAATGTGTCAAACACGCTATGCTCGAAAATGAATCTTTGATGGCATGGATAGAACAGAACATTGAATCCATTTTCCATCGAGAAACAGACACTCTAATTGAACTTGTCTCAACATGTGCAACAATTAAAGCAGCAATCGTCGCCGAGGATGAACGAGAAGCAGGTTCTAGGGCACTCCTTAATTTAGGACACACATTTGCACATGCAATTGAACCCCTGCCAGAACTTTCGTTGTTTCATGGAGAAGCGGTTTCAATTGGAATTTGTGCTGCACTTTCCTGCGCTGAAGCAACTGGAATGATTGAAGCAGATACCGTTGACAGAGCGAGAACATTATTTTCTACAATCGGTTTGCCTGTTCGGCTTCCTATTCCTGTACACATCGAAGACCTTCTTGCCCTCATGAAATCAGACAAAAAAACAATCGATTCTTCAATTCGTTTGGTACTCCCAACCGAACACGGAGCAGAAGTCGTTTCTGATATTGACATGGCAACAATCAGTCTTGCTTGGACATCTGTTGGCGCGTCTGCGTAACAGCATGCAATATGGCGTGACAGTCGCTGTACAACACTTGTTCAAGGAAACCTCCACGCACTTCCGATAAAGAAAGGTCGGTTCTTTTTTGGAGCCAAGAGAGGATTCTATTTGCGTACATTTGCAATCGTTAACCAAAAAGGGGGCTGCGGTAAGACGACAACGTCGATAAACCTTGCAGCAATCTACGCACGACGTGGTCTGCGAACCCTACTTATTGATATGGATCCTCAAGCACATTGTGCTGCAGGATTAGGTGTTCCTGAGGAACAAATAGAACACCACATTGGGGAAGCAATGATTCAAAAGCATGACGGAGTTCTTGATAAGGAGAAGTACACGTGGGAAATTTCTCGGAACCTCCGTCTTGCGCCTAGTACGATGATGCTCACAGCCCTTGAAGCTCCCGGTGGAGTCCTTCAGAATATGCCAGATCGTGATCGCAGACTTCAAGGCGTATTGCAATTATGGAAAAATGATTTTGATCGATGTGTTATTGATTGCCCACCCAATATCGGGTTGTTGACATACAACGCATTGAGGGCTGCAACAGAGGCCTTGATTCCTGTTGAGACAGGATACTTTTCCCTTCGAGGTGCTCGGCGACAACGAAAGACAGTAGATGCTCTTATTGCGAGAATCGGGAAACCCCTTCCATGCAGGATAATCCCCTCGATTCACCGCCCATCCCCGCTAGCTCGAACACTCTTGCAAAGATTAAGGGAATCATTTTCTCCTGAAGTCTCTCCAACGGTAATACGTGATCACGAAACACTTCGTGAAGCTGCAAGTTTTGGTCAACCTGTTTGTGATTTTGCACCTGGAAGTGAAGCCGAACGAGATTTCGAATCACTCGTGCAATGGTTGGAAGATATTTATGTGCCACCACCGCCTATCGTTGAGGTGACCGCGAGCCAAGGTGGACGAGCAGCAGAACTTGCAAGACGAGTTGGCACATTTGCTCACAAACAACCATCTCCAATTGTGGGTCGAATTACACCCGAGGTAGGTGATCATGGTTCCGAGTTCTGAACAATACGCCCAACTCGCCGCGTTGTTCACGACCAGCGATGATTCACCCGCATCGAGAACCTCAATCGAACTCCTCCTTCCCGCACATTTACCAGTTCAGGGTGGATTGTGGCTTGTGCCTTACGCAGGTCGCGAAGCAGCAAACGGACTTTCGATTTTAGTTCGCATGCATGAGGAAACCGTAGACGTAGCCGCGATTGGGATAGGTTCCGTTGATATCACGGCATGTAGCTCTATTGAAGACGTGATTTCGCAAGTTGATATGCATGATGTGAACTGGATTGTCCAGCCGCCTTCGGATGCTGACCCTACTTCACTCCTTCATTGCGATGCGGATTTCGTCACGCTCTTGTCTGGCGCAGATCAAGCTGCCGTTGTAGGTGCGTATAGATTGCTTAAAGGACTCATTGCAGCAACAGGAGAGAACCAACCCCTCCCTCCACTTCGTCTTATCATTGTTGGTGCAGAAGAACGATCTTCAAGTGATGCTGCAAGTCGAATTGTTCAAACCGCGCATCACCAACTTGGAGTTCAAATTGAAGTTGGGCAACCGCTGCCTGCGATGAGTAGTTCGAGCAAGGTCGTATCTCAAGTGAGTTTCTCGCGTTCAAGTAATGTGGTTGATTTTATGAGTCGCATCCGAAATAGTGTCGGTCAAGAAAGTGCTCCAATTGAAAATGAACTTCCTTTAACATCTCGATGCACATCAGCCCAAGAGCAAGAGGTGGTCGCTTCACAACCTATAGAAGACGAGCAAATACCAGTTCATACCGTTGCGACAGAAATAGAGAGTACGAACACATTGGCATCACATATTGATGGTTTGTTAGCAATTACTCCTAGATGTCCCGAACATGAACATGTTGAACTTGCTGTTGATGGAGAGGGATGTTTGCACCTCCTTGCCAACTCAGAAGATTTCAGAGATCTGACGATTGTGAAGGGCTGGGTAATTCGACACAGTTCAATTTTGTCCCTTGCATGTGGAGGGTTAGAAATCAATCATTCAACTCCACCTGTTCAACACCTGTTTACCGACAATGCTGTATCGGTTGCTGATTTGCACGGAAGTGGTGTGCGTCTTCATTTGTTAACGGATGTTGAAGTTGGTGGAAATACTGGTTTGTTCAGTACCCCCTTAAATTAATCTTAGACTACTGAAGTTGGGGTTCCGAAATTTGCTGTTATTCAGAATTGGCTCTAGCGATGTAATTTGTATGGAAACAAACAATCTACTCCCTCCTTAAATCAGCGATTGAATATAGTCAACAATCTTTTTGGAGGGTATCCTGTACTGATTGTGCAAGAGCAAGAAACCAATATTGAAACGTATCTGCCTGTGAAATCTGAACGTACGAAAAGAATTCATGCATTGGGTATTTCACTTTCAGCCCTTGCAATGCTATCGGTTGCATATATCCTCACCCCATCTAGCGAGGGTATCGGAACACATCAACAACTTGGACTGCCAAAATGCGGCTGGGTGCTCGCTGCGGATATCCCATGCCCGACGTGTGGGATGACAACAGCTTGGAGCCATACGGTACGAGGAGAATTGCCAACAGCATTTATTACCCAACCAATGGGGATGTTCCTTGCATTTGTGGCTGTTTTTGTTGCGATTGGGGGTCTTATCACGGCGTGTACGGGGTATTCCTTTAGCCCGCTCCTTTATCGGATTCGACCCTCAAGACTTTTTATTTTTGTGATTGCCCTCGCAATCATTGCATGGGGCTTTAAAATCCTTCTTCACAAAGGCATTTTGTAATGAATCTGATACTCCGCATAGCAATTGTATTTCTATTACCCTCCATTACTCTTGGTTGTGGAGCGATTGGATTCATAGGTGCTGGTAAACAAGCGATGGAAGATCAGATGTTAATCGAGAAGCCAGCTGAATACCCACTCGTTGGGCAGCGTGTAGCGGTTGTGATTGATACAGATTTGACAGTCCACTATGAACATCCCGGAATTTCCACTTTGATTGCTGGGGCAGTTGCTGGACGAATCGCAAAAAATGTTGAAAATGTTGAAGTACTGCGACCCGACGCAGTTGCTCGCTGGCAATTTGAAACACCACAATGGACAGCGATGCCATCAACTGAAATAGCAAAATCACTCGGAGTTGACCGTGTTGTTTACATCGATTTACAAAACTACTCACTAACGCCTCCCGGAAACCATTGGCTTTGGGAAGGTCGTTGTTCTGCGATGATTGGTGTTATTGAAGCGGAAAGTTATGTACAAGATGGTTTCGCAGATTCGTATGAGATTGTGGCTGGTTTTCCTCGTCGCCCTTCTGTGTTGAGCCGTGAAGAAGCAAGCGAAGGCACAATCGAACAAGGTCTATTAAACGAATTTATAAAACAAACATCATGGTTGTTTTATTTTCATGTCGAACCCAAACACCCAGATCGCTATCGGCCGGAGCTAGATCAATGATACGAATAGCAATCACGATGATTCTCATTTGTTGTTACACACTGTTGTCTTCTTGCAATATTGCTGCAGTTGCTGCATACATCACAACCCCAGATCCTGAGCAAGAGGCACTGTTCAACCTGCCAAACGTACCCACGGTTGTTTTCGTCGATGATCGTAGGAACGTCATGCACCCCACGCGATTGCGTAGAGTCATTGCGGAGAAAGTGACAAACGAATTACTCGCAAAGAAAGTGTTGACGACGATGATTTCTCCGCGTGACGTGTTACGTGTGAGTGCATCGAATGACAAATACAATGAGCCATTGCCGATAAGAGCACTTGGAAAAGCTGTCGGGGCATCGGTTGTGATTTATATCGAGATGACAGCGTTTGGTTTAACAAGTGATGGATTAACAGCGAATCCTAGAACATCGTGTACCATTCGAGTCATCGATACAGTGACGACCGTCGAATCAAAAATCCGCCTATTCCCAACAGATGCTGCATCATTTACAGTTTCAGAAAATATGCGAAACGTTGGACCAAATCGAGTAAGTTCATCTGCAGATGCTCGGGAACTCGCTGAAGAACTTGCAGTAAAACTGGGGGATGCAATTGCAAAGGTGTTCTATACGCACACAATCGGTCGATTAGGCGAGAATTTAGAGCGACAATAAATCGTGTCGATGTTGCACATCATTTCTCCGACTCATTCTACTACGTCATCTTCTCTATTCGGATTGATGCGGTTGACTATTCGCCAACTCAATCAAGAAGATCATGAAGTCATCTTGATTGGCACCGCTGAAGAGGAGGCGCAGTACAGAATACAGGGTGTGCCAATTCTAGGATCAATTGGGGGAGTTGCTGACATTTCACGAACGCTCGCGAACCGTTTGTCCAACTACATTCAAGAGAATCGAGGGAGTCAAATCACAAACATTATGGCTTGGGGATGGCATGCGATGTCGTTGACAGAAGAGTGTTCACATACATATGAGACGTGTGCATTTGTAGACGAAATAGACTTCGCTAAGTTAGGAAATGGTTCATGGCGAGTTATCCCCACTACTGATTTGGTGTTGAAGAACGAGAGTTTGTTGGGAGTTCCCAGTGCTCAGATTGTAGAACCGCTTGTTGGGATTGAACCATCAACATTTACCCTTGACCGAGAATATGTTCTAGAAGAATGTGCTATCGAGCAGGGAGACTTGTTTGTTTCTATCGTTGGAGATGTAGGGAGTTGGCAAGACATAGTTGCGATGGCAGTTCGGTTGAAAATTGCAAACCAGCGAGGAGTTTTTGTACTCCCCTCAACATATCGAGACCGAGCGTTGCTTGAGCACGCTGCGAAAAGTAATGGTGTAGATGAGATGATTTGTGAGTTGCCAACTTCCATTCGACAACTTGATGTCATTCGCCAAGCTGATTGCGCGTGGTGCCCTTCACCCGCTACATTCGATTACTCCCTAAACGTTCTCGATGTGCTTTCTGCCGCTTGGGAGGAGACCCCTCTTGCATGTTCTTGTGAACACCCAGTTGCTTCACTCCCAACTATAGGTCCACACATCGCGTGGGCTATGGATGAGATAGAAATATTCGGTTGGTTACTTGATATTGCATCTAATCCTATTCAGTTTGAGGAAACATCTGCTCAACGGGCTGCAACTGTTCGTGCTTTTGCATCGCCCATCAGATTCATTGAGTCACTGCAAATGCGAATGCACGAATTCGTGTAAAAGTTTCAAATGGTTGTTATTTTGCAGCAGCCGTACTTGAACGAGGTGTTTTTCGACGTTCATGAGTTGGGGGGACAATGACAGTTTTCGAATAACGGGCAATCAATTTCGAGTCTGCAATATGTGCTGCAACAACTTGTCCAAGATATAACCTGCAATCGGCATCAGGGGATAAGTGCCCTTCAAGTTTACAGTCGAACCAGACGAGTGATTGCTTCAAGAGCGGCATTCCAGTCGGTGCTTCGTCGATTTCAAGCGAGAGGAATGGGTCTTCATCTGGTTCATGATCGGTTCCGAATAAACGTAACGCTGATCGGTCGTTTTGAGTCACCATACAAAGTGCAAAGCAACGAGCATCTCGAAGCATCGGTTCGATTGCTCGACCCTTAGGAATTGCGACAACGAGCATCGGTGGCTCTGAGCTACACTGCTGAACCCAGTTCGTAATGATGCCATCTCGACGGTGATCGTGAGAACATGTCAATACGAACGTGGCATGTGGGATGCTCTGTAGGGCATTGTGGATTAAATGTGGATTGAGTGTTGCGTCAGACATACTATTTTTGCAATGGCATAAAACGTCGGAACATATTGCCACAACAGTACTTATGATGCCACAAAATCAGCGAAATGCAACGTCCGAGAATGTTTGTCTTCACCTTTTTTTATGAAAGTGTTGCAAAATGGGAAAAGGTGGGGTACTGTGGGGTCGATTGGCAATGAATACTCAGGATTCCCAACATGTTATTTACAGGCGAAACAGAACGATCTATCGACGAGAAGTCTCGAATCTCTCTTCCTGCAGAGATGCGAGCTGGCTTTTCATCAGGGGTTGTCTACGCTTCTCCGGGACCCAACGATACGATTTGGCTTTCTCCCGAAGACATCTTCGAAAAGAAGGCAAGTTCATTAGAACAATCACTTCTTCCAGACGAGGATGTCATGGAGTTCGAGCAGATTCTCTTTTCACAATCGAGGCGAATCGAAATCGACAAAGCAGGGCGGATACGATTACCCGACGCATTACTTTCATTAGCGGAAATTGGAAAGCAAGCGTATGTCCTCGGCGTGGGGGATCATTTGGAATTACTCAACCACGAAAGTTGGAATGCGAAAAAAGAAGAGAATCTTTCCATATTAAAGGACATCATGATGCGTGCACGGAACAAGGGTGGCACGAACGGTGGAAGTTCATGAATACTTCCAAATTGATTTCTATTGCTGAGCACGGACGCTCAGTATTCGAGGAATGCAGCGTCAAGGATGATGCGAGCGCCTTGTTTGAAATTTTTGCAGCACAAGCTGCACAACATGAGTCAGGGAAGACTCATTTCAGAGAAAGTATCTGCACGGACGCAAGATACTGATCAACCACCGGCTCTCGGTTCGTGCCCGTACCGAGAGCCATTCCTCAAGCCGGCTGAATTAATTTCAGCCGTACCTTCCTTGGCTTGCGGCATGACCCACCACATGCCGCGAGCCATTTTAACTGCCCAGAGCAGTTCTCAGAGTGGAGCTCTGAGTGGGGGTGTTGATTATTCAGTTGAAGAGGGGCGAATTTTGCCTGCGATAGCAGGGCCAGATTTTGCGATTTCAGAAGCAATTTCACGACGATGAACAGCAATTTCACGTGGAAAATCCAACGCAACACGTACCCGATCACCTTTAATTGATGCAATCCGAATCACACCCAGCGGATTTGCTGGATCTCCAATAACAACTTCTTCCCCTTCTCTTCGCGTAATTACTAACATATTGCGAACCTCCTGTCGCTACTTCCTTTGAGAAATATCGCGCTGCCTACGCGAACCACCAACTTACATCGTAGCAAAATCAGCGAGTAATATCCAGCAAAGAATTTATATTCGTACGTACAACCCCTTGAATGTCAATATGTTGTGAATGCTACTCAACTGCCTGTACTAGCGTAATGCCCTCAACCCTCTCTTTTAGTGTGGCTTCTATACCACCCTGTAGGGTCATATCCAGCGAAGGACACCCGATACAGGCCCCAAGAAACCGAATCGAAACAATTCCTTTTGCATCAACCTTTACCAGTTCAATATCTCCTCCATCCGCTTGAATAGAAGGTCGCATGAGTTGAATTACATCATCAACTTTCTGATACAGGTCATCATTTGGTTTTTTTCCAGAAGTCATGTTGCTAAATGGTACGCTGAAGTCGTATTCTTTGCTTCCACCTGTACACTGTGCAATCATGAAACCTAATATCCTACTTTACCCGATTCTAATGACCCTACTTCACTGTAGTGGACCAACGATGACAAATCCCAGTGTCACATTGCAAGAGACTGGCCGACCTACTGCAGTCCACATCAAAGCGATGACCCTTCTCGACGAGCAAGTCGGAATTGAGAATAAAAATTATCGCGAAATGCTTCAGGGATTGCTCTGGAAAGCTGGTTATACAAATGAAGCAAGAATGGCTGCTTTAAGTAGATTATGGAATTATGATCAAACAGGAACAGCAAGGATTATTCGACAGCAACTA
The DNA here is from genome assembly GCA_964602215.1 of uncultured Isosphaeraceae bacterium. GTDB lineage: Bacteria > Planctomycetota > Phycisphaerae > Phycisphaerales > SM1A02. The sequence goes on along the minus strand of CAZRPZ010000087.1, from coordinate 20,926 downwards.
CCACGACTTAATAATTTGTCCTGGCTTAAGATGATCTGTCAATGGATAGCAGATGAAAATATTATCGAACTTGATGAAGCGCTCATCAGTTCATGGGCAGCACCCATGCCACTGGTGCAATCTGAAGAAGAGCGTCCAGAATACAAGGCACTTGTGCAACTTGTAGGTCAGGATGCAATTGTAGATGTGGTATTTATGTCATTGGTAAACTCAAATAAGGCGTGGAAACAAGGGTATCGAACACGGTGCTGGGAATTGCTCCATCGACTTACAGAACGCAATCGTCTTATCGAACTGTTAAATAGTAAAATTATTACTGAAGACGATGCGTTTCTTCTTGATCTCCGCAAAGCGATGAATGATTTCGGTGTTGTTCCTCATCGAAGAGAAGAGATTCTTTGGATACGAGAACTTGCAAAGCCAGAGTATGAAGCATTTTGGAACGAAGCTACAGATACACTTGCAGAGTTGAATGATGAACACCGAGATTCAATTGAGATGCGAGATATTCCAATTGCAGTTTCACTACGAAGACATGGAGACCAAGGAGATTTATCAAGACCGAAAGGTACAATACTTCGCACGGTTGAAGAGAAAATAAAAAACGAAAAACATTACTTTGAACGTGAAGGTGGTGGAAGTTATCAAGCAAATGCTGAACTCCTTAAAACGAGTAAAGATGTGTTAACTTGGGGAGATGCAATTGCATTGGAAATTGCTCTTAAAGCCATTGAAGTTCCCCAGGTTCGCGCACATCTATTTGATTATGCACAGCGTGATCACGAAGACATTACAACTGAGTACGGTGGTGTGATTGCCCTCGATGAAGAGGGGCGTTTTGAAATTGTAGAGTTTGAGCCAAGAATCCGACATCATGACAGGCGGTTTAATGCTTCCCAAGATATGTTCGATGCGGCATATACCGCACTCTTCCATTTTCACTTTCATGCCCAAGAATATCGCAACGGTGATCACGCAGGTCCGGGTATGGGAGACAAGAATTACGCAACAAATACGAGGGCAAATTGTCTTGTCTTTACGTACATCAATGAAGATACGATGAATGTTGATTATTATAGGCACTCAGATGTTGTAGTCGATCTTGGCACCATTTCACTTCGATAATGATTCGACCAATATCTTTATTTTTACTTGTCTGTTTATCACTTTCTGAAGTTTCAGCGAGTACAGTTACTGAAGGATTTAGCGCATGGGTGATAATCCTTTTGTGTGCTGTTCCTGCAATTACACTCATCGTTGCACCAAAAGTACGCCAATCGAAATTTGGAATTGACATCCTAGCGTTTACAATTCTCATCGCATGGGGAATCGCATTGTTTTTATTCGGATGGATGGAGTACGTAAGAGAGTACGTTGGAAATTACATTGTCAATGATGAGGTATTGATTTTGCTCCCTCCAATTCTATCCCTAGCACTTTTGTGGTGGATTACTTCGCCTATAGATAGAAAACTTGCTTGGGTATCACATCGACTCAGCGTAGATGTTCTTCTATTGTTAGTACCGATCCTTCTCGTATGGGGCGTTGGTGAAGCCACTGATTTGTATGCACAACCAGAGAGTCTTTTGCAAAACGCAGAGATAGCAGCCATCATCTGCCTGTTTCTACTATCGCCGCTTTACATTCGGCTTATCCTACACGCGAAAGAATTGAAGGATTCAGCCCTGAAAGACGCGATTACTATTGTTGGACATCGGGCTGGGATACGAACCCCAAAAGTTTATATTTGGCATACGCACCTTCTTCTTATGAATGCATTTGCAATTGGGATCCTGTTCGCACCAAAAACAATTATTCTCACGGATAAACTCGTTCAGAATCTAACGAAAAGCGAACTGCTTGCCGTTGTGAGGCATGAGTTTGCACATCATCGATATTGGCATCTGCCATTCTTGTTTCTTTCCATGATTTGTACACTGGTGTGGTCTGACCATGCTTGCGACTGGTTACAGTTAGATGTAAATTCTGGGTATGTACAAATCAGCCAACTTGTTCTTATGATTCTCTCGTTTATTCTGTTGTCCACACAATTTGAAAAGCAAGCGGATGCGTATGCTGCAGTAGATTATTCTAAGAGTGTTGGGCAAGAAGTTATAACTCCAGAAGCGGTTGAGAACTTGAGTTTGGCACTTTCAGCGATTGCCGATACTAATCAAATTCCAATCGATAGGGGTGATCTTCTTCATGGATCAATTCAACAGAGGCAAAAAAATCTTGAAGACCTTGTTGGATGCCCTCTGGATAATATTCCGATTAATCAAAGAGTGAATAAAATTAAGATTGCTCTTGTTGTTCTGATTTTTCTAGGAATCGTAGTGTGAAGAGTCCGCAAAATGTACGAATGCATGGCGCGTCGAACCAGTTTTTAATTCACTTTGGTGATGATTTGCCAGAGAAACTCATACACAATCTGCAAGGTGCTGATGGTCTTTTACTTGTGCAAAATGATGAACAAGCAGATGCATACATGCGGATTTTCAATGCAGATGGGGGGGAAGCTACACAGTGTGGGAATGGTTTGAGATGCGTTGCCCTTCATTTGGTGCGAAACAAAATGGTAGACGGTCCAAATGTCACCATCAAAACACTTTCAGGCATAAGCAAATGTATTGTTCATGAATGCAATGAAGTTTCCGTGACGCTGTGCAAGCCAATGATCGAATCAATACACATAGATGAATTTCCGAATCTGAATTTTGTGAATATGGGAAATCCAAATGCCGTGTTCTGGACTGAGGAGAATCCACTTCGTTTGAGAGATGAATTTGGTGAGAAAATCTCGACTAATCCAGAATTTCAAGAGGGTATGAATGTTCATTTTGCTAGAAAAGATGCATCCCAATACGCAACGTGTGCATCGTGGGAGCGAGGCGTGGGGCCAACACTTGCTTCTGGGACGGGGGGGGCATCAGTTTTTGCAACCTCAAATGCTGATGGTGCGTACTACGTTTCAAGTCAAGGTGGAACGTTGCAGTATCACTTGAATGAGGCCGGAGTTGTTGTGATGGGCGGTCCCGCGGGTTATGTGTGAAGAATTTCTACTTTATGAGTAGTTACGTTTGCAACATATCCATTTTTACAAACAAACGTACGCGGTTCAGTATTGTCATCAACAATCGCTTTTGCGATAGATTGGATTGTTTCATACGTTGCGTGATTACCAATTGAATTGTGAATAGTTGCCGCGATGATAGACAATGGAAGTTTTTGCAATGTATCTCTTGACCACGATGTTCCATGAGGGATGATTGAATCGAATGCATCTACAGCAGAGTGGAGTAAGGAAGAAGCATTTGCTGCATGTCGATCTGCCGAAGACCATAATTCTCGAAGAATTGGAATGACATCTTGGCGTAATCTCCCACGCGGAGTTGATCGATCGCTGTTTGTTGGATCCTCGCACCACTGAACATCTGCCATCGTACAAATGTCAATCAACGATTTCTTCTCAACATGCAGGAGCGGTCTAATGAGTTCTGTTGTGTCAGTCAGAGCCCTACTCGAAGCCATTCCTGCAAGTTTACGTGCACCACCACCTCGACATAACGCCATTAGCATTGTTTCAAGTTGGTCGTCTGCATGATGTGCAACTGCAATTGTTGAAAACTTGTATTCGTTTGCAATTTCACACAATGCTTCATATCTTGCGTCTCTTGCACCTGCAGCAATACTTCCGTTCTTCGCCTGTACCGAAACATGTGTAGAAATGCACTCCACACCAAGTGAGTTACAAATTGATTCAACAAAGGATTGTTCTTGATCCGATTCATCACGAAGACCATGGTTGACATGACCAGCGATAATTTTGAATGACGATTCATGCTGCATCGAAGCAGCGATACAAAGGAGCAAAAGCGCTACCGAATCAGCACCTCCACTAATTCCTAGAACGATATCTCTGTTTTGAATGGCATCGCGTACGCTCGAGACGAGTTTGTGTCGACGAACAGCAAGTGGAACCTCAACCAACGTCATGTTGATGAGGGTTCACAGGATGGTTCAAGAACTGTGATTCCATTCATGTAGGGGTGTAAACAATCTGGAAGAACGACAGAACCATCTTGCTGTTGATGAATTTCCAGAAGTGGGATAAGAATTCTTGGACTTGCAAGAACTGTATTGTTCAATGAATGGGCAAACACATTATTTCCATCTTCATTTCTATATCTCATATTTAAACGCCGACACTGAAAATCGTATAACCGAGAAGCAGAATGAGTTTCTCCCCAATCGCCCATGGGTCTCTCTTGCTCGTCTACAGTGCCCCGCCCAGGCATCCAGCACTCAACGTCGATCATGTCTGCGTTTTTTGCACCTAAATCAGCAGTGCAACACTGTAGAAGTCGATATGGAAGTTCAAGTCTCTGTAAAAGTTGCTCGACAATATCAATCATTTCCTTGTGCCATTGTCTGCTTTCTTTTTCATCTGCCTTGCAAATGATAACTTGTTCCACCTTTTCAAATTGGTGAATACGGTATAGACCAGCAGTGTCTCGACCCGCAGCACCTGCCTCACGTCGAAAACAAGTTGAAACGGTTGCCATTTTGATTGGAAGATCATTCACATCCAAAATTTCATCAGCATGCATTCCCATCAATCCTACTTCGCCAGTTCCAGCAAGGAACAGGTCATGTCCTGAACCGCGGCTTGATTCTTCAATGTGATATGCCTGATCACGACCGGAAGGAAAGAATCCAGTCCCAACCATACATTCCTCACGCAAAATGACAGGCACAGACATTGGAGTGAACCCATATTTGCTTGTGATGAAATCGAACGCAAAACGTAAACATGCTTGATGCAATCGCATCCCATTTCCTGTAAGGATGTAATGCCTTGTTCCAGCCATCTTCACACCACGTTCAAAATCTGCAAGCCCAAGTTCCTGCACAAGTTCAAGATGTGATTTCGGTTGAAATCCACGGTTCTGAGCAAATGATTCAGAAAGATCATATCCATCAGGAGACCACATACTCAGTTGCACGTTCTCGTCGGAAGAAAATCCGACAGGCACATCGCTGTCTGGTGGTTGAGGAATTTGAAGAAGCAGTGCGTTCCATTGAGGCTCGAGTTCCGAAATCGAATCATCGAGACGTTGAATCTCTCCCTTTAACTCGGTTGGCTTGGCTTCAAGGGTTGCGAGTGTTGATTCAATTTCTGCCCGTTCTTCTTCACTTGCAGATTTGAGTTTTCCTTTTAACGAGCCAATTTCAGGACCTATTTTTTTTGAAATGATCTTTTGTTCAGCACGGAGTTCCTCTCGTTGTCTGGTGAGAGAACGTTTTTGCTCATCAAGTGAAAGAAGAGTTGCGATATCAACCTCTACATTTTTAGCAGCGGCACCATCAATAAATCGTTGTGGATTTTCACGAAGTGACTTGAGATCAATCATTTTGAACCATTTTCATCTGTAGAGCAAGTTAGCCGGGAGGGGCAGCCCAGTGTAGTTTATCAACAAGCGTGTTCCAGTATGTCACTGAAGGGTTAAGGACAATAGAAAGTGTTTTTGATGACCGTTTCACAGTCATTTTCATGCCTTCTTGTAATATGCTGTGGACGATGCCATCAATGACCAGAGATGTACCACTATTGGCCTGAAGAAGCTCAACTGTGACGCAGTTATGAGCATCAAGGACAATTGGTCGTACAGCAAGTGAATGAGCCGCTAGGGGAGTAAAGACAAATGCTTGTGCAGAAGGGTCTACAATCGGACCTCCAACAGATGCATTGTGTGCAGTTGAACCAATTGGCGTAGAAACAATAACTCCATCGCCCCGAAGTGTCGGTGCTGGAACCCCATTGATAGATAATCCAAGTTCAAGAATTCTGAAGGGGTTTCCTGCGGCAATCATTGCTTCGTTCATTGCAATTGCTGGTTCGTTGCCATCGACCAAAACTTCAAGAAGCATGACCTCCATTGTTGGAGTGTTTCCAGAGAAAATTGAATTTCGATGTTCAATAAGTGAAGTGGCATCAAATTTCGCCAAGAATCCGAGTTGACCACTATTGACACCAATCATCGGAACGCTACTTCCTGAGAGTGCTCTTCCATGATTAATGAGAGTTCCATCCCCACCAATTGCAATTGCTAGGGTTGCATGTTCAAGTTGATTTTCCTCTTCTGGCAAGAATTCAACGACATCAGCTAGCCCCTCTTTAAGTTGAGCTGCAATTTCCCCAACATTCGGGCGACTTTGATCTGCGAGCAAGATGACTTGGCAACGTGCCATAATCGTGCATTGTACCCAATTATTTTTGGTGTCTGACACCGGGTGTCTGACACCAAAAACTACCCAACAAGCCCCTTGGTCAATCGCATAAAGGCAGTTTCAAGATTAATCTGTTCACCCTGCATTGATGTAATCCGAAATCCCTGTGCAATTAACCGATTTGGGAGTTCGGATTGATCAAGTGTTGATGATGCATCGACTGTTACGTCGATGCGATTCCGGTCATTTTCACTGATGACATCCACCGTACGAATACCATCTACGCTCCGAAGCAACGTTGCAGCATCTTCACTTCGTTCGGTGACTTCGATATGAATAATTTGCCCCACCTTCGCTTTCGTAAGAATATCTTGCACATTGCCAGAATACAACAACTTGCCTTGCTCGATGATGCCTACACTTGTGCACAATTCGGCAAGTTCATGCAAAATATGTGAACTGATAAGAATGGTTTTCCCCATGCGATGCAATTCTTTGAGAAGTTCTCGTATTTCAATTCTTGCCCGAGGATCAAGTCCCGATGCGGGTTCATCAAGCAGAAGTACTTTTGGGTCGTGAAGCAAGACGCGAGCAATTGAAAGTCGTTGACTCATTCCTCTGCTGAGTCCAGCAACTTGCGACTTTGCTTTGTAATTCAACTCTGTAAGTTCAAGCACGTCCCCAACAGCTCTTACTCGTTGAGAGCCATCAAGCCCATAACACGTTGCGAAAAAATCAAGATACTCACTGACAATCATGTCGTCGTACGAGCCCATAAAGTCAGGGACATACCCAATGACCGGTCGAATTTCTGGGTTTTGATACCCAATCACTTTTCCATCGATTCTTGCTTCTCCCCACGATGGTTTGAGTAGCGTTGCAAGAATTTTAATCGTCGTTGTTTTACCTGCACCGTTAGGACCAATAAATCCAAAACACTCGCCCTCATTGATATGAAGATTTAGATTATCAAGAGCGATGAGCTCGCCGTACTTCCGTGTTAAATTTGTAGTTTGAATCATGGTGTATTTCCTAAAGGATAAACCCAGCGTACAAAAGTTTCACCAGTACTTTGCATAATTTGTTCGCCATCGACTGAAATGGGGACAGGAATCGGAGCATTTTGGATAAACCCCATCACAATAATGCATGGTCTTCCAAACCAATCAGCAAAATCTAACGTGTGACCGCCAACACGGATGGAATGGTGTGAGGATGGGCTTTGTTGAGATTCAGGACTTTTTTGATAAATAGGTGGCTGAAGGTGAGAGTAGAGTGAGAGCATTTCCATTTTTGCTCGCCAATCTTTTTTCGACTCTACCTGTCCTCTAGACAACATATTGCGGCCAAATTGTTCTTTGTGTTGGTATCGACTCTTCACTGCGGTTGGCAAATCAGACATAGGAGAAACATCAAAAGAAGAGAAATCAATTGTTTCGCCGGTTCTCCACGTAGGCATCCTCCACGCGAATGCTCTGTTGAGTGTTTGTCCAGTTTGATTTATATCAATCCAAGGAGCCGGCGAGCCATCTTGGTAACGACCAAATTGAGCAAGAGAATTTTTAGAGTTTGTAACCCAAATGATTGTCACATTTTCAAGTGGTTTTGTCATGTTGTTCACAATCGAACCGCGTAAAGTGCCAATTAGAGGTCGATCGCGACTTACAGTCACAGTGGGTTCGTCGTTTGGTGTGACTCGGATGAGTGTGTTATAAAATGGATGGTCGATTCCACCTATCCAGTCATACGAATAGTTTGAAGTGGTTGCTCTGGAGGGTTGGTTAAATGTGTGAGGAACTTGATGAAGATTCACAACAATTTCTCGATGATCGACAAATGGAGGGGTCATATATGCATAAGGAGAAGCCCAAGGAAGAAGAAGATTGTTCTGAGTTCCTTCAAGTTGAACGTTTGAAGTTCCAAATGTTGGAAGAAAAATAGAACACCAACCAACTGCTCGTTGCCCATTTCCACCAAACACATGATCAACAACGGTGACATGTTTGAGTGGTGTTTTAATAGTTGCTGTTGTGGAAGCAATCCCCCACGTTACAAAAGAAAATGTCGTGGCGAGCAATGCAAACGATACCCAAGCCCAACGCTGTTTCTGTTTTTGGCGTAATAGAAAATATCCAATAGGACCACTGAATAACCAATACACCAAAATGATGATGAACACAGTTCCAAGTCGCCCGCCCGCAGTTGTGGACATGGCTATTTCTTGCGCGACTAAGTTGCCAGTTGTGAGGAGTGTCTCAGTCGGAATCGTCTTTGAAAGTTGACCGTGTTCTTCTAATTTTGACACGGTGCTCTGTGATGGCGCATCACTCCGTCGCCCGAGCACACGATTCCACAACACGTCGGTTTCTGGGATTCCAAGCGATGCAAGTTGTCCGCTTGTGAGATCAACTCCAATGATAGTGATTGCTCCAAATCCAATTCGTTTCTGAACACCAATTACTTTTTGAGTATTCGGAAGCGTAATGATGGGATACAACTGACCGTCGGTGCCCTGAGTGTTCTGCAAGTTGAATGTGCGAGTAGTCATCCGAATTGCAGGCCAGCCCCAGTTGCGTGCAAGGACTTGATCGAATTCTCGGATTGGTATCTCTTCAATATTTGTTTGAACCTTCCCAATGATGGATGAAAGGGGACCATTCTCTGAACCAAGATTCCATGGGTTACCAATCATTGGTAATGAAATGACAAAATGCCCACCTCGCTCAACCCAATCTTGCACTGCAAGTTCTTGGTGGTATGTGAATTCGGGTGGGGAATCAGCCCACACAATTACATCAAGTGCCTCAAGGGCTGGCCACGCATCAGGCAAGTTTGCGCTTGATAAACCCGAAACGATTGTTGCGCTTTCTTGTTTGGTGATGTTCAGTTGAGAAGATTGATATCCGGTGAGTCCTACTCTTCTGCTCCCAAACACAGCAATGCATCCGTTTATAGATTCGGTTTGTATTGCACCAATTGAGTTCGATGTAAATTGAGTTATTGCGAGTTCACCTGTTGGTTCGTTGCCATCCCACTCTCTAAGGCGAACGCTCCAAGCGAATGATGAGTCAACCCAAGGTCGCAGAGGAGCGTACAACCAAGCAGACGTCTTTCCCTCGGGTGATAACGTGATTGGTTTTCCCCACAACACACTGTCCCCATCTGCGTCTGGAACCTCCCACTGAATCCAAGCTGCTGTGGCTTCATTACGGTTTGATGTGACCGTAATATGAAGCGGCGTAACAACGCCTGCTGTCCACGTATTTCCGACCCCAAGCGAGTCGACTGTAATTGTAAAATCTTGTGCAACCCCAATCGCACAACAGACAAGAAGTGAACAAAAACTACACGCGAATTGTTGCATAGTTCTCTAAGATTGCAGCTTGCGATAAAATGCCACGATAAAAGCAAGTCATTTCAAACTTCTCATTTGGCGCATGAATTAAGTCATCGTCTAATGAAAATCCAACCATTACAGCATCGACGCCAAGTATTTCTTGGAATTCGCCTACAACTGGAATCGAACCACCCGTGCCAATTAGGACTGTTGAGTTTGGAAAAATAGTAGACATTGCCTTACTTGCTGCTGTAAGCCATGGCGATTCCGTTGGCACTGCAATTGCTGGAGCAGTTCCGAAACTTTTCAAATCCCAATGGCATCCCTTTGGGGTTCGTTCTTCCAAGAACTTGAAGAGTGCTTTCTGAATCATTTCCGGCTTTTGATGCGCAACAAGGCGACAACTAATTTTTGCAGTTGCATTTGCACCAATGACAGTCTTGGCACCTTCGCCGAGATAGCCAGCACGGAGGCCATTAATATCACAAGTTGGACGAGACCATAATCGCTCAAGGGTGCTGAACCCCTTTTCACCGTATGTTGCTTTTGCTCCTGAACTTTCAAGAAGTGATGCATCTGCATCACCAAGAGAGTTCCACCGATCAATTTGCTCTTGGCTGACTTCGTCAACATCATCGTAAAACCCATCGATTTGCACTTTTCCTTCAGTGTCATGGAGTTGACCGAGAATTTCAGTGAGTGCGTTCGCTGGATTGACGACAGCTCCCCCATATCCACCGCTGTGTAAATCGTGAGATGGACCGTGCAATGTTGCTTCGATATAGACCAATCCTCGCAGCCTACTCGTAATTGCGGGGGTGTCCTTATCCCACATACTGGTGTCACACACTATGCAGGTATCTGCTTGTAAAGTTTCTTTGTGTTCACGCAAGAATGGGACAAGAGATTCGCTTCCACTTTCTTCTTCACCTTCGAGAAGGATGACAACTCGTACAGGCAATGTGCCATGAACTTCCTTCCAAGCACGAATTGCTTCGACGAACGTCATCAGTTGTCCTTTGTCATCTGAAGCACCACGAGCAACAATTCGTTTGCCATTTTCACCTTCTACTATTTCAGCTTCAAAAGGAGGGGTGTTCCATTTTTCTAGCGGCTCCACTGGTTGGACATCGTAATGTCCGTAATACAACACGCGTGGTGCCTCTGGACCTGCACTATCATCGGTCGCAACAACCATCGGATGTCCATTTGTGGCATGTAGAGTTGCTTCAAGCCCTATGGATTGTAGATCATTGGTGATGTGTTCAGCACAACGATGCACATCGTTGGCATATTCCGAATCAGTACTGATACTTGGAATTCGCAGAAAAGATTGTAAACGATGAATTGCTGAATCAAATTCTTCTTCGATTTTCGTTAGAACTGGTTCTAACGTTTCGGACACTACCAAATCAGACATACTGGCTCCTCATACTTTTCGTTTTCAGTGGCACATTTCACGATACCATTTTCGATTGCGACAAGGAGTGGAGTTCCAATAATCCAATCTGGTCCAATGGCTAATTCTGTTTTTGCACAATCGTAGCAAGGGTTCTCAAAAGCACCGTCGTAGTTAAACCCTTCTGTTGATTCTGGTATGGCAACAAGAGTTGTTGGAATTGTCGGGAACTCGAAGTAGGCATAAAGCAATGCTTCGCAGTGATCACAAGTGAGCGAATAAAAGATGACATATTGTTTACCACTCTGAATGTCTTGCGGCCACTCTTTCACCCATGAAAAGAGTTTGATCTCATCAACTGGCTTGCCAACCCAACTTCCGATGTCACTTGGATACCAAGACTTTGGCAATTGCGTTTCATTCGTATGGATAAGACCATTAAACGTGTACAACCACGCAATGATAATAAAGATTGTGGCGCCGATGACACTCCGATTTCCTTTATTCAGCCCACATTTACTCTTGCGTGGTTTGAAAATCACAACACTCAGGAGCAATCCAAAATCGATTGCAAACATCGTTGTCGGTGCTAACGATTTTTCTCCAAAACACCCACAACTTTCGTAATTGCCATAGATAAACATCTCAATGCAAAGTACAACCAAGAAAATTGAGAGCATGATAATCGCAGCTATCCGTGCGAGTTTTGGTACGAAGAACATGATTCCGATGAAGAAAAATTCGATTGCTACAAGGAGAGCTAGTAAGAGAAAATGGTCTTCAAACCCAAGGATTCCACCAGCATCAAGAATAGATCTTGGCAGCGACTTTGGAGTTGCTCCTTGAACCTTCGAGATAGCTCCAAACAGTATCCATGCAGGCACAAAGAGCCGAACAAGTAATGCTCCAAGCCAACCAATGAAGACAGACTGCTTCGGGGCAGTAGAATTTTGTTCACACATATTGAGATTCTAACGGGGTTCGACAGTTATCGACGCCTGCGACGGCAATTCAGTGCGAGTGCTGAGAGTAATAGTGCTGCAGGGGGTGCAGGAACGACAGTTCCTGTGAATACACTAGTCCCATCAACTTTAAATCCAATTGAAGCAATGACATCCCACCCGCCATTCTTCCACCCAACAAACTGAAATGCATCAGCGTTGATTGCACCACCATCTCCATCAAGGTCAACAAAGTTGTATGAAAGAGCGTCACCAAGGGAAAGATCACCCCATGCGAACCCATCTCCACTTCCCATTGAGCCCCAAACAAATGTAGAGCCCATCGTTTGGGAACCAAAAGGTGGTTGAATCAGTGACCATGTATCTTGATTTGAATCGTTGATAAACATTTTCAACGTGTTTGGTGCGGTGCTCGTGAGCCCAAGCATTCCATCTGCTCCACTATCGCCAAAGCCCAACTCTTCGTCAATAAGTGTGATGAGTGAGAAACCAGCATTCGTGTTAACTGGAAGGATGGTAATCTTCCCGTCTGTATCAATTCCCCAGCCCTGTAATGTCGCATGCACAGTTGAGAGTTCACTTGTTGAGAAAATTGATGACGTGTTGTTGAACAATCCAACTATTTCATGAGAACGAAGCATAAACGTACCGTTCGTGCTACTCATCTGTATCACTTCGGCGTTCGCCTGAAGGGAAAGTAGACCTACTACGAGGGGTAAGAATGTAAGACGTTTAAATCGCATCTAAAGTGCTTTCAAGACCCCGATGGGGTATCTGATTTCATCTTCGGCATCACTCCTGTGGCTTCTGAAGTTGTCCTTATTGAACCATTCCTATAAAAATCCGTTTGTGAGGGTTATTCGAGTAGCGCGGAATACTATGTGAATATAGGTAATATAAATATCACTTTTTCAACAAAGAAAGCCGTTCTGCCGTAGCATGACCAAGATGGTTCATACGCTTATTATTGATGTACTGTTCGCAACGACAAACACCAACCAAATACCATGGGTCGAGCAATATCTCTCGCCTTGGATGATGAATACCTTTTTTGGGATGGAAATCTGGCGATGGCTAGCAATCGCTCTTGCAATCATTTCTGGAGTTGTAGTTGATTTTGCAATCCGTATTATATTACGTCGAGGGTTGAAATCTCTTACACATACTGAAGAGGGTCATCCTCACTTAGTAAAAATATTGAAGTCAGTTCCCCGTCCAGCAGGGCTCGCAGCGGGCGGTGGTGTGTGGCTTGCGTTGATGCCATTGTTTGATCTTCCTGCTACTGCAAAGAGTATTATTGAGCCGGCTGTACAAATTTATATCACAATCGCTGTGATTTGGTTTGGGTTTAAAGGGACGGATCTGCTTGCTTGGATTGCAGAACAAAAAGCAAAAACATCGCAGAATAAACTTGATGATTTACTTGTTCCTCTTCTTCGCAAGTCATTAAAAGCAGGAGTGCTTGTTCTTGGGCTTGTCTATCTCGCAGATAGCATGCAAATACAACTTGCTCCGATTATCGCAATACTTTCAGTCGGCAGTTTAGGTGTTGCATTCGCAGCAACAGATACGATTAAAAACTTCTTCGGTTCGATTACAGTTATTTTGGACAAGCCATTTCAAATTGGGGATTGGGTTATCGTTGATAATGTAGAAGGCACTGTAGATTCTGTTGGTATTCGTTCAACGAGAATCCGAACGTTTTACGATACGATTGTAACGATTCCAAACTCAATTTTAGTCACAACGAAGTGCAACAATTATTCAATGCGAAGGTACCGTAGGTGGAAGCAAATGCTTAGCGTCGGATATGGAACCCCTCCAGAAAAAATCGCTGCATTTTGTGAAGGCATTCGAGAGTTGCTTCGTATCCACCCCTACACACGAAAAGACTACTATCAAGTCTGGTTGAACGAGTTTGCTGGGTCGAGTTTAGATGTTTTGGTCTACGTTTTCTGGAAAGCGCCAGATTGGCCTACCGAGTTACGAGAGCGTCACCGTTTCATGCTTGACATCATTCGACTTGCAGGAGAACTTGAAATCGAATTCGCATTCCCAACACGAACTGTGTATCTTCGTAACGAAGAGAAGTGGGAAGATCTGCCGAATAAAATTTCAGCGATGAGACCAGAAGGTTGGATGGAAACTGCAGAGAAAGATGGTCGCACAATTGTTGAGAAATTTACTGCGGATGATGATTGGCGGAAACATCTTCCGCCACCTTATACATTTACCGGCGCAAGAGATGGCGGAACTGGTGGGGGTGAGGGTGGTGGAGGAGAGGGATAATTTATTCGCCCGAGACTTCTTCAGCCATTTCATGAGCAACCCACGCTTCAATCACCTCACAAATTGCATGCAAGATAATTTGGTGTCCATCCTGAATCGCTGCACTGTCTGGAGCATCAATACAAATTGAATGATCACACAAGACGGCTGAATCGCCACCATCTTTTCCAAGCAAGCCAATCGTTGCAAGCCCTAACTCATTTGCACACCGTAAAGCAGCGATTACATTTGCACTATTGCCTGATGTAGAGAATACAAGAAGGACATCATTACAAAGCACGTTCTCATCTTCTTCGATGGTGAATGAAGCGTGCGCTTCAATCTGTCGTTTGAAAACACTCTCCCATCCGAAATCATTTGCGATACATGTCATCGCTGCAGCATCACTACACAAACATATTGCAGGAAGTGCAGGTCTTGTTTCTCGGTATCTTCCAGTAAGTTCTTCACAAAAGTGAATCGCTTGGGCTGCAGAGCCACCATTGCCCGCAGCCATGATAGTTCCTCCACAACTAATTCGATCAATGATAAGAGTTGCGATTGTCGCAATGTCATCAGTTGTTCCACGAATTTGTTCAACTACTAAAGCGGCGTCGTCTAATCGTTGAGTGATGAGTGTATTCATAAAAGCACCTTTTCTGTTGCGTTGAGTAATGACTGGACAAGATACGAAACATCTTCTGAAGTGTGAAACGGACCAAATGAAACTCGTACGGTTCCACCGCGATGAGTCGTTCCCATCGTTTCGTGAGCAAAGGGTGCGCAATGCAAACCAGATCTTGTTTGAATTCCAGAATATTCTTCAAGTCGGGCTGCAATGGCGTGTGGGTTGTCTTCGAAGTCAAGAGAGAATACCCCACAACGATTCTCGGTTGTTTGGGGACCGATTATCGAAGCGGATGGGCATTGAGTCATTTCTTCAATAAACTGTCTACTTAGTGATTGTTCATGGGCGTAGAGTTTGTCAACACCTTGTTCAAGGATCCAGTCCACCCCAGCAGCAAGACCAGTAATTCCGACCATGTTGTGTGAGCCAGATTCATATTTATCAGGAAGAGTTGTTGGCTGAGAAGGTGAATCACTTTCACTTCCTGTTCCTCCAAAACGAACTGGTGACACAACGTGTTCAGTTCCGTCTCTCATAATAAGTCCACCCGTTCCAAGTGGTCCAAGCAATCCCTTGTGCCCCGGAAATGCAAGCAAGTCGATATTCATTGATTGGATATCAATTGGAACATGCCCCATTGTTTGCGCTGCATCAACTAAAAAAGGAATTTTTCCACAACACTCACCAATCCTTTTGAGATTTTGGAGTGTTCCTGTAACGTTTGAACCATGTGCAACTGCAACAAGACGAGTGTGTGGTGTAATTGCATTTGCAATGTCTTTAGGATTGACTACACCAGTTGAGACATCGACATCAACAATGGTGTGTGTTACACCAGAAGCCCTCAGTGCTTCTAGCGGACGAAGCACAGAATTATGAGCCATTGCAGTTGTTACAACATGAACTGGCTCGCCACACCCTAAGAAATGGTTTGAAATTCCAATAATCGCGAGATTGAGAGCATCACTGCAATTTAACGTAAATATGCAATGGTCTGAGAGAGGCGCATTGACAAGTTTGCATAACAATAACCGACATTGGTCTAGGGTTTCTGTTGCTTCTCTTGCTTGGCTGTATGAGCCCCTTCCCGGACTTGCTCCACACTGCTTCTGATAAGAGGACATTGCATCAAGAACCGTATTTGGTTTTGGGTGTGAAGTCGCAGCATTGTCAAAATACGTTTGCATCTGTTTGTTACACAGTCAGTGGTTCAAATGGCAAATCGTGTGCTTCAGCAACCGGTTTATTTGTAAGTATTCCCCGATTCGTATTGATTGCATTTGCGAAATGGTTGTCTGCTTTGGCAAGTTTGTCCGCTGTCGAAGAAGCAAGTTTACACACCCATGGCATGGTCGCATTCGTCAATGCTTGAGTTGCAGTTCTTGCAACTGCGCCAGGCATATTGCCAACGCAATAATGAACAACATCCGAGACGGTATATACGGGATCACTATGAGTTGTAACTTTTGCAGTTTCAACACAACCCCCTTGATCGATTGCAACATCAACAATAACCGAGCCAGATTTCATGTGAGATAGATCACTTTTGCTAATCAAACTTGGTGCTTTTGCTCCCGGAATCAAAACTGCACCTACGACAAGGTCAGCCCATGCAAGATGTGCGCGAATCGCTTCTGGGTCGGAATAAATTGTGCGGCAATTTACTGGCATAAATTCACCAAGTTGACGCATCCTGTCTATATTAATATCCATGATGACGACATCGGCGCCCATCCCAGCGGCAACCTGAGCTGCACAAGTTCCTACAATCCCTCCGCCAAGCACAAGCACTTTTCCCACATCGACTCCCGGAACACCTCCTAGGAGAATCCCTCTACCACCTTGTGGTCGCTCTAAATATTTTGCGCCTTCTTGAATAGACAATTTTCCAGCGATCTCGCTCATTGGAGTCAGCAGAGGAAGATGTCCAAAATCATCGGTTAATGTTTCATACGCGACTGAGATACATCCTTGGTCTAAACAACCGAGCGTAAGATCCTTATCCGCAGCAAAATGAAAATATGTAAAAACAGTTTGACCTTCTCGGATGAGTGTGACCTCTTCTGGCTGGGGCTCTTTCACTTTGACAATCATGTCAGATGATGCCCAAATCTCATCTGCGGTTTGCAAAATCGTCGCTCCCGCTGCCTCATACATCGCGTCCTCATATCCACACCCATTTCCAGCCCCTGATTGGATAAAGACGTTGTGTCCATCTCGAGACAGGATTTCTACACCAACCGGCCTCATACCGACTCGGTATTCATCAGTTTTTATTTCAGTAGGGACACCAACTGTAGTCATTTTGAACTCCTTATGACACGGGCGAGAATTGTGCATGATATCGCCAGAATCAAAGAAAGACCAGTAGACTACTCATCTGGTACACTCGCATTTCCACAATCGGATTGAGTACCAAGAGAGGACCAATAATGATGATTTCACGAGTTTTGATATTACTGGGCATATTAACCCTGATGCAGTCACCCGCTCAAGCAGGAAGTAGAGATGACGTCTTAGAGAAATTAAATAACTCGGCATCAACAATCGGGAGTGAAGATGTAAAGTCTTGGAGGATTTTTTTTGATGCGTGTCTTGAAATCACACCACCCCCAACACCTCTAAGTAACGAATTCAACATGAATACAGTCTGGCCAGGAATGGAGGGCTGGTCAGATGTAGTTTCATGGGCAGAGCAAAACGAACACATGGCTGGAGCGTTTTTGGAATCTGCTAAACGAGCATTAATTGGAATGCCGTATGGAAGCGAAAATGTTCCAGATGCCTACCTTTCGAAAGACATTGTTGCTGAAATTGGTGTCGATGGATTTTTGCATAGTTTTCATTTTGGATATGTCGAATCGGTTCAACTGGCATGTCTTTGGTCAACAGCAGAGTTGTATCGTCTATTTGAAATCGGGGAAACCGATCGTGCAATTCAGTTGTTGATGTCCGAATTGATTGTCTTAAGGAAGTTCTGTGACAGAGAGTTTTTAAAAGAGCAGTTAGCATTTATGCCAATGCTGAGCAACGCGTTGTCGAACACCAGAGATATGTTTTATTCATACCGTGAATCAATTACATCCTCCCAATTCCGCGCATTTGCTAGGGATGGAATCCCATATCTTCGAGTGGATCCTACTCGATTGCTTATGCCAGAAGGAGACCATGTTGTCGGTGAAGCCATCGTGACCGAACTTTTTACTTCAACAGGGGATGCCGACCCCGCAAAGTTCAAGGAAATCCTGACAGATATTCAAGCAAGTCAAGAACCATTTACACGGTTTGGAGCAGTGAAATATTGGCAATCGATCTCAAGTATCCATCGAGGTCGAACGGATTCTTTAGCACGCTTGAACAAAATTTATGATGATTGGTGGAGAAGGTGGAAGATGAGATCATTTCACCCACAACTCGAAGTTGATACAGAGTTAAAGAAGTCAAATCCTGTGAAGTATGCAGCGGTGAATCTGATTATTCGAGATATTCAAGAATTGTTTTTTGAAAGAGATTTCTTGGCAACGCAAATTAACGGTACTGCCGTCTCTGCAGCATTGTGTGGGTACAAAAATCATTTTAGCGTCTACCCTAACAGTTTGAAGATGATGTATGCTCAACTTCTTCAGCGGTCAAGTAATCTTGATTATTTTCAACCGCTCTTGCTACGTTCGGATGCCGACAGGTCGCTTTATACGTTTCCAGTAGGTCCATTCCATTACAGAAAAATTATAAGAAATACAAAAATCTTTACAGATGCTGGAGAGGTTGTTGTCAAGGTTGGTCAGAGTTTGTTGTACAGCGTTTCGAGGAACAATGAAGATGATCGCGGCTTGAATAGTGGCATTGATATTATTCTTTGGCCACCACTAAAATCTCTTCAGCGAGAAGCGGGATGGTTAGATTAAGGTATGACAGAAATTGAGAATATTGTCATCATTGGGAGTGGCCCTGCGGGTTGGACTGCAGCAATTTATGCTTCTCGCGCAGACTTAAATCCACTAGTTTGTATAGGAGTTCCAAAAACATCACCATCAATCGTGTTGCCCGGCGGACAACTCATGTTGACAACTGAAGTTGAAAATTACCCCGGTTTTCCTGAAGGAATTACTGGTCCAGACATGATGCAGGCATTTCAAAAACAGGCGGAGCGATTCGGGACCCGCGTTAGAGGTGAAGATATTGTTTCATGTGATTTTTCAGATCGCCCGTTTAAACTAGAAACAAATAAGGGGGACACAATTCTCACTTCGTCTGTGATTATCGCAACTGGAGCGACCGCGAATTGGCTTGGTTTAGAAAACGAAATGCGGCTTGCCAGAAGTGGTGGTGGGGTAAGTGCTTGTGCAGTGTGCGATGGTGCATTGCCCGCATTCAGAGATCAACCGCTTGCAGTTGTCGGCGGTGGCGACAGCGCATTGGAAGAGGCGAGTTACCTGACGAAATTTGCGTCGAAAGTGTACATCATTCACCGAAGAGAAGAATTTCGAGCATCGAAAGCGATGCAAAAACGAATTTTTGAATCAGAGAATGCTCAGCCAATTTGGAACAAGGTTGTTATTGATGTGTTGGGAGAAGATTCAATAACAGGGGTTCTCTTGCAAGACACTGTGACGGGCGAGGAGTCAACTCTTGATGTTCGTGGGTTATTTGTTGCAATTGGTCATACACCAACGACGCAATTTCTAGAGGGGAGCGGAATCGAATTGGATTCTGCAAAATATGTGCAATTGAATTCGCGAAGTAGTAAAACGAATATTGATGGTGTCTTCGCAGCAGGTGATGTTGCTGATTCAGACTATCGTCAAGCCATTACTGCGGCTGGGATGGGTTGCCAAGCCGCCCTTGACGCAGAGCATTTCTTGTCCCTAGGTTAATTAGTCGTCAGGTGCAATCCGCGTAATTATCTTCGCGCCAACAGCATCGCCCCACACATTTACAGCAGTCCTGCACATGTCGAGTATTCGGTCAACGCCAATGATGATTCCAATTGCAGCGATTGGCAGTGGCGTATCGTTGGAACCGGTTAGGTTCATGTTCACAGCAGAAATGACAATCACCATGGTGACGAGTCCTGCTGATGGAATGCCCGCTGCCCCGATTGCGGCGAGCGTTGCGGTGATGACCACCACCACAAGTTGACCGAATTCCAACTCAATTCCAAAAAGTTGAAACAAGAAGACAACGGCAACTGCTTCGTACAGAGCGGTACCATCCATGTTAATTGTCGAACCCAGTGGCAACACAAAGTTTGCTGCACGTTTAGAACATTCCCCTTCGTTCTCAGCGTTGTCGATTGTGACAGGCAACGTGGCTGAACTGGAATCAGTCCCAATTGCTGTCATGAGTGCCCGTTTCATTCGCCACATGAATCGATAAGGGTTTCCTTTTGCAAATAACCATAATACGCAAGGCAATATAAAGAACCCATGAATTGCTAATCCAATGAGAACAGTCGTCATGTACAACCCTAGAGGTCCTTTAATCGTACCGAACCCAATTTTTCCAACTGTCCATGCGACAAGAAAAAAGACGCCAATCGGGGTGAGCCAAATTACCCAACGAACAAGAATCATCAATCCCTCAAATGCAGCATTGCAAACATCTCGAGCTGATTTTGTTTTGTCGCCACCCGCAGCGAGTGCAAGACCAAATGCGATAGCAAAGACGATGATTCCAAGTGGTCTGACTTTAACCATATCTTCAAAAATGTTGACAGGAATGAGTTGGTACAAGATATTCATCCAAGCAGATCCCAGTGATTGGGTGACTGCCTCACCCCCAGAGAAGGCGGGGCTTGTTTGCACAAGGGTTGCTTGAACTTCTGGCGCAAGCGTTCCGGGTGAAATCCAAGTGACTAACACTGTGCCAAGCGAGACAGCAATCAACATTGTGGCGAGGTAATAGACCAAGGTTGCTCCACCTACGAGCCCAAGTTTTGAAGGGTCACCAATTCGCGTGATTCCTGAAATTACACTGAAGAAAATCAATGGAATAATCAATAGTTTTAGTGGGCGAATCAAGACTAAATCGCCAGTCGTTTTCAGCCAATGGTCTCCATCAACTACAACTCCTGCAGCATGCAACCCGAATTCGCCTACCAA